>NZ_JBEOVO010000054.1:0-30005 GCF_040295605.1 Streptomyces sp. NPDC002773
CCCAACCACCCTCCCCCCCCCCCCCCCACTATAATTTTTCTTTTAAAACTTGCGCCCTCCAGGGCGGGGTCGCGCCGGCTATTATCACCTATTCTGGGGGGGGGCCCCCCCCCCCCCCACCACCCTTCCCCGCACTAGAACTGACGGAAGGGCACGACATGCTCCCGCTGGACCAGGTCCGGGCGCTCCTGCTGGAGCACGACGACCCTCACCGCCTGGGACGCCCCGCGGATTTCGACCTGGACACTTCGCGGGAATGTTTCGCCCGGCTGGTGAGCGCCCTGAAGGAACACTTCGAGCCGTCCTGCTCAAGGAGCCTGGCTCAGGACGCCAGTTTCTACGGTCTCATCGATGTCCTGGCGGACGCGACGGGTCTTGGCCGGCCCGTGCGTGTCGTGATGAGCAACTTCGGCAGCTACTTCGTCACTGCTGAGGTGGTGGTCGGTGAGGGGGTGCCCAGCAGCGAAGCGGGCTTGACCGAGGAGTTCGTGACGTGGCTCGACGGCGTCTGTACAGCGGCGGGTGCACCTTCGTTCCGGCCGAGCTCCTCCGTGAGCCGTACAGCGGACCGTCGTTCCTGGAGGCGCACCGAGACGAGGAACTGGTCGCGGTGCTCGTGACTGCGGGCGAGGTGACCGAAGACGAGGACGATGAGGAGGAGACGGGAAAGGCGTACTGGTGCGACCGGTACTTCGAGTACATGTGAGACATCTGCGGCTCCGCCAGTCACCGGCGACACTGCCTGTGGCAAGGTTCGCGCTCGCTTCGTCTACGCCCTGACGGACAGAGAACGGCCCCACGTACAGCATCGTGGAGAGCACCCTGACGACGAGCCCGGTCCTCGCGCCGCTGGCGGGCCGCGATCGAGCGGGCCTGGGCCTGCTGGTCCGGCGCGGCCTTCGGCCCCGCCCGGCTCGGCGCAGGGGCCCGACCCCGCGAACCGCCCCACTTTCTCTCCTATCAGCCCATGGCCACACCCGTCTCCGTGCAAGCTCCACCTGCAAGATCACGATCTACAGCTGGAGTACTAGCCTCGTCTCTGATTCGGTTCTCGAAAAACGGCGTCCCAAGCGGTGCCGCTTCTGGCGTCACAGCTGCCACAACCGCTTCAGGCCGACGAAGCTGCCTGAGCCGACTCACCCTCGCGTGGGGCAGGTGTCGCGCCCCCTACCCCAGGAAACTCAACCGCACCTGGCGGTGAGCGTTGTCCTTGTTCGTGTCCACCAGACAGACCGACTGCCATGCCCCCAGGGCCAGTTCGCCGTTGATCACGGGGAGTGTCGCGTGGGGTGGGACGATGGCCGGCAGCACGTGGTCGCGGCCGTGGCCTCGGCTTCCATGGCGGTGCTGCCAGCGTTCGTCGGCGGGGAGTAGGTGGTGCAGGGCTGCCAGCAGGTCGTCGTCGCTCCCCGCTCCTGTTTCGATGAGCGCGACACCCATGGTCGCGTGGGGCGCGAAGACGTTCAGGAGTCCGTCACGGCCCTCCGCCACCTCGGCCAGAAAGGACGCGCACTCCCCCGTCAGGTCGTAGACCGTCTCGGAGACTCCGGTGGTGACGTCCAGCGTGCGGGTGGTGAATCCGTGGCTCATGCCTTCATGATGACCGACGCCGAAGCACCCTTCCACGTCACGGGGAGCCAGTAGGCGGACATGTCGACACGCCCATGCAGGCGGAATCGGCTGGTCTTCCACCAGACAATGCGAGAGCGGGCGGAGAATGCCCTGTGGCGCCTGGCAGAGGGCTGAGCGATGACTCTGGTTCCTCGATATTGATCAGAAACCCATATGGCGTCCGAGCAGCACCGGCACGGCCGCTGCTGCTCGGACGACCAATGGACGCTCGACCACCAGTGCAGCAGGCGCTCTTCGACACGGTCGTCCGGCCCCGGCTGCCGAGGGATCGCCGGGACAGCAGCCGCCTGGGTCTCGCAATGCTGTACGGGCTGTGCAGGTCTGGAGGAAACCTGCCCTCATCAGTGAGTACAGCCGCATCGGCACCGCACTGGAGCAGGCCCGACATCGTCGGCTTCCACGACGACGGCGTCTGGGTATCGCTCCAGGACGACGCAGGCACCTTCGCCGGCCCCCTGCGGTCCTCGACGACTTCGGGACCGGCCAGGGATGGAGTACGGCCGGGGAACACCCCCGGTTCCTGGTCCCCACCACCATCGGCGCAGCGGTGGACATCGTCGGGTTCGGCCGGCAGGGCGTCGTCGTGGCACGCGGCCGCGGGGACGGCACGTTCGAGCCCTTCAAGCTGGTCCTGAACGACTTCGGGCTCGCCCAGGGGTGGACGAGCGGGAAGCACCTTCGCTTTCTCACCGACGTCACCGGCGGCGGACGCGTCGACATCATCGGCTTCGGCAGCCCAGGGCGTGTATGTGGACCGCAGCCTCTTCCGCCGCTTCAGGACCCGGTAACCCTCGCGAAGACCCCCCGACAGGCGCATCGGAGGACGGGCTCGTGCCGTCTCACGGAGCAGCGAGGATCACTCCTCGTCGGGCAGGGCCTTCGCGAGCGCCTCTTCGCGGTCCGGCGGGCGGAGCAGGGTGGCCCGTTCAGTGCGCGCCTGGGGTCGCACGCCCGTCCGCGCTGTAGACGCGTACGCCGTCGACGTACGTCTCGACCGTGCGGACGGCGTGGAGGTCGGTGGGGGCGATGGCGAACGGGTCGCGGTCCAGGACCGCGAGGTCGGCGAGACGGCCGAGCGCGATCACACCGGCGTCGTCCTGGTGGTTGACCCATGCCGAGCCGGCCGTGTAGGCGGCGAGGGCGTCACTGAGAGCCAGGCGCTGTTCGGGCAGGAACGGGGGGCGCAGATCCGGTTCGCCCAGCTCCTCCGCCCACACCTGGCGGTTGACGGCGACGTGGATGCCGTGCCAGGGGTCGGGGCTGGAGACGAACCAGTCGCTGCCCGCCGCGAGGACGGCGCCGGCCGCGTGCAGGGCTGCGAAGGGGTACTGGCGCCGCCCCCGTTCCTCGCCGAGGAAGGGCAGCGTCAGCTCGTCCATCGCCGGTTCGTGCGCGGCCCACAGCGGCTGCATGTTCGCGGCGGCGCGCAGGGTGCGGAATCGCGGGATGTCGTCGGGGTGCACCACTTGGAGGTGGGCCAGGTGGTGGCGCAGGCCGGTGTGGCCGTGCGCGGCCACGGCCGCTTCGAGCGAGTTCAGCGCCTCGCGGACGGCCCGGTCGCCCAGGGCGTGGAAGTGGATCTGGAAGCCGTGGCCGTCGAGGGCGATGACGGCGTCGCGGAGCACGGCCGGGTCGACCATGGAGATCCCGGCGTTGTCGCCCGGGCAGCCGCAGGAGTCCAGGTAGGGCTCCAGCATGGCGGCGGAGAAGTTCTCCACCACCCCGTCCTGCATTATTTTGACGCTGCCGGCGGTGAAGCGCCGGCCTCCGGCCGCCTTCTCGCGGCGGGCGAGCAGCGAGTCGATCTGGTCGAGGTCCTGGTCGCGTTCCCACCAGAGCGCTCCGCGTACCCGTGCGGTCAACGAGCCGTCGGCGTCGCAGGCGAGGTAGGTGTCGAGGGGGTCGGGGAAGCCCGCGTAGGTGCCGACGAGGGCGTCCTGCCAGCCGGTGATCCCGAGTGAGTGCAGCAGTTCCTGGGCGGCGAGGAGCCCGGCTCGGGCTTCGGCCGCCGAGGCGGGGGGTACGAGGGCGCCGACGAGGGTCATGGCGCCCTCGTGGAGGACGCCGGTGGGTTCGCCCGTGGCGTCGCGTTCGATGCGGCCGTCCGCGGGGTCGGGTGTGTGCCGGTCGACCCCGGCCAGGGTGAGGGCGCGGGAGTTCACCCACGCCGAGTGTCCGTCGCGGACGGGGAAGTAGGCGGGCCGGTCGGGAAGGATGTCGTCGAGCTGGTCGCGGTGCGGCAGACCCCCCGGAAAGGCGTCGAAGGACCAGCCGCTGCCCTGGAGCCAGGCGGCCCCAGGGTGGGCGGCGGCGTGGGCGGCGATCGTGGCTCGGTAGTCGCGTGCGGTGCGGCCTGCGCTCAGGTCGCATCCGAGCATGCCGATCCCGGCGATCACCGGGTGGATGTGGGCGTCGGTGAACCCGGGCTGTACGAACCGGCCGCCGAGGTCGGTCACGTCGGTGCGCGGGCCGATGTGCTCGCGGACCTCTCGATCGGTGCCGAGGGCGGTGATCCGGCCGCCGGTGACGGCCAGTGCCGATATCCGGTGGCGTACGGGGGATGCCGTCCAGATGGTGCCGTTGAGGAGGACGAGGTCTGCGTGGCGCATGTGCGGGCTCCGGTGGGTGGGGTGGGGAGGCTTGGAGGGGGGCTGCGGCAGGCGTTGTCGGCGTCCGCGTCCGGGCTGCGGTCAGCCCCCGGCGGCGGCTGGGGCGGGCGCGAGAGGGGTCGGCGGCTGTGTGAAGTAGGCGGCCTTGCGCCGGTAGCGGGTCCACAGGGCGGCGGGTATGCCGAGGGCGATGACGGTGAGCGGCAGGACGGTGAGGAAGCGTCCGTTCTCGGCGTCGAAGGCCAGGTGGTCCACCGAGTTCCACTGCTGGTGGGCCACGAGGCCGCCGAGCAGCAGCAGTGCGACGCCGCCGAGCAGCGGCAGCAGGCCCACGACGAGCATGTCCCGTATCCGGCCCCTCAGTTCGCGGCGGAAGGTGACCACGCAGGCGATGCCGCCGACCCCGTACATCAGCGAGACCAGGATGCCGACGGAGTTGACGACGGCGACGACCACTTCGGACAGCGACCCGGCGGCCAGCCCCGCGAGCGACACCCCGACGGCGAGGGCCGCGATGCGCACGGTGGAGGTGACAGGCGTGCCCCAGGCGGGATGCAGTCGGGTCCAGCTCGGGCCGAGGACCCCGTCGCGGCCCATGGCGAGTGTGAGCCGGGCCCCCGCGATGACGCTGGACTGCATGCAGGCCACGGTGGCGAAGAGCATCGCGGCGAGGGCGGCGGTCGCGCCTGCGGTGCCGTAGAAGGTGCGGGCCAGTTCGGTGACGCCGGACAGCGGGTCCGCGAGCTGTTCGGGCGTGAGGGCGTGCAGGAAGCCGGTGGCCGAGAAGAGGAAGAACCCGGTGGTGACGAGGATCGCGATGATTCCGGCCCGGCCCGGCGAGCGGACCGAGGTCGACTCCTCGACGACGGAGAAGGCGCTCTCCCAGCCCCAGAACATGTACGCCGCCATCACGGTCGCTCCGAGGAGCGTGAGCGTGTCGGGGAAGGCGAACGGCGAGAACCACGAGGCGGAGACGGGGGCCGCGTCGCCCCGGACGAAGGCGGTGGCCACGAGGACGGTGACCACGACTGCGGAGACGCCGAGCAGCACGCTCTGCACCGCGGTGGCGCCCCGTACCCCCCGCAGCGCGCTCACGACGATCAGGCCGCTCCACACCAGGCCGGTGGCGGTGACCGTGAGGGCGTCGTCCGGGGAGAGCGCCGTGACGCCTGCCTCCGCGAGCAGTCCGACGGTGAACTGCCCGGTGAGCTGGCCCGCGTACGACAGGAACAGGATGTTGGTGGCGACCGAGGTCCATCCGGTGAGGTAGCCGGTCCAGGGGCCGAGCGCCCGGCGCACCCAGACGTACGCCGTGCCGCAGTTGGGATCGCGGGCGGCGAGCCGGGCGTAGCCCCCGGAGACGGCCAGGATCGGCAGGGCCGCGAGCAGGAAGGCGGCGGGCATCGCGGTGCCGGCGAGCGCGGCGAGGAACGCGAGGCCGATGCCGACGCTGACGGTGGGGCTGATGTTGGCCAGCGCGATGACCACTCCGTGCCGGGTGGTGAGGGTCTTGCGGAACGTGGCGACGGGCGGCGACGCCTCGCCGGAGGCGGGGCTTCCGTGGTCCATGAGCAGCACTCCTCGGTTCGGGGTGCCCCGCAGACAACCGCTCACCGCACTATTTTGTCAACGGTGTGGGTAAAAAGATTTCACGCCGCACGACAGGGCTTGCGGAGGCACTGCCCGGCCTGGTCTGATCACCCCATGGCAGTACGAGGCAGAGGCCGTCCCCCCAAGGTCGAGCTGGACCTGCGGATCATCGTGGACGCCGCGCTCGCGCTGACCGACGACGAGGGCGCGGAGGCGCTCAGCGTGCGGCGGCTCGCCGCCAGACTGGGCGTCGACCCTTCCGCGCTGTACCGGCACGTCAGGGGCAAGGACGAACTCCATCTGATCCTGGCCGACCGCCTGTTCGAGGAGGTGCTGACAGGGTTCGAACCCTGTCAGAGCTGGCGCGACACGCTGCGCGACCTCGCGCTGCGCACACGTGACACGGCGCTGCGCCACCCCGGCGCGGCGGTCGTGGCCACCTACCGCACCACCCGGCGCCCTGCCGAGATGCGGATCGTGGAGCACATCCTGGCCGCCTTCGGCCGGGCCGGCTGCTCCCCCGCGCTGGCCGCCGTACTGCACCGGGTCTACGGGGACTTCTCCCTGGCCTGGGCCGGGATGGACGCGGCGTTCGAGACACTCGACGGGGCGGCCCGTACGGGCGACGAGCAGGCATGGACCCGCGACTACTCCGCGGCCGACCCGGTCGCCTTTCCCGCGATCGCCCGGAGTGTGACCCACATGGCGCGGCTGGACGGGACCACGGTGTTCCTCGCCGCGCTGGAGACCCTCCTGGACGGGCTCGCGGCGCGGATCGCGGCGGAGGCCGCGAGCCGGCGCCCGGACACACCCGAGGAACCGGCGGATCGGACGCCGGCCACGCAGCCGCCCCCGTAGCCGAGACCGGCCCGGGACGTCCCGGTGGACGCGGTGGTTGCGCTACGCGCCATGCTGGGCACATACGGCCGCACATACGGCCCCAATCATGGACGGGTGAAGAGCGAGCTGGAGCCGGTGAAGGGCTTCATCGACACGATGCTGCGCGAGGACCTGGACGCGCCGACGAAGCAGAAGCCCACGATTCCGCAGATCATGGAGCGTCTGGCCGCGGAGCATGACTTCGAGCTGGCCCGCCAGACCTCGGTCTGGGAGTACGTGTCCAAGCGGCTGCCGCAGATCCGGGCGGAGGCCCTGGAGGGGGGCAGGAAAAGCAGCGGGTGGTGCGGGGTGAAGTCGAAGTTGCCGAGACGGGCAGCGGGCTCTTCGTCGAAGAACTGCGGTTCGGTCCACAGGCCGACGGTGACCACCAGCCAGGTGTGCGGGCGGTCCGGATCGTTGCACAGCCACAGGTCGAACGTGCCGACCAGGAGGTTCTCCTCCCACTTCCAGACCTTCGCCCGCGGATCGAGAGCGTCGGCCCCGTCCCGGCGCAGCGGCATCAGGGCCCGCTCGAACGGAGCGATCAGATCGTCGTAGGCCGTCCGCATGGCCACGCTGCCGGCGTGGTCGACCGTGTACTCCCGGTCTGGGGTGATCTCCCACTTCAGGCCGTCGGGAAGCTGGGTGGCCAGGTACTGGCGCAGCGGGCCGATGGCCTGCGGGAGGCCGTCCGTGTCGCGTCGGGTGTGCTCGGTCGCGGGCAGGCGGACCCACCAGGCGTAGTACGGCGTTCCCTCCGGGTAGGTGTCGGTGTCGGTGTCGGTGTCGGTGTCGACGCAGTGTTCGTACACGCAGCCCAGCGAGGCGGCCAGCTCTGTCATCGTCTCCTGGGTGCGCTCGTCCAGGTCAGGATCGGCGCCCGCGAGCTGCGATGGGTCTTGGACCTCGAGGCGCCACACCACCCACTCGAAGTCGGGGAAGTCCGTCACGCGCACGCGCTCCTCGGCTCAAGGGTGTGACCCCTGCTGTACCCGGCCAACGTCTCGCTCCCCTGCTTCGTCCTGCTCCGACAGTCCAGTACGTCAAGGCCCACCAGGCGGGCGGGAACGTATCGCGGCACCCGCCCCCGGAAGAGCGACGCACAGGGCAGGCTGGCCCCGGCGTATCGGCTCAGCGCGCGTCAGGGTCGTACCCGAGGCTCTGAAGGAGACGGCGGCGTTGGTGTGGCTACTCGATGGGGCGGTCGGGGTCGGGGAGCTCCGGGGAAGTGGCGCTCCAGGATCTCCGCCCAGCGGTGCAGGACGACGAAGCCGGTGCGTTCTTTGAGGCATGGTGGTGGCTCGGGTAGCTGGAGGTAGTACGGCGGCACCGGTCGACAGCCGTACGTTCGGTGCTCAGCCCAGAAAGGCCGTCAGCCGGTCGTTCAGCTGCCGCGGCGCGGTGAGGGGCAGGGAGTGGTGGGTGGCTCCGGGAAGCAGGGCCACCTCGGCGTGCGGGAGCGTCCGGCGGGCCCTGTCGGCGGCCTTGCCGGCGTGGTGGGCGCGGCTGCGCTCCGCGAACACGGCGAGCACCGGCACGCGGAGGTCGGCGACCCGGGGGCGGCCGCCGACGACGAGCTTGCGGCCGGGGACCGTGGCGGCCAGCGCGTAAAGGCGCTGCCAGGTCTCGTCCGGGTGGGCGTCCGCCGTCTCCCAGGCCAGGAAGGCGCGGGCGCGGGCCTCGCTCGGGCGGATCAGGGTGGGCAGGGCGCGCAGTAGGTAGCCGGGACGGAAGCCGGCGAAGACCTGGGTGGGGTCCACGAGGACGAGGCGGTCCACCCGCGACGGTGCGCGCAGTGCGTATCTGACGGCCAGCCAGGCCCCGTACGAGTGGCCGCACAGGTGCGTGCGGGCGAGCCCGAGGCCGTTCAGCAGCGCATCCAGCCAGGCTGTCAGGTCGTCGGCGCTCTTCAGTGGTGTGCCCCGGCGCTCGGTGCGGCCCGCGTCGCCCAGCAGGTCCACCGCGTGGACCTGGTACCGCTTGCCGAGCGCCGGTGCGTTGGCGAACCAGACGAGGCCGGTGGCCGAGCCGCCGGGCAGCAGCACGAGCGGGCTGCCGTCCGCCGGGCCGTACACGTGGACCCGGGTGGGTCCGTACGGGGTGGCGACGTCACGCTCCTCGGTGGTCTCGGGCCAGCGGGCACGGAGCTCGTCGTAGACACGGTCGAAGTCGGACAGGGACACGGCGATTCCTCTCGCTGGGCAATAATCTCGCTGAGCGAGATGTTAGCTGTGGACCGAGGAGTGCGCATGGAAGAACAGGGCGAAGAGCAGAGCCGGGCGATGGGGCTGGTGCACCTGCTGCGCGCGGTCACCGTGGAGTTCGACATGCTCGGCGCCGAGTTCGCCGCGCGCCACGGACTGCATCCCACCGACGTGCGCGCGCTGATCCACCTGCTGGACGCGGAACGCGCCGGTACACGGGCCACGCCCGGATGGCTCGGCGGGCAACTGCGGCTGAACTCCGCCGGGACCACCTCCCTGGTGGACCGGCTGGAGCGGCTCGGATTGGTCTCGCGCAGCAAGGACGCGGCGGACCGGCGACGCGTGCTGCTGAAGGTGGAGGAGAAGGCCATGGGCCTCGGACAGTCCTTCTTCGGGCCGGTGATCGGCGAAGTACTGGCGGCCGCGGAGGGGTTCGAGGCGGGCGAGCTGGAGACGGTGCGCCGCTTCCTGAGCGCGGTGCTGGAGTCCGCCGGTCGGGCGCGGCGGCCGGTCTGACGGGACTCGACGGGGCCGGTCAGCCGATGCCCTGGAACCCAGGCCCGCAATCACGCCCTCGAGGTCGGCATTCGGTGAGCGGTCCGGGCGCTCCCGGCGCCGTTGTGGCCGTAGACGACTTCGCCTCGGTGTCGCCAGGAGGAATAGGACTGCAGCTCTTCGCTCCGTACAGGAGGGTGTCGTCCGCCTGGACCAGCTCGTTCAGGGCGTCGACGAAGGGCTGTGCGGCGGTGTCGGCGGGCGGTGCGGCGGCGGCCTTCATCGCGGAGCTCCCTTCGGGTGGAGGCAGAGAGCCTGCCATCCCAATCAACCGGCGACCAGGGATTTCCTCCGCCGCCGCGGCCCGCCGGCTCCACGGCTCGAAGCACACCTCTTCCCCTCGGCTATCGCGTGGGAAAGAGGTGTCTGCGCACCGAACCGGCTTGCCCACAAGGGGTGACCTGCAGAAATGGGCGGTCCGATTTGGGGGGTCCATATCTCCGGTCACACCTGCGGTCCCCCGCTGGAAGCAACCGTCCAGACAACGGTTCAGCCCTCGCTCGGCGCAACCCTCTCCGGGACGAGCGCGGCCTCCAGGCGCTCCAGTGTGCCTCGCAGCGATAGTTGTCACTTCACAGAGGTAGTTGTCACCTGTCCCGTCGCAGCGTAAGTGGCGGATTCTCAGCGCTTCGCAGCCTGACCTCGCGGATTCTCACTTGTTCCTGAGCGGGACCAAACGGCAAGGTCTCCGCCGGGCACCGAGATGAAACGCCATCCTCGTGGTTCTGTGACCTGCCAGGCTTCGAACGATGCGTCGGCCGAACAGGTCAGACGCATGCCGCTGTCGAACACCATCCGCAGGACGCCGGACTTGAACACAACCGCGGACAGGACCTTCGCCCCGAACAGAGGAAGAGCCGCAGCCACGTCCTGGGACTCAGGCGTCAGAGGCAGGCCAGGACTGGTGTGGAGCGGCCCTGTCGAGAGCCGAGCTGGTGCTTCCAGCACGACTTCCCACCCTGCGTCCAGGACGAGGGTCAGCCGAAAGTCGATGCTGATCCTGACGACACTCAAGCCTCGGAGGTTCAGGATCCAGCGATCCTCGTGCTCGACCGGTTCCACTTCAGTGCTCATCACCACACCATGGTCCACTCCGTCGCAGGCACCAAGGGATTCTGCTCCTCCTCGGCATCACCCTCTGCCGAGCCGTCGATGGTCACTGCCTCTGGATGTTCCGCAGAAGCCGGCTTCGCTGAGAACGCGAGGAGAGGCGCTCGCGACCATCCTGGCAAACCGGCAGCTCAGAGCAAGATCAACGGACAACTGCAGTGCGACGGGACATCACCGAGTGGCTCTTCGGAAGCCGCCACGCATGGTGATGATCTCCTCGGCGGTCGCGTCCTTGCTCTTGTCACGCCGGTGGGCCAGGAGCGCGACCTGGAGTGGGAAGGACGTTCCGGGTCTGGTTCGAAGGGCGTATCCCACCTTTCGGTGAATGTAGGTCGCTTCGAACGCCAGGGGTTCGAGGTATCGGGCTGCCTCGTGCTCGTCCGGAACGCTGAGGAAGCGGTCCGCCATCTGTGGTCCATGTGGAGGGCGAGCTGGTGGCGCTTGCCGAGCAGGATCTCCAGCGCGGTGCCCGGCGCGGCGGCGCCCAGTTCGTAGGTGATGCCGCGGGTGACGGTGGTGATCAGGTCATGGATGTGGCCCATCGTTTCCCCGCCGGAGAGTTCCACGCGCGCGTGAAGTCGATGTCGTCGGGCCGGGTGAGGGAGAGCAGCGCGTCGGCGCGCTCGAAGGGGACGAGGCGCCCGACGGGTTCGGAGTGGGTCTGGCGAAGGAAGGCGAGGGCGTGCCACATGTCCCCCGGGTCACTGGGCATGGGCCCGGCGTTGTTCTGCTTGGTTCGTCTCATGGCTCCGGTGTACGGCCAGCGAGGAGGCGTCGGGCGATTCCGGGCCTCCGCGTCCCAGGCGGTGACACTGCGACTTCGGGAGCCGTCCCTCCACGTGGTCGGAACTCTGGACACGCCCTCCATGCCGAGGGCTTGCCGTGACGGTCGGCAGGCCGGGCGTGACCGATCCGCGTCGAACCACCGAAACCGTGACGCCCCCTGCCCGGGCCCCCGGACCTGTACGGGGCCGGTCAGACGCCGACAGGCCACACCTCGGCAAGACGTTCCTCCAGCTCGCGAACGAACCCCCGGAGCCTTGGCCGTACCCCCGTACATGTCTCCGGCCCTCAGGCGCCCGTCTCAACGTCGTAGTACACGTGCGCCTGGCCGTGGCTGCGCCCGGACCGGGACCGGATCCCCAGTTCCGCGAAGAAGCCGTTGACGGAGACGACCTTGATGTCGGATCGGCCCGCAGCGACCTCGCGCACGATGGCGGCGAACTCTGCTTCCGGGCTCCGCTCCCGCTCCGGCGCCCCGTCGGTGGCGATCGGGCGCCCGCCACTGTGCCTGGCGAGCAGAGCAAACGCGCCGATGGCGAGGGCCCCCAGGGCGAGCTTCTTGGCGACGTTCGTGGCGCGCCGCGGGGCGGTCGGGGTGTCCTCTCCGTCCTCGGGGGTGTGAGGCTGACCGGTCATGGTGGGGGCCGCCTTCCGGCGCTGGAGAGCCGTCAGGCCAGCGGCCGCCGGTGCCGGAGCGGGGGCACATGTGAAAGATCCTCAGGACGGCCGAAGGATCATCCGGTCGGCGGGCCGACCGTGACCGGTCCGTCTCCCGCGATCGGTCAACCAGCACGTCAGCGCCGTGACCGACCCATGCAACTCCCGGCCGAGGCGGTGACCGGTCATCGGTCACCCGTCATCGGTCAGCCGGCCCTGGCCGGGGTGGGCAAGCCGGTGTCCGGGCGGCTTGCCCAGGCTCCCCTTGGGCTTGCCCAGCACCGGTCAGCGGCCGACCGCTTCGGGATAGCGGGCCCGGCGCCGGTGCGGGTCGTCGGCGCCGATCTCGTACCAGGGCTCGCCGCGCTGGAGTCGGGGCAGAGTGTTCACCCACACCGCGATGGTGATTCCCTGCACGGCGGCGGTGAGCGCCTGGAGGCGGTTGTCGAGGAGGTGCTCCGCCTTGACCGCCAGGACGACGTGCAGCCGCGGAAAGGTCTCGGACCGGGTGTAGCGGTGGCGCTGCCAGAACGGGTACGTCCCGCCAATCGTGCCGCGGGCTCCCTTCCAGACGCGGTGCCCGGCGTAGCGCTCGTAGTCCCAGACCTCGGCTGCGAGGCGGGCCTGGGACATGGTGCCGTTGTCGAGTTCGAAGAGGCGGACCTCGCTGGTCTTGGTCGGCACGGCGAGGACGGCGTCGGTGTTGAAGGACAGGCCAGTCTCCTTGATGGCGTGGTTGACCTCCACCTGCCAGTCGGTCAGGTACTCCCGGCGCCCACGCAGGAGCCTAGCGGCAGGAGGAGGGCGGCGATCAGGAGTCGGAATGTGACCGAAACGGACATGTGGAGCCGCAGTGCCGCGGATCACCGTGCCGAAGCCGCAACTGAGGACTTCGACGCTCCGGAGAAAAGGCCCCGGGAGCCGTGCAACCATCCGCACGCTCATGAGTCATGTAGGGCGAGCACGCCGTAGGCGTGTTCATTTTTTCGCTTCCAGGGGGAATCACATGACTCGCCACATAACCCTGCGCACCCGCGCACTTCCGCTCGTGGCCGCCGCAGGGATACTGATGCCCGTCGCGGCGGGCGCGGCGCCCGCCTCCGCCGCCACCCCGCCTCAGGTCAGCTGCACGTCCGGCAAGGCCGGGCTCGCCGCCAAGCTCCAGAGGGACATCACCACCGCCCTCGCCACGCGTTCCGGCACCGTCGCCGTCGGCCTGCACGACCGCACCACGAAGACCACCTGCACGCTGCGCGCCACGTACGCGTACGACTCGGCCAGCATTGTGAAGGTGACCGTCCTCGCCACGCTTCTCTGGGACGCCAAGAAGACCAACCGGTACCTCACCACTCGCGAGACCAACCTCGCGACCGCCATGATCACCAAGTCCGACAACGCGGCTACCACCGCCCTGTGGAACCAGCTCGGCCTCACCAAGGTGAAGGGCTTCCTGACGGCTGCCGGCATGACGCGGACGGTGCCCGGATCCGGCGGCTACTGGGGGCTCACCCGGATCAACGTCACCGACGAGCAGCGGCTGCTCTCGCTGATCACCGCCAGGAACTCCGTCCTGAGTGACAACTCCCGCGCCTACATTCTCAAGCTCATGGGGAACGTCATCACCTCGCAGAGGTGGGGCACCACGGCCGGCGCGCCCTCCTCCGTGTCCAAGCACGTCAAGAACGGCTGGCTGCAGCGCGCCACGCGCGGCTGGCGCGTACACAGCATCGGTGCGTTCAAGGGCGCCGGCCACGACTACACCATTTCCGTGCTCAGCGACGGCAACAGCACGATGAGCTACGGCGTGAACACGATCCAGGCCGTGTCCAGGGTGATCCACCGGGATCTGGTCCCCACCGCCCCCACCGCGTCCGCTTACACGCCGACCACCACGCCCCAGGAGGCGTACGTCTCGGTACCCCAGGGCTGACGCGCGCCGGTCGCACGCGTTGCTTGAAGCGCAGTGGATGGCGGAAGACACCCTCGTGGTCCACGGCTCGGAGCGGCAGCGCCGGTGGCGCTGTCGATGGCCGCGCACAGGACGGCGAAGTCGTCCTCGATCAGCGTCCCGGGATCGTTGGCGAGCCCCTTGGGGATGCCCTGGACGCAGTGGACGACGGCACACAGCGCGACCCGTTGGTTCGCGTTGAGGAGGGCGATCTCGGCGGCGTCGTAGCAGAGGCCGTCGAGCCGTTCCCGCGCCGACTCCGGTACGCCGCCGTGCCCGCGCCGGTCGAGGCCGTCGCAGTCCGCCGGGTCCAGGCTGGTCATCGCCTCCTCGACGGCGTCGGCCACGGGCCGCAAATCCAGGCCCCGGCCTGGAGGGGGAGGGCGCGGATCCAGTCCGCGGCCCGCCATCCGACCGCTGCCGCCGCTGACGCGGGAGCCCCCGCCGTCAGCGGTGGGGGCTCTCGTCGGGTGATCTCGTGAAGTCGTCAGCGGAGCGGCACCACGTTCTCGGCTTGGGGTCCCTTGGGGCCCTGGGTGACGTCGTACTCGACGGACGCACCCTCGGCCAGTTCCTTGAAGCCGGTCGTCTGGATGGCGGAGAAGTGGACGAAGACGTCCGGACCGCCGTCGTCCTGCTGAATGAAGCCGAACCCCTTCTCCGCGTTGAACCATTTCACTGTGCCAGTCGCCATGAGTGCAGATCTTTCATCAGTTGTCTCGCGGGCCGCGGTGCGCAGCCACCCCGATACTCCCCACCTGCCCCGTGCGCCATACAAGCGGAGCACCCGCAAGGCGGCCCGCCCAGAGCGCTCACGGGCCGACCGTGGCGACGACGTAGCCCCCAACTTCGATGCGCACTCGACAATCGAGTCGAGTTCGGTGTGTGGGGCGGTGTGACCGACGGGAACGGCGCGCCAGGCTTCGCAGGCGTCCCCTCGTCGCGTCCTGGCGTGCGCTGCTGCAGAGCACACGTGCCGAGTACGAGCAGGGCACCGGGACGCTCCTCGAAGAACGCCCCAGGCAGCCCAAGGAACAGCAGCCTCTGTCACCGGAACAGGAACAGCCCGACGCCGGCGTGCCTGACCTCGTGCAGGCACGCCTCCGCCGTGCGGGCGTTGCTGGAGGACGAGACTTTACGGAGGGACCGATCAGCGCAGACGAGCGCGTGTGCCTGCTCAGAGCCGTGGAACCGCAGGCGACCCCCTCGTGGGCGTGCCCGGTCGGTCTCGTGCGGTGTGCTGGGCACCGAGCGGTTCGCGTACACGTGCCGTGTCCCCTCGGAGTCGGGGTGCGCTGCGGGGCCGGCGTACTCGGTAGCGTGATCGTCTACCGCATGGAGTGACCATGTGCCCGGCTGCTCCCTACGAGGGCTTCCGGCGGAGAGGGACGAGGCTGCGATGAGTGAACGGACGAAACCCGAGATCGCTGTTCCGCAGGGTGATGCTCCCACCGAGCTGACGATCCGGGACCTCGTCGTCGGAGACGGGGACGAGGCGAAGCCGGGCAGAGTCGTCCGGGTCCACTATGTCGGGGTCACCTTCGAGACCGGAAAGGAGTTCGACGCTTCCTGGGATCGTGGCCAGCCGTTCAAGTTCGCCGTGGGCGGTGGCAGGGTCATCAAGGGCTGGGACCGGGGAATCAGGGGGATGAAGGTCGGCGGTCGGCGCGAGATCATCGTTCCCCCGCGCCTCGGCTACGGCAAGCAGTCGCCCTCGCCGCTGATTCCTGCGGGCTCTACGTTGATCTTCGTGGTGGACCTGCTCTCGGTCTGAGGCTGGCCTGCTGTTTTCAGGATCTGCGGCATGGCGACCAGAATCGTGCAGATCAGTACGAAGGCCCAGGACGGCTCCGTCCTCGGCCTGTTCTGGGCGGAGGCAGACCCGGTCGGGGGGCTCGACAGCGAGGGACCCGGCGCGAACAACCTCGAAGCCGCGGCTTGTTCCTCGCAGCAGCGGGCGGGGCGGACTTGCCGTACTTTGCAGGGCGAGCTAGCCGTATTGAGTACGTCTGCCGGCTTGCGAGCCGGAGCCGCTCCAGAGCTTCCACGACCTCTACCACCTCGGCTCGATGAGGAGGCCGAGCCGGCCACGGCTGTGGCTGTGGCTGTGGCTGTGGCTGTGGCTGCAGCCGCGGAACGTGGACCGCTCCCCGGTACACGGTCGGCTTCTGCCAGGAGAACTCCGCGGTTTCCTCCCCTGGCCCGCTCTGCACGTGGCGCTGCACGACCCTGCTCGCACGCCATGTGCTCAGCCCGCTACGGGCGATCCCGAACCACCGTGGGACAACCGCGATGACTGCCCGTACGACGGTGAGGCCCGGCCATGGGACGGCCTGCTCGTCCTCGCGTCACCCTACGCAGGTCATCCTGGCCACCCCCGGCGCCCGGGCACAGAGGCCGTTTACCGGACAGCCCTTGGTTCGGTGCACACGGCCGCGGCCGGATCCGGTGGCATCGATCCGGACGGGACGGCCTGTCACGCGGCAGGACGTTTCCGGCCCCTGCGGAAGTCCGACGCCGTGTCCTTATGACCGGCCCCGCAGACCGGCGGAGTACAGGGGCCGACTGCCGCCAGGAGGACCACCTCGTCCGCGTCGTCGTACCGACAGTCCTAGCCATGCTCTGCCCCCGGGCCTGGCCCCCGGTGCACCTGCTGGGGTTCAGCAAGGGAGGCTTCGCCGCCCTCAACCTCTTGACCCGACATCCCGGCCTCTTCGCCGTGGCCAGCGTTTGGGACGCCTCGCTGCTCAGCGACCGGCGCCCACCCGCAGCTCGTGGAGGTCGCCGGCAGCACCGCACGGCTCGACGAGTACGGCGTACGGCAGAACCTGCGCCGCCACGCGGCCGCCCTCCACCGAGCCCGCCGCATCGCTTTCGGCGGCATCGGCACCCTGGAAGCGGACTGGACCGCCGGGCGCCGACTCCTCGAAACGCTCGGCATCCCCACTACTCCTACCAGGACGCCTCGGCCGACCACCGGTGGACACCGCGTGGCTCGCCCCCGAGGTCCGGCACCTTCTCGCCCTCGAGAGCGGACTCCTCCCGGACACGGGCGTTCGGGAGGTGTGATGGGGGAGGATGGGAGGGCTGATCAGTCGTCGACGACCGTCTGCACGATCTGTTCGTCCAGGCCCGGCTGGTGGGGTCGGCTGCGGGCCGCGCAGGACGTAGGAGAGGTGGCCGCGGGCTTCGGCGAGCAGGTGGTGGCGTTTGAGCGCGCCGCGCATCACGTACACCACGGCGACAACGTCGACGGCCGCCAGGGCGGTGTCGACGACCGGCCGCACCCGCGCCCACACCGCCGCGGCCGCCGCCCGAGCCCGCTCCACGAGCCGGTCGCCGACGTCGGCGTCGCCATACGCCCGGATCACTGAGGTGCGCCATCGCTCGCGCGGCTCGGTCAGCGACAGCAGCTCGGTGCGCTTGGGCGGGTGGGTCTGGTCGGCGGCCTGGCACGCCAGCGCGTAGGAGGCCTGCTCCCCCGGCGCGTACCCCTGCCGGGGCGAGGCCGGTAGGTGCGGGGGTCGGTGTGTTCGGAGATCTCAAGCGGTCCGGAGAGCGCCTGGTGCAGCGGCTCGATCCACTCCTGAGCAGCTCGCGCCGTTCGCGGCCCTTGATCCGGTACGTGGCGCCGCAGGCCGCCGTGGCGAGCGCGGCCATCGGAGCGCCGTAGGTGAGGACCTCGGTCACGACGTCGGGTTGGTGGAGATAGCCGTACGCTCCGCCCACAGCCGCGGCGAGGGCGCCCGTGCGCACCGCGAGCCGGTGCCAGCCGGCCCGGTAGGAGGCGCGGCGGACCGGTCCGCCGACGTGCCTCACCACGACACGGCGGCCCGGCTGCCAAACGTCGCATCCGTACGACACACACCGTCTAGGTCCTGGTCGGCGAAGAAACGGGGGCCGGCGACCTCGGCCAGGTTGTCGAGAGCCTCGTCGAGACCACGGGAAGAGGGAGAGGACATCAACGGCTCCGCGAAAGGATCTGCGGCACACAGATCTCCTCACCCTTCGGTACAGGCCTCACCACCGCCCCACCAGTGCCGTCTCGGTTTTGGCAACAACCACCGCCCGCGCCACAGTGAGTCACCGCTGCCGTACCAGGTAGGAACGTGATGAAGGAAGACCGTCAATTACAACTCGCTCAGTCACCCGGTCGCGGTGAAGCGCCGTGACGTGTGTGGATCGCGATCGGCTGCTGGAACTCCGTGCACGAGATCGGCCACCATGTCCGTGAGGAAGACGGAGAACGGGAGGTGCCGGGGCGTCCGCGCGTACCCAGAAGTCCGGCCCCGCAAAGGACACGGCCGTCGACCACACGTCCGAGGTCCTGCGCGACGCCGGTCACCCTGGCGACCGCGCGCCGATCCGGGACGCCGCGTGACCTTCCGCCTCAGCATTCCTGCCGACGTCCTCGACAGGAATTAACTGGCTTCGCTCACGTGAAGTAGCAACGATTGGTCAGCGGTTCGGGCAGCAGTCGGTGGCCCTGGGCGCTGCGGATGTTCCCCAGAACCCACGTCATCCCTAGGTGATGAGGATCCGGATCGGGATGAGTTGTTGATCTTGTCGGTGCTGGCACCCGGTGAGGCATCCTGGTGTGATGAATGATGTCGAGGCGACGTGGCAGTTGTGGTTGTCCGGACTCACGCCGTCGAAGCGAGCCGCAGCGGAGTCGCTTCGGACGCAGTTCGAGGCCCTTGGCGCGCCTGACGCGCCAGCTTGGGCACGGTCTGAAATTGATGAGAACCGACCGCAACTGGCACGCTTCGTGCTGCTCCGCTCCTTGTGGCGGGGCCCGATCGACGGCTGGTCCGACCCGGGGGCTTTGGAACAGGTGGCGGCCGCTCGGCGCTTGTTGGAAGCGGGGGCAGACCGGGAGGATCTGGTGCTGCTGACTCGGGCCATCGCCTATGAAGCGGTATTCGCCGTGATGGACGAGCTCGACTGCGGCGGCGACGTGAACGTGTCCGGGGTCCACGCTGGCTGGTCGGTCATGGAGACCGGTGAGGACGGACGTCCCACCGGCCGCCCCCTCTTGGGTCTTCACGAAGATCTCTTGACGTTGGATCCGAGTGGGCGCGGTGGTGCGGACTTGTGGAGTGAGATCACCAGACCAGGCTGGGTGGTTGCCCCGTGACTGCGCGGTCGCAGCAGCGAAGAGCCAGGGTGCCGCTTCAGGAGGTGGCCGGGTGTGGCGAACATGCCCGCCAAGACGCTCCGGCGGATCCAGCGCGGGCGGGGCGGAGTGGTCGCGTGTCAGCAGGAGCGGGGCCGGCCCTGATCGTGTGATCGAGGCCGGTCCGGTGGCATCGGGGGTGGTCAGACGGCGATGGTGGCGAGGTTGCCGGGTTCGTAGGCGCCGCCCTGGTTGTTGAGGATCACGCCGAGCCGGTTGGTCGCGTTGATCATGGCGATCAGGGAGACCAGTGCGATGACCTGGTCGTCGTCGTAGTGCGTGCGCACGCGGGCCCAGGTCTCGTCGGAGACGCCCTCGTAGCCGTCGATGATGCGCGTACCCTCCTCCGTGAGGGCCAGCGCGGCCCGTTCGGCCTCGGTGAACACGGTGGAGTGGCGCCAGGCGGCGACCAGGTTCAGCCGGGCGGAGGTCTCGCCTGCGGTCGCAGCGTCCTTGCTGTGGATGTCGACGCAGAAACCGCAGCCGTTGATCTGGCTGGCGCGCAGCTGCACCAGCTCCTGGGTCGGCTTGGGCAGCGGCGACTCCTGGATCACCTGGCTGACGGCGAAGATGCGCTTGCCGATCCTGGAGCCGATCTCGTGAGCGAACAGGTTCATACGGGGTTCCATCACAACGTCCTCGCTTGTGGAATCGTGCGCCGCGCGGTTCGTCCGCGCAGCGTCCTGACGCACACAAGGCGCCGGCCGCCACCGCGTTGTGACAGGACAGCGATGTGACGACGGCCACCGAGCTTCCGTGTCACAAGACGATGAGCGGCGGCGTCTTGTGCGTGACACGAACATGAGGCGCAGCAGGCAGGAGCCGACGATGGACGAGCGCACCGAGCGGGCGACCGGCGTGAGCGGGCACGGTCCTCGCGCCCCGGGGGCGGACTGTGCCACCGAGGCGTTCGTCGCCCATCGCAACCTGTTGTTCACCGTTGCCTACGAGATGCTCGGCTCCGCCGCCGACGCGGAGGACGTCCTCCAGGAGACCTGGCTGCGCTGGGCGGGCGTCGACCACACCGCGGTGCGGGAACCCCGCGCCTTCCTGGTCCGCATCACCACGCGCCAGGCGCTGACCCGGCTGCGTACGCTGCGTCGGCGCAAGGAGTCCTACGTCGGACCCTGGCTGCCCGAGCCCCTGCTCACCGCGCCCGATGTCGCCGAGGACATCGAATTGGCCGACAGTATCTCCATGGCGATGCTGCTCGTGCTGGAGACGCTCGCGCCGACCGAGCGGGCTGTGTTCGTGCTGCGCGACGTCTTCGATGTCGGATACGACGAGATCGCGCAGGCCGTCGACAAGTCTCCCGCCGCGGTCCGGCAGATCGTCCACCGCGCACGGGCCCACGTCGCGGCGCGCCGGCCGCGCGAGGCCGTCTCCCCGGCCCAGACGCGCAAGGCGCTCGCGGCTTTCCAACAGGCCGTCGAAAGCGGCGACTTGCAACGCCTGCTGGACATGATCGCTCCGGACGTCGTACTGCTGACCGACGGCGGCGGAGTCGTACGGGCCGCACTGGAGCCCGTCGTGGGCGCCGAAGCGGTGGTCTACGTCCTCAGCAGGCTCACGTCCGCGGCCTTCCAGCCGGCACAGGTCAACGGCCACCCGGCACTGATCCTGCGCACGGGCGGCGAGACCGACACCGTCCTGGCGGTACGCCTCGAGGGCGGCCTCATCACTGGGCTCTACGCCGTCCGCAACCCCGAGAAGCTGACACACATCGACCGGGAGACCGCCGTGGGCCGCTGAGCCCCAGCTAATCGTCAGCTCGTCTCGGACCGCACCTTGAGAGGGGTGCCCCGCAGCCAGAAGCCGTAGCCCTGGGGCAGGTCGACGGCCCGCGTCCGAGTATCGGATGGGGGCGCGGGCCTTGTCCGTCCAGACGCGTAGCGGACGAGTCCCGCGATTGCTCCAGGCCGTCGGTTGCTCGTTGTCCGGCAGGGTCGCCCGCTTTGTGGGCAAGCTGTAGCCCTCCCTCGGCCACCCGCACCACGGCCACCCATGTCAACCGCTGCGCCCACGGATACTCCTCCGAGTACAACTCCCCCGACCATCCGCCCCTGTTCCCGCACGAGCCGCAGCGGCCGTCCGCCCAGGTACGCGGGCCGGGCCGGATCGCCGTCACCACCGCCGACTGCGACACGGAGGCCCTCGCCCCCTCTGAGAGCCGCATAGACTTCGTCGACGATGTCGCCCCGGGAGGCCGCTGACGCCGCCGGCGGGTGAGCCTCGGCGAGCGTCGCCGCTCAGGTGTGATCCGCCCCCCTACCGACACAGGTCAGGAGCCCTCCCATGCGCCACTTCGACGTCGAGACACTGCCTACGGGCCCATGGCACAACGGCGGCGGCGCGACCAGGGAGATCACCTCCCGGCCGGCAGACGGCCAGCAGTTCGGGTGGCGCGCCAGCATCGCCGACATCGACCGCGACGGACCGTTCTCGGTATTCCCCGGAATCGACCGGACGCTCACCTTGCTGGCGGGCGACGGCGTACGGCTGACCAGCCCGGGGAAGTTCGAGCGGCTGCCGGTGCGGACAGGCGAGCCGTTCACGTTCTCCGGCGACCTCGCGATCACCGCCGAACTCCCCAGCGGTTCCTGCCAGGTTCTCAACATCATGGTGCGGCGCGGCCGCTGGGCCGCCCGGGTGAGCCGGGTCGCCGGCCCTGTCGCCCCGCCGTCCGCACACGCCGGGGTGTTCCACGTCCTGCGCGGCCGCTGGCAGGCCGACCACGACGGGCACGTCCTGGCGCCCGGCCAGGGCCTGTGGTGGGACCAGAGCGACAACACACCGGGCCGAGGCGTCACTCCGCTGTCACCCGACGCCACAGCCCTGTGGGCCGACCTCACACCTGCCCTGGGTTGAATGCCCAGTCCCTAGCCGTGGCCGGGTGCTGTGTCGAGCGATCCGGGGGGTCGTGGAAGGCTCGTTCGGGGCGATCGCGACGCTGTTCTTCTCCTCGCGGTCGGTCAGTACCTGGAGGAGGAGTTCCATGCCGCCGCGGTCGGGCCGTAAATGCGTTCGCCCGATCATGGTCCCCTGTCTAAGGTCAGCGGCGTGGCAACGAAACTCAACCAGATCATCGCAGTGGAGAAGGGCGTCAAGTCCCGGGCGCACCAGGACCTGACGGCGGCTCATCACGGGCTGCAGAAGCCCGCGTTGCTCGCCGGCATCTCCCGTACGTACCAGCCGAAGGACGAGGAGGGCGAGCAGCTGCCGCCCGAGTCGACTCTGGTGCAGGTGAAGGCCGAGGACGTGCTGCGCGACACCGCGCGGGCGCTGACGCGTCTCTTCGACGTGACGGCCACCAAGGACTGGGCGAACTGCGAGGCCCGGGCCGACATCTCGGTCGACGGTCGCGTGCTCGTGGAGCGGGTGCCCGTCGCGTATCTGCTCTTTCTCGAGAAGCAGTTGACGGACATCAACACCTTCATCCGCAAGCTTCCGGTGCTGGACGCCGCCGAGTCGTGGACGCAGGACCCGTCGACCGACGCGTGGAAGACGGAGGTCGTCCGCACGGTCCGTACGAAGAAGGTGCCGCGCAACCACGTCAAGGCGGAGGCGACGGACAAGCACCCGGCGCAGGTCGAGGTCTACTACGAGGACATACCGGTCGGGTACTGGACCACGGTGAAGTTCTCGGGCGCGCTGCCGGCCCGGCGGGTCAACGAGTTGCTCGAGCGCGTGGAGAAGCTCCAGCAGGCGGTCAAGTTCGCCCGCGAGGAGGCCAACAGCGCCGAAGTCACCGACCAGCGGGTCGGCGACGCCGTGTTCGGCTACCTCTTCGGGTAGCCGGGACACCACAGACTCCCCGGCCGCAGTACGCGGTCGGGGTGCGCGAGGAGCGCAAAGCTGAAGCTGAGCCTTGTCGTGACATCCGCGGTTCCAGTGGTGGTTCGAGTCCTCCTCCCGGCACTTCTCGCCGGGATGGCCCAACCAGGCAGAGGCAGACCGCGGTCAATCTCAGACTATTGCTCCAGACTCAGCATGCGCCGCTCATCGCCGGATCGACCGGGCCCGGGCCCTGGTGCGTCGAAATGCCAGTTCGAATCTGGTCCGCCGAGCTCGATCGGCGGTGGTCCAAAGGCAGGACGCGACGCAATGACGAATGACCCGGGTCCTCAAGTGTGCCGGCGTGTGATGTGAGCGGCATCGACAGGGTCCGGGGGCAGGCTACGCCCTCGGACCCGCTCCTTTTCCCCGCTTCCCGCGAGGGCCGCTTGACCTTGACACGGTGACAAGGACTTCACTGCTTGCCGAGGAGGTGGTTCCGATGACCACGATCAGGCGGGACACGGATGTCCTGCGAGCGCTCCAGGGCCTGGAGGACGGCCGTTCGTCCGTGCGGCTGCGGGCGGCGCTGGCGGTCGGTACGGCACCGGACGCGCGCTTCGTCGGCAAGCTCGTCGAGCGCAGCGCGATCGAGCCGGAGTTCTTCGTCCGCGACATGCTGACCTGGGCGCTCACGCGGCACCCGGTGTCCCTCACGCTTCCCGAGCTGCTCCGTGAACTCCGCTCGGAGGGTGCGCAGGCGCGGAGCCAGGCCCTGCACACCCTTTCCAAGATCGGAGACCGGAAGGCGTGGCCGGCGATCACCCGGGCGCTCCTGTCCGACGCCGACGAGGACGTGGCGAGGAGCGCCTGGCGGGCCGCGGTCGTGCTCGTACCGGAAGGTGAGGAGGCCGGGCTGGCCGCGGTGCTCGCGACCCAGCTCGGGCGCGGTGGGCGGGAGACGCAGCTGAGTCTCAGCCGGGCGCTCGTCGAACTGGGGGACGTCGTCGTGCCGGCTCTGGGTGCTGCCTCGGCGGCCTCCGACCGGCGTGTGCGGGCGCACGCGCTCGCCACGGAACGACTCCTTCGCGATCCTGACGCCGGGTTCGGGTTCGCGATCGAGGAGGCGAAGCGCGTCGTGGCGCTCGGCGGGTCCGGTCGGGAGGGATGATGGGACGTGTTGATCGGTGAGGTGGCGCGGCGGTCCGGGGTCAGTGCCCGCATGCTCAGGCATTACGAGTCGCTCGGCCTGGTGCGGCCTTCGGGCCGTACGGGCTCGGGCTATCGGGAGTACTCCGGTGACGACATCCGGCGGATCTTCCACATCGAGAGCCTGCGGTCGCTGGGTCTCTCGTTGCGTGAGATCGGGCGTGCGCTCGACGATCCCGGCTTCGCTCCTTCGGCGCTCGTCACCGACCTCGTCCGTCAGGCGCGGGAGCGCATCGCGGCCGAGACCGAGCTGCTCACGCGGCTCCGCCGGATCGACGCCGCGGATCCCTCCGACTGGGAGGACGTCCTCCAGGTCGTCGCGGTCCTCCAGGCCCTGCGGTCGACGAGCGCCGACGCGCGTCAGCGCGCGGCCCTTTCCTCGGTCGACGAGGTTCCGGTTCCGGTGGAGGCTCTCGTCGAGGCGGTACTGAGCGAGGCGGATCCCGTCGTCGCCGGAGCCCTGCGGTGGGCTCTGGCGCGGTCGGGCGACGGCGGCACTGCGCTGCTGGCGGAGGGCCTCGGCTCGCCGGTGGCCGCGGTGCGGGAGCGTGCGGTCCAGTCCCTCGCCGAGCTGCCCGGCGGTGAGGCGGCCGCCCGGCTGCGGGACGCCCTCGCTCACCCCGATGCCGTGGTCCGCGGGCATGCGGCTCTGGCGCTCGGGATACGTGGAGTGGACGACGCGATCCCGACGCTCTTCGACATGATCGTGGCGGGGAGGAACGACACCGACGCGGCCGATGCGCTGAGCTCGCTGGCGAACGACCCCGCGACGGCGGAGCGGGTCGCCACCGGGCTCGTGGACCGCCTTACGGCCGACGCCGTCGAAGCGACCGTACGCGTACGGCTGACCCAGGCGCTGGCGGACATCCCGGGGAGCACGGCGTCGCATGCCCTCGTGGAGCTGTCGCGTGACGGGGACCGTGCCGTCGCGCTGACCGCGACGTACCTTCTGCGGCTGCGCGACGCACGGTGACGTCCCCTACAGGCCGAACTCGAGGTGCTCGATGTCCGTGAAGCGGACCTCCTCCAGGTTCCCGGCGCGCCGGCCGCTGTCCTGGAAGTACACCTCCTTGAGCGCCTCGGCGGCGATCTCCCTCAGATGGGCGTCGGTGGCGCCGGCCTCCTGGGCGTCGAAGAGGCGGGCCGCGTACTGCGGGGGCAGGGCGACGGTCAGGTGCCGGACGCGGTCCTGGTCCGTGGAACCGATCGGCGCGGTGTAGCCGAGGCGGGCGCGGGTGTCGATGACGATGCCGCCGGTCGACGCCGCCTTCTCGCGGGCCTTGGCCTTGACCTGCGGTTGCCAGCGGGCCTTCACCGCGCGGTCCAGGCGCGCCGCCAGGTCCGGGCGCGGCTTCTTGATCTGGTCCTTCACGTACCGCTCGACCGTGCGCTGGGAGATCCGCAGCATCTGGGCGACGACCTTGGTTCCCTTGTACTGCTTGACCAGGTACCGCATCTGCGCGCCTGCGCTCTTGGGCACCGGGCGGGTGAACGCCTGCTGCACCGCCTTGTCGAGGCCGTCCCCGAACAGGGTCATCTCGTGTGCTCCTACTCTCCGTCGTCGGCGTCGGTGACGGTGCCGTCCTTGATGTAGCGGGCGAGGTTGAGTGCGGGGGCGTCGAACTGCTCCCGGACGCCTTCTCCCCACAGGACGGTCTGGGTGCCTTCCCACTTCACCAGGCCGGGGTTCACGCCGAGCTTGAAGCCGCCCGGCAGCGGCTTGCCCTGGCGGTAGGGCAGGAAGTCGAGCGGGCTCTCGCCGTCGGCGGCGTACACGACGCAGTCGGAGAGGATCGCGACCGGGTACTGGCCGGTGAACGCGGCGTGCTTGACGATCTTGCGGTGGAGGTTGACGCGGGTACGGGAGATGACGGCGGCGCGGATGTCCGGCCGCCACGTCGGGCGGGACAGGGCCCGCCACGGCTCGCCCGGCCGCCAGCCCTCCCCGCGCGGGCGTTCGCGCAGCTTGCCCAGGCCGCCCTTCACGGTCGCCTTGATCGCCGTGACGACGGTCGCGAGCTCCGGGTCACGGCTCCGGTAGCCGTCCATCGCCTTCAGGAACTCCTCCGGCGGGACGTCGGCGGCGACGCCGAGGTCGGCCATCGTGTCGAGGTAGGCGTCGCGGAGCCGGTTGTACCAGCCGTCCAGGTAGCGGCCGGTGTCGTACCGGACCCAGGCCTCGATCGGCCGGACGTCGTAGCCGAGTTCCACCGCGTACGCGACGGTCGGGGTCGCGTACCAGGCGGGGCCCTCGGGGCGGTCGCCCTTCGGTGTGAACGGGCTCGGCAGCAGGGTGCCGTCCAGCTCGGCCCACTTGTCCTTGGCGAGCTTCACCCGCGACAGGTCGGCATGGGACAGGTCGACCAGCCACGAGCCGGGCTGCTTCGGGTCGAAGACCGGCCGCCTGACGTGCGTCGGCGCGCCGAGGCCGACGATCAGGCCGTTGGCACCGGCGGCGAAGGCCATGTTCACGTCGAGGCCCACCAGGTTGCGGCGGGTGCATTCCTCGTCCGTCATGGGCCGGGCCCAGTCGTACGCCTCCTCGAAGACCTTCTCGGCGGGGCCCCGGATGTGGAAGCGGGGCAGGTCCTTGAGTACGGGGTGGCCGTCGGGCGCCTCGCACGGCGCCGGGTCCACCGGGTCCTTCCCCAGCGAGCCGGGGTTGTGCTCGGAGCGCCTGCGGCCGTCGGCGTCGGGCGCGGAGGCGCGGGTCGGCGGGTGCAGGGCGGTCATGAGTTCCAGGCCGGTCACCGCTGTGGAGCCGCGCGGCGTCATCACCCTGGTCGCGAAGACGCCCAGGACCCGGGCGAGGTCCGCCGGGGCCAGTTGGGCGGCTGCGCCCCAGTGCCGGGTGTCGAGCGCGTTCCAGGACGGGATGCACAGCTGCACGCAGGACCGCTCCGATCCCGTGGCGGGGCGGTAGATCCGCGCCCACGGGCCGAAGCCACGCCCGGTCAGCTTCCAGTCGGAGCGGGCCAGTTGTCTGATGACCTTGTGGCCGTCGGGGATCCGTCCGGCGAGCTGCTCCTCCTCGGTGAGGGTGACCGGCAGGCCGTAGCGCTCCAGGGCAGCCGCGGTGAGGACGAGAAGCGGGTCGGCGTCCTTGCCGGGGCCGGACAGCTTCGGCTGCCCGAGCCTGGCTTCCGTGAGTGTCCAGTCGACCAGGGCCGGAACGGACTTGGCGGGCACGTCCAGGACCAGGCCGCCGGGGCAGTACGCCGACACCTGCCCGTCGGTGTCGACGTCGACGACCGCGAGCGGGCCGTTCTCGAAGCGGGGGTCGGTTGCTGTGCTCGCCGGGGTGTCCGCTGGGGGGCGGGCTGAGGCCTGGGCCGTCGTCACCGTGCTGGGGCGGCGGGGCGGCGAGGTGTTCCCGGCGGTGCGTGCCGGGGGCGGTGGGGTGGGCTGGGTCCGCTCGGCCGAGGGGGCTGGGACGGTCTGGGTGTTCCTGTCCTCGGTCATGACCGGGGTCTGCGGCGCGGGGGCCGCCTGGCCGGGGGCCGTCTCGGGTACTCCCCCGGGTTCGTCGGACGCCGTCGGGGGCGCCGGCGGGGCGGGGTAGAGCTTCGCGAGGCCCGCGAGGAGGCGCGCGTACGCGTCGCGCTCCGGCGGGCGGGCCTCCGTCTTGCCCGACTCCCAGCCGCTGAGCGTGGCCCTGCGTACCTTCAGCGCGGCGGCGACCTCGTCCAGGGTCAGGCCGTGCGCCGTACGCAGCCGCTTGCGCTCCTCCGGCGGGGGCAGCGGGGCACGGGACGCGAGCAGTGCGTCGACCGCCTCGAACAATTCGGACATGAGAGGACCTCCTGTCGAGACCCTATCCAATGGACCGTACGGATCGCGCACCATCACCGTACGATTCGCGTACGAATCGCGTGCGGGTGGCCTCCCGCCACTGTGCCGCTGACTTTTGGAATGCTCGTCTTCGACGAGGTACCGCCCTTCGACGTGCTGGTGATCGCCGGCGGTGTCACCACGGCGGTCGAGGGGGACCCGGCCAGACATCCGGGTGGGCACGGGACGTCCGACGGGTCGGCGGCGGCGACATCGTCACATCCGCCGGCATCAGCGCGGGCATCGACGCGAGCCTGCACATCGTGGGCCGGCTTTTCGGGGAGCCACTCGCCCGCCGTACCGCCCGCCAGATGGAGTACGTGTGGACGGGGGGACCGGGTCTACAGGTGCTCGGTGAGCAGCTCCGCCAGGTGGTCGGCGAACCCCGTGATCCAGTCCAGCCGCGGCCCGTCGCGGGCGATGCGGAATCCGTGGCGGCGGCCCCAGAACGCAGCCTGCACGGCATGGAACTGGGCCCAGCGCCGGGTCCGTACCCGATCGACTTCCGCGGCTTCGGCGAAGACGTCCAGGGTGCGGAGGACGGCCCCGCGCAGGTCCTGCGCCTCGAGTAGTGCCGGCGCGCGCGACTTGAGCAGGGTGCCGCCGTCGTAGGCGGGGTCTCCCGCGTGTCCCTTGGGGTCCACGGCTAGCCAGGGCTCACGCTCTGCACACAGGATGTTCCTGGCGTGGAGGTCACCATGGATTAGCGTGTCCGGCTGGACGCGGCCCAGCTCGCGGACGGTGGCCACGGCGGCGCCCACCACATGGCGCGGCAGTGCGTGCGTCAGCTCTGTAGCGTCCTTGTGTAGTTGTTCCTCCCACAGACCGGCCTGGTCTTTCAGCCGGGGCAGGTCCGGCGGCGCGGGGACGGCCAGTCGCCGACTGATCCGTCCTGCGACCGTCATCGCCTCGTCGCCGTCCTCGACCTCGGCCAGGGTCGTGGTGCGGACCCGCTCGAGCAGCATCGCGAAGCGCTCGTCGTCGCGCTCGTGCAGCAGGACCGCTCCGAGGCCGCCCCACGCCACGAGAGCGTCCGGCTCATGGACGTTGCCGGGGTGCGGATAGGACACCTTCAGTACGGCCGCACCCCCGGTCCGTCGCCGGACGGGGACGATAAGGCCGACGCCCCCGTGCATGACCTTCCCGTCCGGTACGCACTCCCAGCGTCCCAGCAGTTCTTCCACGATCGTGGGGAGTTCCCGGAGCCACGCCGCGCCGGGCTCCTTCTCACGCTCTGTGGTGCTCTGCGCGAACGCCGCTGGTATCTCGATCATCCGGGCACCTTACGCGCCGGTCCGACGCCCCCTGCAGACTGCCGCCGTCGCGTCCGCCGTCGCGGCCGTGGGTCGTCCGCCGGATTGTCCGTCCCTGAGCGCAGCAGGTCTCCCGGCGGGCACTTGTCAGGTGGACACGCGGTCCTGGAGGGCCGACTGCCAGGCGGGGGCCGGCGTGGTGGGTTCGGTTTCGGGGCGGCGGCCTCCCTGGGCGAAGAAGTCGACCAGGGGGAGCAGGGCCGCCCCGACCGTGACCGCTTCCGGGCCGAGGGTGCCCAGGGCGATGCCGGTGCGGCTCGCCGGGTACTTGAGGGCGTACTCCGTGGCGTAGTTCTTGACCGTTTCGAGGAAGCGGGTGCCCAGTTGGAGGCCGGCCCAGCCGCCGACGAGGATGCGTTCGGGCTGGAAGAGGTTGATGAGGTCGGCGAAGCCGGCGCCGAGGTATTCGGCTGTCTCCTCCAGGACCGCGAGTGCCTTCTCGTCGGGGACAGTGTGTGGGTCGGCCGGGTAGGCGGCGGCGAGCATCGCCGTCAGCGCCGTCTCCTCGTCCGCGCCCGCCGGGGGTTCGCCTCCGGCCTCCCGCCACCGTTCCAGGAGGGCTTCCGCGCCCGCGTACGCCTCCAGGCAGCCCTGGGCTCCGCAACGGCAGCGGCGACCCCGCACCCGTACCGTCAGATGACCCCACTCCACCGCCCGCCCCGGACCCAGCGGGTCCGTGACCACGCAGGCGCCAACGCCCGAGCCGAAGAGCACGACCACCGCACTTCGCGCGCC
>NZ_JBEOVO010000055.1:0-24178 GCF_040295605.1 Streptomyces sp. NPDC002773
GGACCCAGCGGGGGCCGGTGATCCGGGCACCGGTGAGGACGTTCGTCCACGGCCCCTCGGGCACGTAGTACTCGACCGTGCCCGCCCCCGGGAAGCCTGGGCGCTCGTCGGCTGGATCGCGCTCGCCGTCTTCGGCGCGGCCACCGCCCTCGACTCGCGCCTGCCGCTCAGCTGCGCCCCGACCGCCGACGCCGCCTGCGCGGCGCGGGAGGCCGCCGGGCTCGTGCCCGCCACCCATACGGCCCACGCCGTCAGCTCCGGCCTCGCCATGACCGGTGCCCTCGCCGCCCTGATCGCCCTGACGGTGGCCGCCCGCCGCCACGGCCGGTGGCGGCCCCTCGCCCGTATCGGCCCGGCCGTCGTCGCCCTGGAGCTGGCCGCCACCGTCTGGACCCTGGCCGCCGTCGCCGCCTCCGAGGCCGGGAGGGGCAGCTGGGCGCTCGGCGCGGCCCAGCGGTCCCAGGTGCTCCTGGTGGCGGTGTGGCTCGCGGTCCTCGCGTACGCCCTGGCGACGGAGCAGCCCACCGACCCGCCCACCGACCCCGCTATCGACGAGGAGGAACGATGACCTTCGTACGGATCGGGGGAGTGGCCCACCACGTCACCGCCGAGGGCTCGGGGCCCGTCTGCGTGCTGAGCGCGGGACTCGCCCTGAGCTGGTTCGACTGGGACCCGGTCGTCCCGCTCCTCGCCCCGCACCGTACGGTCGTCCGCTTCGACCGTCCCGGACACGGCCTCTCCGCCCCCGCCGCCGTCCCGCCCACCGCCGCGGGCGAGGCCGACCGGATCGCCGGGGTCCTCGACGCGCTTGGGCTCCCCGGGCCCGTCACCGTCGTCGGGCACTCGATCGCCGGGTTCCACGCGGAGGCCTTCGCCCGACTCCACCCGGCCAGGACCGCCGCCCTCGTCCTCGTCGACTCCTCGGTGGAGGAGCGCCCCCGGCCCGCCCGTACGACCGCCGCTTCCCGGGCCCTCGGCGCCGCTCTCTGCGCCGCCGGGATGCCGGCCGCCCTCGGCCCGCTGGTCCGCCGCGCGGCCGTACGCCACGACCGGGCCCACGCCGACCTCGTGCGCCGCGTCTACCGCACCTCACGCGTGCTGCGCGGCGCCCTCCTGGAGAACGCCCGCTACGGGGCCGTCGCCGCCGAACTCCTCGCCCTGCGCGACCGCCACCCGCTCCCGCCGGGCCTCCCCGTCACCGTGCTCGCCGCGCCCGACGGCTCCGCCCGCTGGGCACGGCGCCAACGCGCCCTGGCCCGGCGGCTCGGCGCCCACTACGAGGCGGCCGTGCCGTCGGGCCATCTGGTCATGCGCGACCGCCCGGACGCGGTGGCCCGGGCGGTTCTGAACCCCGGGCGGTCCTGAACCCCGGGCGTCCCCGGTCCGGTCAGGAAGCGGCGTAGACGCTCGTACAGAACGCCTTGATCTGCTCGTCCGACAGGTGCTGCGCCAGATCGGCCTCGCTGATCATGCCGACGAGCCGCTTGCCCTCGATGACGGGGAGGCGCCGGATCTGGTGGCTCTGCATCTCCTCCAGGACGGCGCCGACGTCCGCGCCCGCCTCGACCCAGCGCGGGGTGCCCTTCGCCATCTCGCCGCAGGTGACCCTGGCCGGGTCGTGGCCCATGGCCACGCAGCCGATCACGATGTCGCGGTCCGTGATGATGCCGCAGAGCCGCTCGTTCTCGTCGGCGATGGGCAGCGCGCCCACCTTGAGGTCGCGCATCATCTGCGCGGCGCGGTCGAGCGTCTCGTGGGCCGGGATCCAGCGCGCCCCGGGGTGCATGATGTCCTTCGCCGTGGTCATGGGGTGGGTACCTTTCGTCGAACGCGGTCACCGTTACGTCCCCGAGCAGACCCATTCTCGGCGCACGGCGAGGCCCCCGCGACCGCAACGGGTCGCGAGGGCCTCCGGAGCCTTTGCTCGGCCGTTCAGGCGGTGGCGCCACGCTCCCTGAGCATGTCCGCCATCAGCAGGATCTCGGACTCCTGCGCGTCGACCATGCCCTGCGCGAGGTCACGCTCGACGACCACCGAGCACCGCTGGACGCAGCCCTCGGCCATGTGGACCCCGCCCTTGTGGTGCGCGGTCATCAGCTTCAGGTACAGGATCTCGGCCTCACGGCCACTGGCCTTCCGCAGCTGGTCCAGCTGCGCGCCGGTCGCCATGCCGGGCATGAGGGCCCCGTCGAGCGGACCGGTGTCGCCGGAGCCGCCCATGCCCATCCAGGTCATCGGCTCGACGCCGGACTCGACCTTGGGCAGCTCCCACAGGTCGAGCCAGCCGAGCATCATGCCCCGCTGGTTGGCCTGGGTGTTGGCGATGTCGTACGCGAGGCGGCGTACCTCCTCGTCCTGGGTGCGGTCCCGGACGATGAACGACATCTCGACAGCTTGCTGGTGGTGGACGGACATGTCCCGGGCGAAGCCGGCGTCCGCCGACGCGGTGGAGGGCGTACGCGGCGCCTCCTCGCGCTCGGCGGAGGCGACGGTCACGGCGCCGCCGGCGAACAGCAGGGCGAGCGCGACGGCGGTGACCGCCGCCCACCGCGTGCGGTCCGGCCGCCGGGCCGGGAGGGGCTCGGTCAGGAGGTCGTCGTCCCCGCTCACTGGTCGAGCCCGCCGGTGCAGGCCGCGCCGGGCTCGGGGGTCTGCTTCCCCTGGACGTACTTCGTGAAGAAGGCGTCGATCCGGGGGTCGGAGGCGTTGTCCACGGTCACCTGCTTGCCCCAGGCGGACAGCATGATGGCGCCGGCCTGGTCGTCGACCGGGCTCATCAGCGTGTACTGGGTCTTGCCGACCTTGGCTTCGAGCTTCTTCACGTCGTCGGCGGCGGCCTTCTTGTTGTACGTCACCCAGACGGCGCCGTGCTCGAGCGAGTGCACGGCGTTCACCTCGGAGATGGCCTTCTTGTAGACCACGCCGTCGCAGTTCATCCAGACCGGGTGGTGGTCACCGCCGACCGGCGGCTTCATGTCGTACTTCACGGCCGTCTCGACGTGGTTGCGGCCGAGCTTGGCGGCGTCCCAGGACTTCTCGGCGGCGATGGGCGCCTTCGCGGCGGCTTCCTTCTGGTCCTGCTCGTCGGACTTCTTCATCAGCACGAAGGTGCCGAAGCCGACGAGGCCGAGGACGACGACCCCGGAGACGCCGATGGTGATGAGACGGTTGCGGCGCTCACGGGCCTGCTCGGCGCGGCGCATCTCCTCTATTCGGGCGCGGCGGTCGGCGTTGGCGGAGCGGTTGGCGGCCATGGTGGTGTCGTCCTTCTTCAGGGGTGGGGTGGAGTTCGGGGGTGGACGTGCGGGGGCGGGACGCCCGCCGCCGCTACGTCCGGAGAACTTGAAGGACGTGCAGGTCCGGTGCGCGCGGCTGGGCGCCTGAGCGGCGCGCAGGGCCGTCACCGGACGGCGGGTCGAGACGCGGCGGCCCGCCCGCCGTGTGCAGCGGCGGGTCGAGCGGGGGCGCGCTGAGCACCGCGGGGGAGAGGGAAGGGAAGAGGGAGCAGCCGCCGCGGTCGTACGGGCAGACGTACTCGCGCACGGCGGCGCCGCGCACGGTGGCCCCGCTCCCGGCAGTGCCGCCACCGGCGAGGGTCACCGCCCGAGCGCCCGGCTGCGGACCGGCCCGGTCCGCAGCCTCATGATGCCCGTCGGGCTCGGCCCCCAGACAGAAGAAGAGCGCGGCGAGGAGCGTCGCCACGGCACTCACCAGTGCCATGGGACGCGCGTGTCGGGACGGGCGTACGAGCCGTGGGGCCCCCATGGGCGCAGATCGTAGTGTGCGCGGGGCCTCCGTGGGCCGAACGGGGTACCACTCGGTACCGAAGGGGAGGCCCCCGCGGGGAGAACGGACACCGGATCCGGCCGTTCCCGCGTTACCTGAGTCACACCCGGGCAGGCACTATGGGTGTGCAACGTGCGCGAAACCATGTGGTGGGATGCTCAGGTGCCCCCCGATGTGCCGAGGCGGTGGGAGCAGGCGGCCTGACCAGCGAGGATGGGTGTGGAAATGGACAAGCAGCAGGAATTTGTGCTCCGTACGCTCGAGGAGCGCGACATCCGCTTCGTACGTCTGTGGTTCACCGACGTGCTCGGCTTCCTCAAGTCGGTGGCGGTGGCGCCCGCCGAACTGGAGCAGGCCTTCGACGAGGGCATCGGTTTCGACGGCTCCGCGATCGAGGGCTTCGCCCGCGTCTACGAATCGGACATGATCGCCAAGCCGGACCCGGGAACCTTCCAGATCCTGCCGTGGCGCGCCGAGGCCCCGGGCACGGCGCGGATGTTCTGCGACATCCTGATGCCGGACGGCTCGCCGTCCTTCGCGGACCCGCGGTACGTCCTGAAGCGGGCCCTGGCCAAGACCTCGGACCTGGGCTTCACCTTCTACACGCACCCCGAGATCGAGTTCTTCCTGCTGAAGGACAAGCCGCTCGACGGCACCCGGCCGACCCCGGCCGACAACTCGGGCTACTTCGACCACACCCCGCAGAACGTGGGCATGGACTTCCGCCGGCAGGCGATCACCATGCTCGAATCGATGGGCATCTCGGTGGAGTTCAGCCACCACGAGGGCGCGCCGGGCCAGCAGGAGATCGACCTCCGGTACGCGGACGCGCTCTCCACGGCCGACAACATCATGACGTTCCGTCTGGTGATGAAGCAGGTCGCGCTGGAGCAGGGCGTCCAGGCGACCTTCATGCCGAAGCCGTTCTCGGACTACCCGGGCTCGGGCATGCACACCCACCTGTCGCTCTTCGAGGGCGACCGGAACGCGTTCTACGAGTCGGGCGCCGAGTACCAGCTCTCGAAGGTCGGCCGCTCCTTCATCGCGGGCCTCCTGAAGCACGCGGGCGAGATCTCGGCCGTCACCAACCAGTGGGTCAACTCGTACAAGCGCATCTGGGGCGGCTCGTCCCGCACGGCCGGCTCGGGCGGCGAGGCCCCCTCGTACATCTGCTGGGGCCACAACAACCGCTCCGCCCTCATCCGCGTACCCATGTACAAGCCGGGCAAGACGGGCTCCTCCCGCGTCGAGGTCCGCTCCATCGACTCGGGCGCCAACCCCTACCTGACGTACGCGGTCCTCCTCGCGGCGGGCCTCAAGGGCATCGAGGAGGGCTACGAACTCCCGGCAGGCGCCGACGACGACGTCTGGGCCCTCTCGGACTCGGAACGCCGAGCGATGGGCATCGAACCCCTCCCGCAGAACCTGGGCGAGGCGATCGCCCTGATGGAGAAGAGCGAACTGGTCGCGGAAACCCTCGGCGAGCACGTCTTCGACTTCTTCCTCCGCAACAAGAAGCAGGAGTGGGAGGAGTACCGCTCGGAGGTCACCGCCTTCGAGCTGCGGAAGAACCTGCCGGTGCTGTAACCCCCGGGTCAGTAGCAGGGTATGACTGCGGCCGTTTCCCGTCTGGCCCGGGACTGTCAGACGTCGGTGGCACACTGCGCCGCATGAGCAACTGGGTCGAGTCCATGGGTGGTCCGCTCGTCGTGGTGCCGGTGACGGTGCTGCGGGGGTGGGGTGGGTGTACGGAGGAGGGGACGATCCTCGGGGGCACCGGTGAGTCGGACGACTACGACCTGGCCTGTGCCGTCGAAGGGCTCGCCGGTGTGATCGGTGACGGGGCGAACGTCCTAGTGCTGGCGGACGAGCCCGCGACGACCCGGTTCCTGCCCGAGCGGCTGGCCTTCGTGCGGTGGCTCGGGGCGGACTCCGAGGAGGAGTTGGTCGCCGCGGCCGAGGCCCTGCTGGACGCCCCGGACACGTCGTGGGAGGAGTGCGGCATCTGGGAGACCGACGGGCCGGCCGTGTTGATGGACTCGGCCGAGGCCGGTGCCGATCTGGGGACGGCGTACCCCGGTGGCACGCGGATGCCGCAGCAGGCCGACGTCTCCGTTCCGGCGGGCCGGTGGCGGGTCGGCGCGTGCCAGTCGAGCGGCGGCCCAACCTCGGTCGGAGTGGTGCGGCTCCTGGCCGAGGGAAATACGTTGCCCGCGGGCGGCGGGGCGTTCAGACTGCCCCGGTGAAGATCGCTTCCGCCGCCACCGCGCGGCTTCTGTTGCATCCGTTGAGCGTGGACGAGGCCGAGCGGGTCGTCGCCCGGGAGCCCGGGGCCGGTGACCGGTGGGCCGAGGGGTATCCGCAGGACGGGGACGTCCGCGGGGTCACCGGGTTTCTGCGGGGGGTCGCCGAGCGCGGCGATCCGGGGGTGTTCCGGGCGTACGAGATACGGCTCCCGGAGAGCGGGGTCGTCGTCGGCGGGATCGGGTTCCACGGGCCGCCGGACGACCTCGGGGTCGTGACCGTCGGGTACGGCGTCGTGCCGGGAGAGCGGGGCAAGGGGTACGCCTCCGAGGCACTGCGGGCGCTCGTCGAGATCGCCCGGGTCGCCGGCGCCACCGGGGTGAAGGGCGACGCCGACCTGGACAACCCGGCCTCGCACAAGGTGATGGAAGCCGCCGGGATGCCGTGCGTGGCGGAGGACGAGACGCTCCGCCACTTCTACCTCGGGTTCTGAGCCGCTACCCGCTACCCGCCGCTCGACCTCAGCGCTCCGACAGTTCCGACGGGGCCTCCTGGACGACCCAGCCGTTGCCGTCCGGGTCGTCGAAGGCCATGAACGAGTTCCAGGTGTCGCCCTTGCCGTCCTCCCAGCCCGTCGCGCCGACGTGCCGGACCGGGGTGACGTCGACGCCCCGCTCGACCAGTTCCCTGCGCGCCGCCTCGATGTCCGTGACGCAGATCTGGAGGCCCTGGAGGCTGCCCGGCGCCATCTCCTTCGTGCCCGGCATCGGCGGCATCCCGCTCAGCAGCGCGATCGAACAGCGGGAGCCCGGCGGCGTCGCCTGGACGATCCGCACGCCGGGCGCCACCTCGTCGTCCAGGTCGATCTTGAAGCCGCACTTGTCGCCGTAGAACTCCTTCGCCCGGTCGATGTCGGCGACCGGTACGGGGATGACTTCCAGGGTCCAGTTCATCGGGGGTTCTCCTCAGAAACGCCAGCGGGTCTGACCGAAGGGGTCGCCCTTGGCGAAGCCGAAGACCGTGCGGGGCGCGACCGCGAACACCAGGGCCGTACCACCGTCGCCCACGAACGCCCCGTCGCGCACCTCGAATCGCCAATCCGGCCCGTACTTCTCCACGTACGCCTCCGCGAGCCCCGCAAGCCGGCCCTCGTCCGCCACCCGTACGGCCTCGCCCTCGACCACCAGGTCGAAGCCCTCGCCGAGCGTGGGCGTGCCCGTCGTGAGGACCACCGCCGGATTGCCCGCCAGATTGCGGGCCTTGCGCTCGTCGGGGCCGGTGCAGAAGTGGAGCGCGCCCTCCGCCCACACCGCGATCAGCGGGGTGACGTGCGGACGGCCGTCCGGGCGTACGGTCGTCAGCCAGAAGACCTCGGCCGCCGCGAGCCGGGCGGCGGCGTCGGGCCAGGACGCCGGGGCGGCCTTCGGGTCGCTGAAGCGGGGATCGAGGGAAGTCCGCGGGTCCATCGCCGTTCCTTTCGCCGTACCGGTACGTCTCTCAGTACGGACCGGCCGGCGACCGGGAACTCATCGGCCCGCGGGCGTCCAGTGCAGCCTGCCGTCCAGGCCGATCGCCGCCACCCCGTCCGTCCCCGCGTCCGGCGCCCCCGAGAACAGGAACCGCTCCAGCCTCCACACCGGCCGCGCCCCCGCCCTGCCGTGCGGCGCCGTCGCCAGGAAACCGGTCCGCGACCGGACCGCGAGCAGGCCGTCGCCGCCGCTCACCGGGCCGAAGCCGGCGACTCCGGCGCCCGGCAGCTCGGTGATCGGGGAGATCGGGCCCGTACCCGAGAAGTCGGCGCTCCGCAGGTCGCCGGAGGCCGGCTTGCGGAACCAGAGCCGTACGCCGTCGCCGTCCGGCGCCGCGCTCGCGCTCAGCGCCAGCGTCGTCGGCGGAAGCCCGGTCGGCGCCGGCCCGGTGAACGGCCCGCCGGGGCGCCGCTGCGCCCAGGTCAGGACCGTGCTCGGGGTGCTCGCGAAGACGTAGCCGCGCCCGGCCCCGTCCGCCGCCGAGACGGGGTCGCCGTACACGTCCGCGCCGCCGAGCGTCCGCCACGGGCCCCAGCCGCCGTCCGGGCCCTGCTCACGGGCCGTCAGACGGTGCCCGCTGTCCCGCAGGACGACGGTCGCACGCCCGTCGGCGGCGACGGTCACGGCGGGCGCGCTGATGTCCGAGGTGCCCCCGGCGTCGTCCCGCTCGGGCGTGCCGAGCGAGGTCCACGGGCCGAAGGCGCCGCCCGGCGCCCCCTGCGCGGTGGTCACCACCTCGCGGTGGTAGCCGGCGGGGCCGCCCGCGAGCACCGTCCGGGTGCCGAAGACGGCGATGCGCCCGTCGGGCAGGGTCACGGAGGTGATGCCGCTGTCCAGGCCGCCGCCGGGCAGCAGCGTCGGGCCGTGCCAGGCGGCGCCGGTCGCCGGCTTCCGCCAGGCGGCGAGCTGTCCGTCGAGTACGGAGAAGGCGTGCAGCTCGCCGTCCGGGCCCCGCTGCACCCAGGAGGTGGAGGTGCCCCGGGCGTACCGGATGGTCTGGGTCCAGCCCCGTCCGGCGGGCCGCGCCGCCACCTTCAGGTCACCGCAGCCGGCGGGGGTCCCGCAGTCGTTGACGCCGTCCAGCCACGCGTACGTCTTCAGGGTCTTCAGCTTCGCGCCCGCGGTCTCGGGGTCGAGGGTGTGCGGCAGGACGCTGGTGGGGTAGCCGAGGTAGTTCTGCACGCCGACGTGCGGATGCCCGGGGACGTCCGCGTACCGGGCGAGCGCGGCCTGGGTGAACCTCGCCCCGTACAGGTGGTCCTGGTGGTCCCTGAGCTTCCCGCTCGCCGGGTCCTTGCCGGGGCTCGGGTCCTGCATCCGGACGAACGTGGGCCGGAAGCGGTCGAGCAGCCCCGCGATCGTGGCGACGACCTGGTCCTTCGTGTACGTGAAGTCGGCGCCGACCGGGGTGCCGGAGGAGCGCTGGGACTCCAGGGCGGTGATCCGGCCGTTCCAGAGGCCGTTGAGGCTGTGCGGGCGGTCGCCGGTGGTCGAACCGGCCTCGCGTATCTGCAGCCACACCAGCCTGACCTGCGGCTGCGCGCGCAGCGTGTCCATCTCCGCCGTCGCGCCGCCGGCCGTGGGTATCGCGACCCGCTCCCAGGGGCTGGTACGGCTGCCGGTCGCCATCTCGGCGTACGCGGCGCGGATGCCGTTCTGCCGGGCCTCGGCGTAGTCCGCCTTGTCGGCGTCGGCCCCGGCGGCCTCGTGCGGGCGGGCGTTGACACCGTCCGACTCGCCGGCCGTGAGGTAGACCGAGGTCAGGGGGTGGCCGGAGCGTATCGACTGGGATATGTCCGGGTTCATGAAGAACAGGTCGTCGTCCGGGTGCGCCACGACCTGCACCACGGAGGTGGGCTCCTTCGCGGACCGTACGGGCTCCGCCCGCGACCCGGCCACGCGGGCGGGAGGCGGTGTCTTCGGCGCCGCCGGCTTCGGGTGCGCCGCCCGCAGGGCGGTCGCCGCCGGCTTCGGGTCCGCCGCGTGAGCCGTCGGCGCCGGTGCTCCCGTCACCGAGAGCACCCCGGCGAAGGTGCCCCCCAGCAGGACGGCCGTCACCGCTGTGGAGACGGTCACGCGGCGGGACGGGAGGAGACGGCGGCGGGGGCGGACGGACATGTTCGGCGGCGCGCTTTCGACAGGGGGGAGCGGAGGGACAGAGGGGGCCGGCAGGGGAGACACGGCGGAGGCGGACAGGCGGACGGGGTCCGCACCCGGTGGGGGGACCTTCGAGAAGCTTCGAGAAGCAAGACGGACTTTCAAGAAATACGGTTCATCGGGCTCGAAAAGCGATCAATGTGCGAGAGATCACGTGTGATCCGCTGCGAACCGAAGGCCTCGACGCCCCCGCCCACCACTCCGGATAGGCTCGATCCGCCCGGGCCCCACCCCTGGGCGGACCTGCTCGGAGGGAGCGGCGGAATGACGGTGCCCGGACGTAGAAGCAGCACCTTCTCACGTCTGCTGAGGCACGGATTCACCGACCCCTCCGGCGCCGAACGGCTCCTGGACGTGCCCGAGCTGTCCGCCCTGCGCGGCGACTCCGTCCTCCTCGACGCCCTCGGCGCCACCGCCGACCCCGATCTCGCCCTGCGCGGCCTGGTGCGCCTGGCCGAGGCGCAGCCCGAGACCGAGCGGCAGACCTTCACCACCACGCTGCTCTCCGCGAAGCCGTTCCGGGACCGGCTCCTCGGCGTGCTCGGCGCGTCCGAGGCGCTCGCCGACCACCTGGCCCGCCACCCGCGCGACTGGGAGTCCCTCGTCACGTACGAGTCGGAGGACCTGCACCCGGGGGTCGAGGAGTTCGAGCGGGGGCTCGCCGGCGCCGTCGACGCGGTCTCGCTGCGGGTCGCCTACCGCCGCTGCCTCCTCGCCATAGCGGCCCGTGACGTGTGCGGCACCATCGACGTCGCCGAGACCGCCGCCGAGCTCGCGGACCTGGCGACGGCGACCCTGCGGGCCGCGCTCTCCCTCGCCCGTGCGGCCGATCCCGCCGACGCCGCCCTGTGCCGGCTCGCGGTGATCGCGATGGGGAAGTGCGGCGGCCATGAGCTGAACTACGTCTCCGACGTGGACGTGATCTTCGTCGGGGAGCCCGTCGAGGGCGCCGACGAGGGGAAGGCCATGCAGGCGGCGACCCGGCTCGCCTCGCACCTGATGCGGATCTGCTCGGAGACCACCGTCGAGGGCACCATCTGGCCGGTCGACGCCAACCTCCGCCCCGAGGGCCGCAACGGCCCCCTCGTCCGTACCCTCTCCTCGCATCTCGCCTACTACCAGCGGTGGGCGAAGACCTGGGAGTTCCAGGCGCTGCTCAAGGCGCGCGCCGTCGCGGGCGACCCGGAGCTCGGCGCCCAGTACATCGACGCCGTCTCCCCGCTCGTCTGGCAGGCCGCCGAGCGGGAGAACTTCGTCCCCGACGTGCAGAAGATGCGGCGCCGGGTCGTCGACAACATCCCCGCCGCCCAGGTCGACCGAGAGCTGAAGCTCGGCCCCGGCGGGCTTCGGGACGTCGAGTTCGCCGTCCAGCTCCTCCAGCTCGTGCACGGCCGCAACGACGCGGGACTGCACAGCGGCACCACCCTCGACGCGCTCGCCGCCCTCGCCGCCGGCGGCTACGTCGGCCGGGCCGACGCGTCCCAGCTCGACGAGGCGTACCGCTTCCTGCGGGCCATGGAGCACCGCATCCAGCTGTACCGGCTGCGCCGCACCCACCTCGTCCCCGAGGACGAGGCCGACCTGCGGCGCCTCGGCCGCTCACTCGGCCTGCGCACCGACCCGGTCGCCGACCTGAACAAGGAGTGGAAGCGGCACGCGGCCGTCGTCCGCCGCCTGCACGAGAAGATCTTCTACCGGCCGCTGCTCGACGCGGTCGCCCAGCTCGCCCCCGGCGAGATCCGGCTCAGCCCGAAGGCGGCCGGACAGCGGCTCGAAGCCCTGGGGTACGAGGATCCCGCCGCCGCCCTGCGGCACCTGGAGGCGCTGGCCTCCGGGGTCAGCCGGAAGGCCGCGATCCAGCGGACGCTGCTTCCGGTGCTGCTCGGCTGGTTCGCGGACTCGGCCGACCCGGACGCCGGCCTGCTCGGCTTCCGCAAGGTGTCGGACGCCCTCGGCAAGACCCCCTGGTACCTGCGGCTGCTCAGGGACGAGGGCGCCGCGGCCGAGAACCTCGCCCGGGTGCTCTCCGCCGGGCGGCTCGCCCCCGACCTGCTGCTCCGCGCCCCCGAGGCGGTCGCGCTCCTCGGCGACCCGGAGGGGCTGAAGCCGCGCGGCCGGGACCACCTGGAGCAGGAGGTCCTGGCGGCGGTGGGCCGCGCGGGCGACGCCGAACAGGCCGTGGCGGCGGCCCGCGGGGTGCGGCGCAGGGAGCTGTTCCGTACCGCCGCGGCCGACCTCATCGGCTCGTACGGCACCGAGGACAGTCCCCGCGAGCCCGATCCGGGGGCGCTGGTCGACCGGGTGGGGGAGTCCGTCACCGATCTCAACGCGGTGACGATCGCGGGCGCCCTGCGGGCGGCCGTGCGCGCCGAGTGGGGCGAGGAGCTGCCGACCCGGTTCGCGGTCATCGGCATGGGCCGCTTCGGAGGGCACGAGCTGGGGTACGGCTCCGACGCCGACGTCTTGTTCGTGCACGAGCCGCGTGCGGGCGTCGACGAGCAGGAGGCCGCGCGGGCCGCGAACCGGGTGGTCACGGAGATGCGCCGGCTCCTCCAACTGCCCACCGCAGACCCGCCGTTGCTGATCGACGCCGACCTCAGGCCGGAGGGCAAGAGCGGCCCCATGGTCCGCACCCTGAAGTCGTACGCGGCCTACTACCACCGCTGGTCGCTCGTCTGGGAGAGCCAGGCGCTGCTGCGCGCCGAACCCATGGCGGGCGACCGGGAATTGGCGGAGAGGTTCATCGAACTCGTCGACCCGCTGCGCTATCCGGCCGAGGGCCTCGGCGAGGACGCGATCCGCGAGATCCGCCGCCTCAAGGCCCGGATGGAGTCCGAGCGGCTGCCGCGCGGCGCCGACCCGACGCTCCACGCCAAGCTGGGGCGCGGCGGCCTCAGCGACGTCGAGTGGACGGTCCAGCTGTTCCAGATGCGGCACGGCTGGGCGGAGCCGGGGCTGCGGACCCCCCGTACCCGCGAGGCGCTCAGGGCGGCGCACGCGGCCGGACTGATCCCGACGGAGGAGGCGCAGACCCTGGACGAGGCATGGGTCCTGGCCACCCGTGTCCGTAACGCGGTCATGCTGGTACGCGGCCGGCCCGGCGACACCTTCCCCTCCGACCCGCGCGAACTCGCGGCGGTGGGACGCTACTTGGGGTACGGGCCGGGGCACGTCGGCGAGATGGTCGACGACTACCGGCGGATCACCCGCCGGGCCAGGGCGGTCGTGGAGGAGCTGTTCTACGGGGCGTGAGCCCCCCCGGGGCTCGGTCGCTGGTCGCGGCCCCCGCCTTCCCCGTCCGGCAGGCCCGCCCCGTCCGGCAGCCCCCGGATGTGCGCCAGGTAGCCGGCCAGGGCCAGTTCGAAGGCGGTGTCGGTGCGGCCGCCCTCGGGGAAGGCGGCCAGGGCCCGCGCGAGGTGCGGGGTGGCCGTGTCGTCGGCCAGTTCCCACATCGCCTCCGGGGCGGCCATGTCGAGGGCCGAGCCCAGGACCAGGTTCTCCAGGGCGATGATCACCGGCATGACGGCCGGGAGGGCGAAGCCCGCGTCGAGGAGGAGGGCGACCGCCTGCTCGTACTGCTCGAGGACCCTCGGGGCGCGCACCGGTGAGCCGGTGAGCAGCGGGATCGCCTTCGGATGGGCGGCGAAGGCGGCCCGGTAGGAGCGCGCCCAGGCGGCGAAGGCCGCGTCCCAGGGCTGCCCGTCGAGCGTGCCGCCGTCGATGGCGGAGCAGACCCGCTCCCGCAGCAGCTCCACGATGCCGTCCCTGCCGTCCACATGGTGGTACACCGACGCCGTCTGCACCCCGAGCCGCCGCGCGATCTGCGGGACGCTGAAGTCGCCCTGCTCGTCGACGAGTTCGAGCGCCGTGGTGGTGATGCGCGCCCGGTCGAGGAGGGGCTTGTGCGGCCGGCCCATGGACGTACTCCCGCTGTTCAGGTCTTCCCCAGTCGTTGGACATGAGGCTACATTGCGCCAACCGAAAGCCTTTAGGTTTACGAGAAGGGCTTCTCCCGCATGTCCTCCAGCGCCTCCGACAAGCCGCCCGGTCTGCGCACCGGCACCCTCAGCACCGCCGACATCTCGTTCTTCGTCGTCTCCGCGGCCGCGCCGCTGACCGTGATGGCCGGCGTGGCCCCCATCGCCCTCGTCCTCGGCGGCATCGGCGCCCCGGCCGGCTACCTCATCGCCGGCATCACCCTGGCGGTCTTCGCCATCGGCTTCACCACCATGAGCCGGCACGTCCGCAGCGGCGGCGCCTTCTACGCGTACATCGCCCAGGGCCTCGGCAAACCGCTCGGCATCGCCGCCGCCCTGGTCGCCATGGTCGGCTACAACGGCATGGAGATCGGCGTCTACGGACTCCTCGGCTCCGCCACCGCCGACACCGCCCACGCCCTGTGGGGCACCGACCTGCCCTGGCTCCCGATCGCCCTCGGCGGCCTGCTGCTCATCTGGTACGGCGGCTACCGCTCGATCGACTTCGGCGCCAAGCTCCTCGGCGTCCTGCTCGTCGCCGAGACCGGCATACTCGTCCTCCTCGCCGGCGGCGTGCTCATCGAGGGCGGCGCCGACGGGCTCTCCCTCGCCTCCTTCGCCCCCGGGAACGTCCTCGTACCCGGCACGGCGGCCGTACTGGCCTTCGCCTTCTCGGCCTTCACCGGCTTCGAGTCCACCGTGATCTACCGCCGCGAGGCCCGCGACCCCGCCCGCACCATCCCCCGCGCCACCTACATCGCGGTCGGCTTCCTCGGCCTGTTCTACGCCTTCGTCGTCTGGACCGTGATCCAGGCCTTCGGCGACGACCGGGTGGTCGCGGCGGCCGCGGACGACCCCGGCGGACTGTTCTTCGCCGCCATCACCACCTACGTGGGGCCCTGGGCCGCCGACCTGATGCACGTCTTCATCGTGACCAGCATCATCGCCTCGCTGCTCGCCTTCCACAACGCGATCAACCGCTACGGCCTCGCCCTCGCCGAGGAGGGCGTCCTGCCCGCCGCCCTCGGCCGGATCCACCCCCGCCACCGCTCCCCGTACGTCGCCGGCATCGCCCAGACCGTGCTCGGCGCGGGCGTCGTCCTCGGCTTCGCGGCCGCCGGCGCCGACCCGTACACCCAGCTGCTGCTCTGGGTGAACACCCCCGGCATGCTCGGGCTCATGGCGCTGATGCTGCTCGCCGCCCTCGCCGTCGTGCGCTACTTCCGGCGCGTCCCGCACCAGGAGGGCGCCCTGCGCACCCTCGTCGCCCCCGTCACCGCCGCCGCCCTGCTCGCCGTGGCGATCTGGCTGGTCGCCTCCAAGGTCGCGCTCTTCACCGGCGCGTCCCCGACCGTCAACGCGGTCCTCGTCGCGGTCGTCCCCACCGTCCTCGCCCTCGGGCTCCTCCTCGCGTACCGGCTGCGCCGCACCCGCCCCGAGGTCTACGCCCACTTCGCCGCCGAACCCGCCGAACCCGCCGCCCCGACCGACCACACGGACCCCGCCGCCCCGACCGACCCTGGAGCCCCCACGTGTCCTCCGCAGCCGACCTCGTCCTCGTCAACGCCCGCGTCCGCGACCCCGAGCTCACCGGGCACACCGCTGTCGCCGTCCGCGACGGACTGATCACCGCCCTCGGCGGCGACACCGAGGCCCGCGCCTGGGCCGGAGCGGGCACCGAGACCGTCGACCTCGCCGGAGCCACCCTCACCCCCGGCCTCACCGACGCCCACAGCCACCCCGTGTGGGGTCTTGAGATGTTCACCGGCACCGACCTGTCCGGCGTCAGGGACCTCGAAGGACTGCGCGCCGCCCTCCGCAGCGCCGAGCGCCGGGGCGGCTGGATCCTCGGCTTCGGCCTCGACCACAACGTCTTCGGCGGCCGCCCCCTCCACCACGACCTCGTCGAGGACGTCCTCGACGGCGCCCCCGCCCACCTCCGCCTCTACGACGGACACTCCGTCCTCGCGAGCGCGACCGCGCTCAAGGCCGCCGGCATCGAAGGCCCCCGCGCCTTCGCCCAGCACTCCGAGATCGTCTGCGACGCCGAAGGCCGCCCCACCGGCCATCTGATCGAACACGCCGCCATGGACCTGATGACCCCGGTCCTGCCCGCCCAGCCGTACGCCGAGCGCCGCACCCGGCTCGTCGACCTGCTCACCGCCATGGCCGCCACCGGCCTCACCTCCGCCCACGTCATGGACCTCGGCGGACACGACGTCCCCGGACTGCTCACCGCCCTGGAGGAGGAGGGCGACCTGCCGCTACGCCTTCGCCTCGCGCCCTGGTGCATGCCCGGCGCCACCGCCGGGGAGCTGGACGCGCTGGTACGGCTCCAGGAGCGGGCCGGACGGCTCTGGGCGGTCGGCGGCGTCAAGTTCTTCATGGACGGCACCGTCGAGGGCGGCACCGCCTGGCTGGAGCACGCCGACTGCCACGGCCGGGGCACCGAAGCCTTCTGGCCCGACCCGGCCGCGTACTCCGCCGCCGTACGCCACCTCCACCGCGCCGGGGTCGGCACCGCCACCCACGCCATCGGCGACGCCGCCGTACGGCACGTCCTCGACACCGTCGAAACCCTGGGCGGGGGCGGCCCACGGCACCGGATCGAGCACATCGAGACCGTCCCCGACGACCAGCTCGGACGCTTCGCCGCGCTCGGCGTCGTCGCCTCGATGCAGCCCCCGCACACCGCGTACACCCGCGCCGACCACACCGACGAGTGGTCGAAGCGGCTCGGCGAGGAGCGGGCCGCCCGCGCCTGGCGCTGCCGCGACCTGCGGGACGCCGGGGCGCACCTCGCGCTCGGCTCCGACTGGCCCATCGCCCACTACGACGCCCGGCAGGTGCTCGCCACCGCGCGGGCCCCGCGCGGCGCCGCCTCGGCCCGGCACGGGCTCACGGGCCTGATGGCCCTGGAGGGCATGACCACGCACGCGGCGGTCGCCGCGGGGGAGGAGAGGATCGCGGGCCGGATCGCCCCGTGCTACCGGGCCGACCTCACCGCCTTCGCCGTGGACCCGGTGGAGGCCCCGGCGGACGAGACCGCGGAGGCCCCGGTCCTGCTCACCGTCGCCGGCGGGCGGGTCACGTTCCGGAGCTGACCCGCGGCCGTTCGGAGTCGACAGCCTCGCGGTCCGTCCCCTCCGCGGGGGCCGGGCCGCCGGCGGCGACCGGCGCCGGCGTCTCCACGTGCTTGGACAGCCGGTGCGGCCAGGCGCCGTACAGGGCGAAGGCGACGACGAAACCGAAGCCGAGGCAGATCATGCCGCCGACCGCGTCCAGCCAGAAGTGGTTGGCGGTCGCGACGATCACGACGAGCGTGCCCGCCGGGTAGAGCAGGCCCAGGATCTTCGCCCAGGGCGCCTTCGCCACGAAGAAGAGGGTGAGACCGCACCAGAGCGACCAGCCGATGTGCATCGACGGCATCGCCGCGTACTGGTTCGACATGTGCTTGAGGTCGCCCGAGGCCATCGAGCCCCACGTCTGGTGCACCAGGACCGTGTCGACGAAGTCCATGTTCTCCATCAACCGGGGCGGCGCGAGCGGGTACAGGTAGTAACCGACCAGGGCCACGGCGGTGGTGGCGAACAGAACGGTACGGAACGCGGCGTAACGGCCCGGCTGCCATCGGTACAGCCATACGAGCACACCGATGGTGACGATGAAGTGCAGCGTCGCGTAGTAGTAGTTCATCGACACGATCAGCCATGTCACCGAGTTCACGGCATGGTTGACGGCGTGCTCGAAGGCCAGGCCGAGGGACTCCTCGGTCTGCCAGATCCAGTCGGCGTTCCTGAGCGCCTGGGCCTTCTGCTCCGGGACCGCGTTGCGGATGAGCGAGTACGTCCAGTAGCTCACCGCGATCAGCAGCAGCTCGAACCAGATGCGGGGGCGCCGGGGCGTACGCGTACGCAGCCACGCCCACCTGCCGTCGGCCACGCTGGGTGACGACGACGGGGTCGTCCGGTCGTCCAAACTCTTCACGGTCGTTTCACCCATAGGCAGAGAGTGTGCCAGATTCCGTCCCCCGACCGATCATCCCTCCGACGGGTTCCCGGCGCACCCGCTCCCCCTCAGGGACGAGGCGGAGCGGAGGCGGTTGAACCGCGTACGACCAGCTCGGGCATGAACACGAACTCGGAGTGCGGGGCGGGGGTGCCGCCCACTTCTTCGAGCAGCGCGCGGACCGCGGCCTGCCCCATCGCCTGGACGGGCTGCCGGATGGTGGTCAGCGGCGGATCGGTGAACGCTATGAGGGGAGAGTCGTCGAAACCGACGACGGAGACGTCCCGGGGGACGTCGAGCCCCTGCTGCCGTGCGGCCCGGATCGCGCCGAGCGCCATCATGTCGCTGGCGCAGACGACCGCCGTGCATCCCCGGGAGATCAGCGCCCCGGCCGCGGCCTGGCCGCCCTCCAGGGTGTACAGGGAGTGCTGGATCAGCTCCTCGGACTCCTCGGGGCCGAGGCCGAGCCGCTCCGCCATGCCCTGCTGGAAGCCCTCTATCTTGCGGAGCACCGGCACGAACCGCTTCGGTCCGACGGCCAGCCCGATCCGGGAGTGCCCGAGCGAGGCCAGGTGCGTCACCGCGAGCCGCATCGCCGCCCGGTCGTCGGGGGAGACGAAGGGCGCCTGGACCTTGGGCGAGAAGCCGTTGAGCAGGACGTACGGGACGCCCTTGCCGCGCAGCTGGTCGTAGCGCGTCATGTCGGCGGTGGTGTCGGCGTGGAGTCCGGAGACGAAGATGATGCCGGCGACACCGCGCTCCACCAGCATGTCGGTGAGCTCGTCCTCGGTGGACCCGCCGGGGGTCTGCGTCGCGAGGACCGGCGTGTAGCCCTGCCGGGTCAGGGCCTGCCCGATGACCTGCGCGAGCGCGGGGAAGATCGGGTTGTCCAATTCGGGGGTGATGAGGCCGACGAGCCCCGCGCTGCGCTGGCGCAGTCGTACGGGCCGCTCGTAGCCGAGCACGTCGAGCGCGGCAAGGACGGACTCGCGGGTGGCCGTGGCCACGCCCGGCTTGCCGTTGAGCACGCGGCTGACTGTGGCCTCACTGACCCCCGCCTGGGCTGCGATGTCGGAGAGCCGCGCGGTCATGAGGCTGGACTGTACCGGTCACGGGGCGTATTGCCCACCTGCCGGGTGATGCAAGCCACCTCGCAAGGCCTTGCAGGGTTTGCAGGGCGCGCAGAGAGCAAGAGGGGCGTGTGCAGGGGACCGCGCGCCCCCGAAAAGGCCTGTCTCAGCTGCTGTCAAGCGATCCGATGGCAACCTTAGGGACACGCGGATGTAACGATCGCCGGACCTTGCAGAAAGTTCTCGCAAGGTCTTTCGGCTCGTTTTCATCCCTGTTACGTTCCTGGCAACCCGGAGCGCCGCGAGGGAGCGGTCGCATGAGGAAGGTTCCAGCCCCTCGTCCCCCCGGGATCAGTTGAAGGAGTTCACATGCGGCGTGGCATAGCGGCCACCGCGCTGGTCGCGGCCCTGGGCGTGACCCTGGCGGCGTGCGGGAGCGACAGCGGTTCCGACGGCGGCACGAAGAGCTCGGGCGAGCTCTCCGGCACCGTCACCTGGTGGGACACCTCCACGGTCGGCTCCGAGGACAAGGTCTTCAAGAAGGTCGCCGAGGACTTCAAGAAGAAGCACCCCAAGGTCACCGTCAAGTACGTGAACGTGCCGTTCGGTGAGGCGCAGAACAAGTTCAAGAACGCCGCGCAGTCCGGCTCCGGCGCGCCCGACGTCATCCGCTCCGAGGTCGCCTGGACCCCGGAGTTCGCGGACCTCGGCTACCTGGCCCCGCTCGACGGCACCCCGGCCCTCAAGGACGCGGACGACTTCCTGGAGCAGGCCGCCGCCTCCACCAAGTACAACGGCAAGACGTACGCGGTGCCGCAGGTCATCGACTCCATGGGCATCTTCTACAACAAGAAGATCTTCAAGGAGGCCGGCGTCGAGGTCCCCAAGACCATCGCCGAGCTGAAGACCGTCTCCGCCAAGATCAAGGAGAAGACCGGCAAGACCGGTCTCTACCTGCGCGGCGACGACCCGTACTGGTTCCTCTCCTTCCTGTACGGCGAGGGCGGCAACCTCGTCGACGCCGAGAAGAAGACGATCACCATCGACAACCCCGCCGGCGTGAAGGCCCTCGCCACGGTGAAGGACCTGGTCGACTCCAAGGCGGCGATCACCGACGCCACCAACGGCTGGGACAACATGCAGGCGTCCTTCAAGGACGGCAAGGTCGCGATGATGATCAACGGCCCGTGGGCCGTCGCCGACACCTACGCCGGCAAGGAGTTCACGGACAAGGCCAACCTGGGCATCGCCCCGGTCCCGGCCGGCTCCGCCAACCAGGGCGCCCCGCAGGGCGGTCACAACCTCGCCGTCTACGCGGGCTCCAAGAACCGCGACGCGTCCTACGCCTTCGCCGAGTACATGACCTCGGTCGAGACCCAGACGACGATCGCGAAGGAGCTCAGCCTCCTCCCGACCCGCGAGTCCGTCTTCATCAAGCCGGACGTCGCCACCAACGAGATGATCGGCTTCTTCAAGCCCGTCGTCGAGAAGGCGGTCGAGCGCCCCTGGATCCCCGAGGGCGGCAGCCTCTTCGAGCCGGTCAAGGTCGAGTACACCAAGGTGCTCACCGGCCAGACCAGCCCGGACGCCGGCGCCAAGGCGATCGGCGACTCCTACCGCAAGCTCCTGAAGGACTGGAAGTAAGAAGGAAGGCAGGCCGGCTGATGGCTGTGGACACTCCCAGCCAGTCGGTGGCGAAGGCCGCGGGTGACACCGTCACCCGCGGCCGGAGCCGCGGTACTGGTGACAACGGCGGCGCCGTGCGTCGATCCCTCTCCACCCACTGGTACGCCTGGGCCATGGTCGCCCCGGTGATCGTCGTCCTCGGCGTGATCATCGGTTACCCGCTGGTCCGCGGCATCTACCTGTCGTTCACCGATGCCAACGAGCGCAACGTCGCCCGCAGCATCGGCGTCAACGAGATCCCGGCCACCTACGAGTTCGTCGGTCTGGACAACTACGTCGACGCGGTCACCGGAAGCCAGTTCCTCGCCACCCTGGGGTGGACGGTCCTGTGGACCGTCTCCTGCGTGGCCGTCACCTTCGCCCTCGGCCTGGCCCTCGCCAACATCCTGAACCGCAGGATCGCCGGCCGCTCCCTCTACCGGATGCTGCTGATCCTGCCGTGGGCGGTGCCCGGCTTCGTCTCCGTCTTCGCCTGGCGCTTCCTGTACGACGAGCGCCGCGGCATGCTCAACCAGATCCTCACGGGCGGCGGCATCGACGGCATCCCGTGGCTGAACGACCCCACCTGGGCCAAGTTCTCGGTCATCCTCGTCAACGTCTGGCTCGGCATCCCGTTCATGATGGTCGCCCTCCTCGGCGGGCTCCAGTCCATCCCCGGCGAGCTGTACGAGGCCGCCGAGATGGACGGCGCCAACGCCTGGCAGCGCTTCCGGCACATCACCATGCCGGGCCTGCGGTCCGTCAGCACCACGGTGATCCTGCTGTCGACCATCTGGACCTTCAACATGTTCCCGGTGATCTTCCTGCTCACCCGGGGCGGGCCCGGCGAGGCCACCCAGATCCTCGTCACCCAGGCGTACAAGTTCTCCTTCGAGATCAGCCCGCGCGACTTCGCCCAGTCGTCCACGTGGGGCGTCCTGATCCTGATCCTCCTGATGGTCTTCGCCGCGTTCTACCGGCGCGTCCTCCGCAAGCAGGGAGAAGTCTGGTGACCACCACGACCCCCACCCCCCAGACCGCGAACGTTCCGGTCCGCGGGCGCCGTTCACCGCTCGCCTCGGTCGCGCTGCACACCACGCTCATCGTGGCGTCCGTGATCGCCGTCTTCCCGGTCCTCTGGGTCCTGCTGACCTCCCTGAAGCCGGCGAAGTACGCGACCACCACGGACTTCTTCAAAGAGACGACCCTCGAGAACTTCACGAACCTGCTGAACGACACCCCGTTCCTCACCTGGTTCGCCAACTCGCTGCTCGTCGCCGGCCTCACCACCGTCATCGGCGTCTTCATCTCCGCCACCACGGGCTACGCCGTGAGCCGCTTCCGCTTCCCCGGCAAGCGCGGCCTGATGTGGACGCTGCTCATCACCCAGATGTTCCCGGTCGCCGTCCTCATCGTGCCGATCTACAACATCATGGCGTCGATGGGCCTGCTCAACCAGCCGGTCGGCCTCGTCATCACGTACCTGACGATCGCCGTCCCGTTCTGCGCGTGGATGATGAAGGGCTTCTTCGACACCATCCCGCGCGAGATCGACGAGTCCGGCTACGTCGACGGCCTCACCCCGTTCGGCACCTTCTGGCGGCTGATCCTGCCGCTGGCCAAGCCGGGCATCGCCGTCACCGCCTTCTACTCCTTCATCACCGCCTGGGGCGAGGTCGCCTACGCCTCCGCCTTCATGGTCGGCGACGAGAACCTCACCCTGGCCGGCGGACTGCAGAAGTTCGTCAACCAGTACGGCGCCCAGTGGGGCCCGATGGCCGCGGCCTCCGTGCTCATCGCCATCCCCGCCGCCCTGGTGTTCCTCTTCGCGCAGCGGCACCTGGTCACCGGCATGTCCGCCGGTGCCGTCAAGGGCTGACGGCCCTGAGCGCCCCTCCTGTACGCATCTCCTTACCTCCCAGGGAAGACATGACCCAGCATCTCGCCACCCCGGCCGACGCCCCGACCACCGGCACGCACACGGGCTGGTGGAGAGACGCCGTGATCTACCAGGTCTACCCGCGCAGCTTCGCCGACGGCAACGGCGACGGCATGGGCGACCTGGAGGGCATCCGGAGCCGGCTGCCGTACCTCAAGGAACTCGGCGTCGACGCCGTCTGGCTCTCCCCGTTCTACGCCTCGCCGCAGGCCGACGCCGGCTACGACGTCGCCGACTACCGGGCCATCGACCCCATGTTCGGCTCCCTCCTCGACGCCGACGCACTGATCCGCGAGGCCCACGGACTGGGCCTGCGCATCATCGTCGACCTGGTCCCCAACCACTCCTCCGACCAGCACGAGTGGTTCCAGCGCGCGCTGCGCGAGGGCCCCGGGTCGCCGCTGCGCGAGCGCTACCACTTCCGCCCCGGCAAGGGGAAGCAGGGCGAACTGCCGCCCAACGACTGGGAGTCCATCTTCGGCGGCCCGGCCTGGACCCGCACCGAGGACCCGGACGGCACCCCCGGCGACTGGTACCTGCACCTCTTCGCCCCGGAGCAGCCCGACTTCAACTGGGAACACCCGGCCGTACGCGACGAGTTCCGGTCGATCCTCCGCTTCTGGCTCGACATGGGCGTCGACGGCTTCCGCGTCGACGTCGCCCACGGCCTCGTCAAGGCCGAGGGCCTGCCCGACCTCGGTGCCCACGACCAGCTGAAGCTGCTCGGCAACGACGTCATGCCGTTCTTCGACCAGGACGGCGTCCACGAGGTCTACCGCTCCTGGCGGCAGGTCCTCTCCGAGTACGACGGGGAGCGCGTCCTCGTCGCCGAGGCCTGGACCCCGACCGTCGCCCGCACCGCGAACTACGTGCGCCCCGACGAGATGCACCAGGCCTTCAACTTCCAGTACCTGGGCACCCACTGGGACGCCACCGAACTGCGTACCGTCATCGACGAGTCCCTGGAGGCGATGCGCCCGGTCGGCGCCCCCACCACCTGGGTCCTCTCCAACCACGACGTCACCCGGCACGCCACCCGCTTCGCCAACCCGGCGGGCCTCGGCACCCAGCTGCGGACCCCCGGCGACCGCGAGCTCGGCCTGCGCCGGGCGCGTGCCGCGACCCTGCTGATGCTGGCGCTGCCCGGCTCGGCGTACGTCTACCAGGGCGAGGAGCTCGGCCTGCCGGACGTCACCGACCTTCCCGACGAGGTGCGCCAGGACCCGTCGTTCTGGCGGGCCAGCGGCCAGGACGGCTTCCGCGACGGCTGCCGGGTGCCGATCCCGTGGTCCGTCGAGGGCTCCTCGTACGGCTTCGGCGGCGGCGGTTCCTGGCTGCCGCAGCCCGCGACCTGGGGCGCCCTGAGCGTCGAGGCGCAGACCGGCGACCCCGGCTCCACCCTGGAGCTGTACCGCAGCGCGCTCGCCGTGCGCCGCGAGCGCCCCGAACTCGGTGCGGGCGAGTCCGTCGAGTGGCTGGAGGCACCCGAGGGTGTGCTCTCCTTCCGCCGCGACGGATTCGTCTGCACCGCCAACACCACCGGCCGGGCCATCTCCGTCCCGCTGCCCGGCCGGTATCTCCTCTCCAACGAGGACGTCAGGATCGTCGACGACGAGGCCCTGGTGCCCGCGGACACCACCGTCTGGTGGGCGGTGTGACGATCCCCCTGCCGCGGGGGGGGGGGGGGGGGGGCCCCCCGCCCCCCCCCCCCCCCGCCCCCGGGGGGGGGGGGCCGGCCCCCCCCCCGCCCGGGGGGCCCCGCGCGGCGGGGGGGGGCCCGGGGGGGGGGGGGCGGCGGGCCCC
>NZ_JBEOVO010000056.1:0-22012 GCF_040295605.1 Streptomyces sp. NPDC002773
GCGTCCATCGCCTCGCCGTGCCCCGAGGACAACAGGCGCTGCACATGGTTGTTGGCGAGCTGGCCGTCGTCGGCCAGATCGTCCGCGAACTCCCGCAGCGCGTCCGCCATGTCGCGGTACGCGTCCTCGTCCACGTTGGGCCAGTTCACCCCCACCAGGTCCAGCAGAGTGTCCGCCCAGTCCGGCACCGTGACAGCCACGATTCGTATCCCCCGTTGACATCGATCGATGAGCCCGAACAGTCCTACCACGCCGTTCGGCTGACAGGTAATCCGCGCGCTCGGGGCCCTGCGGGCCCGTTCTTCAGGCCCGTACGCGGCGGAGGGCGCCGTCGACGCGGAGGTCGGCGAGGGTGGGGTAGCCGTCGACGGCCATGATCAGGTCGGCTTCGGCGAGGAGCGAGCGCAGGACGTGGACGACTCCGTCCGTACCGCCGAGGGCGAGGCCGTACGCGTACGGGCGGCCGACGCCCACCGCGGTGGCCCCGAGGGCGAGGGCCTTGACGACATCGGCTCCGGTACGGACGCCGGAGTCGAAGAGCACGGGGAGGCCCTCGGCGGCGGCGACCACCTCCGGCAGGGCGTCCAGGGCGGGCAGGCCGCCGTTGGCCTGGCGGCCGCCGTGGTTGGAGCAGTAGACGCCGTCCACACCTCCGTCCCTGGCGCGGCGGACGTCCTCGGGGTGGCAGATGCCCTTGAGGACGATCGGCAGGTCGGTGAGCGAGCGCAGCCAGGGCAGGTCGTCCCAGACCAGCGGTTTGCCGAAGACGCCCGCCCATTGCAGGACGGCGGCGCGCGGGTCCTCCTCGGGGGGCTTGGCAAGGCGGGCCCTGAAGACGGGGTCGGAGGTGTAGTTCGCGAGGGCGTGGCCGCGCAGCTGGGGGAAGTTGCTGGTGGCGAGGTCGCGGGGGCGCCAGCCGGTGATCCAGGTGTCGAGGGTGACGACGATGCCCCGGAATCCGGCCGACTCGGCCCGGTGCACGAGGCTTTCGGCGAGGTCGCGGTCGGTGGGCGTGTAGAGCTGGAAGAAGCCCGGTGTGTCGCCGCACGCGGCGGCGACCTCCTCCATCGGGTCCTCGGAGAGGGTGGAGGCGATCATCGGCACGCCGGTGCGGGCGGCGGCGCGAGCGGTCGCCAGGTCGCCGTGGCGGTCCTGGGCGCAGAGCCCGATGACCCCGACGGGGGCCATGAACAGCGGGGACGGCAGAGTCAGCCCGAACACGTCGACGGACGGGTCCCGGTGGGCGGCGCCGACCATCATGCGCGGCACGAGTCCCCAGTTCCGGAAGGCGGTGACGTTGGCCTCCTGGGTGTACTCGTCGCCCGCGCCGCCCGCCACGTACGACCAGAGCGAGGGCGGGAGCGCCGCCCTCGCTTTCGTCTCCAGTTCGGCGAAGGTCATCGGGAGCGTGGGGAGCACCCCGAAGAGCCCGTCGAAGTAGATCTCGTGCTGGTAGTCGCCGTAGTGCTGGGGCATGGGGAGGCTCGTCCCTTCCGAGTGCTGTCGGCTGCCTCGGCGGCGCGGTCCCGTCCTTCCGCCGTGGTCGCCCCCATCGTGCCCGCCACGCGTGCGCGTGACCATGCCCCGGCCGCGCTCGGCCGGCCCCGGTCCGCGAAACGGGAGTTACGAACGCGTCGCGGTCCTGCAGCCGTCGCCGCCGGTGCCGCTCCCGGCGGCGATCGCCGTACTGCGGTCGTACGGGTCGACGGTCTCGCCGTCGGTGGGGCCGGTGCCGGTTCCGTTCGTGCCGAACTCCGGTCGGAAGTAGCCGGTGTTGTTGTCGCAGCCGCCGTTGGTCATGTCGACCTTGTACGAGACGAGGGAGAAGGTGCCCTGCCTGGTGATGATCTTCGAGGGGTCGTCCCAGTTGAGGACCACCTCGCGCCGCACGATGGTGCGCACGACCTCGTCGCCGCCGCCCGCCGGTGCGACCGGGTACACGTAGGTGACGTCGGTGGTGACCTGGAGGGCGCCGCGCTCGCCCTCCCGGTAGGTGATGCGGCCCCGGGCCTTGACCACGTCGCCGACCAGGCGCGCGCGTGACGACTCGAAGCGGCTGAACAGCAGCAGCGGGTCGTTCTCCTCGCTCGGCGTGCGGAACGCGGCGGCCAGGTAGTCCTTGACGTCCCGCTGGTGCGGGTTGATCAGGGCGATGGCCTTCGTGGGGCGCCCGCCGCCGAGGACAGCCGGGTCCAGGTTGGACGCGGCGAGGAAGTCGCGGGTCTGCCGGAGGGCCTGTTCCACCTGTGCCTTGGTCATCCAGCCGGTGGCGCGGGCGGCCGGGACGGTGATCCCGGCCGTTCCGTCCGCCCAGCGCGCCGCGGGCGAGCCCTTGAACGGCTCGGCGAGCGTGGGGCGCTGGGTCGGCTCCACGGGCGGCGCCTGTGTCGGTCGCTCCGCCTCCTGGGCGAGCGGCGCCCCCGACGCGCTGTTCCCGTCGGAGGTGCCGATCATCTGCCACGGGTCGAAAACCGCCACGACGAGCAGCGCCACCGCGGCCAGCAGCCCGACTCCGTACCAGCCCTTCTTCCGCCGGGGCGGGGGCGGCGTGTACGTACGCCATCCCTCGGCCGTCCGGGGCTGGTCGCGCAGCCGGTCCGCCACGACCCGGGCTCGCGCGGACGGTTCCTTGGGGGCGTCCGCCACGCCTTCCACCGAGTCGCGCAGGAACTGCTCCCACACGTCGTCCGGTACCGACGAACCGTCCCGTTCCCCGCCCGCGTTCACACCGCTCTCCTCGCGTCACCACACCGATTCGGCCCCTCCCCTGGGGCCCCCGCATGATCGCACAGCGGCTCCCTGAGCCGTCCGCCCAGGTCAGTGCCCTGGCACGGCCGGTCGGCGGTCAACTCGTGGTCGGAGTCCAGCCGTCGAGCCAGTGCGCGGTGTCCTGGGTGGCGGCCTGGGCGGGCGTCAGGTGGGGTCGGTCCGGGTGGGACGGGCCGGAGCCGGGGCCGGTGTTGCGGTACTCGGCGAAGCGGTCGGCCTTCCAGGAGAAGCCGCCCATGTCCGTCCAGGGCGCGGTCCTGACGGCGCCGCTGAGGACGCTGTCGCGGACGGTCGTCTGCGGGGAGAGGGTGGCGTCGCCGCCCGCGTGCCAGGGGCGCCCGAGGAAGAAGCTGCCCCCGGTGACGTCGCCGTTCACGGTGGAGCGCGTGATGAGGAAGCCCTTGCGGCCCGCGGGGGTGCTCGGCGCCGTCACGTATCCGGCGGACGTGCCGTCCCAGCGCTTCTTCAGGGTGAGGACGGACCTGTCGATGACCGCGGTGGCTCGGCCGAAGACGAAGTCGACGTTGCCGATCACGTAGGAGTTGGTCATGTACACCCGGCCGGTCCTGTCCTTGGCGGCGGTGTCGAGGAGGAGGGTGTCCTGGTCTCCGCTGACGATGACGCCGTCGAGGACGATCCGGTCGGCGGCGGTGCGCAGGGCGACGGCCTGGTGCCCGTTCAGGTTCCGGTTCGCGGCCTCGTCGAAGTCGTTGGAGACGGTGAGGTTGCGCGCCCGGAAGTCGTCGGCCTCGACCGCGACGGTGGCGCTGCCGCCCGTCCCGTACGTCCCTGAGCCGTCCGGCCTGGTCATGCCGGAGGCATGGCCCTCGACGATGACGGTGTCCTTGCGGCTGCTGCCGGTGCCCTCGAGGGTGATGTGGGGCTTGTTCGACGGGACCTTGACCGTCTCGCGGTAGACGCCGGGCGCGACCCGGATCACCACGGGGGCGGTGTTGCCCGCAGGTACGGCGTCGACGGCCTTCTGGACGCTGGTGAACCTGCCGCTGCCGTCCTTCGCCACGGTCAGGGTGGTGGCGGCGGGAGCGACAGCGGGTGCGACCGCGGCCGGGCTCGTGCCGAGGGAGGAGCGCGGGCCGGCGCCGGACTTCACCAGGGCGGGCACCGCGGCCGTCGGGTCGAGGGTGTACGGGTAGTACGTCCTCGGGTCGAAGGCCGTTCCGCCGCTCTCGTTGCGGCCGGTGGTGCCGGAGAAGACGTTGCCGCGCTGGACGAGGGCGGCGGTGGCGTCCTTGATGACCGGGTTGTTCACACCTTGGAAGTAGCTGTTCTCGAGGACCATGCGGGTCCTGCCGCGGGCGTAGTTGCCGTAGGACGACGTGATGTCCGTGCCCGGGTCGTCCTGGAGCAGGTTGTTGTAGAGGTGCGCGTGGGCGGCGTTGTCGGTGGACGGGTTGCGCTGCTCGGTCTCGCGGAACCAGTTGTGGTGGAGGGTCAGGTCGGCGGTGACGTTCTCCGTCCAGCCGATGCCGAAGGTCTTGTTGTTGGTGCCGAGACGGTTCCAGGACACCGTGACGTACGTCGTGTCCTTGCGGCTGTCGATGAGGCCGTCGGCCATGTGCCGCAGGTCGTTGTGGTCGATCCACACGTGGTGCGCGCCGTCCATCTGCACGGCGTCGAAGTCGTGTTCCTTATCGTTCCACACACCCTGGTACGTGTCCCGGATCGTCAGGTTCCGGATAATCACGTTGTGGACGCCCGGGCCGAGGAAGAAGCCGCCTCCGACGATGTGGCCCGAGGTGCCCGAGCCGATGATGGTCTTGTCGGAGGCGACCTTGATCTCCTTGCCCGTGGGGTTCACGGTGATCGTCCCGGCCACGACGATGACGTACGGCTCCGGGGCGGTCGCGTACTTCTCGAGGTCGGCGAGGCTCCGGACGGTGACCGTCCTCCCGTCGCGCCCGCCGTACGTCCCCTTCTGCCCGAGCGCGTCGACCGAGGCGAAGCCGTCGGCGACGTCACGCGCCCACGCGGGGGCGGCCGCCGCCTTCGCCTCGGGCCGGGTGTCCGCGCCGAACACGCCGAAGGCCGTGCCGTACGCCAGGACCCCTGCCACGACGACCGCCGCCGGGACACCGATCACCAGAGCCCCTCCGCGCCTGCGGTGTCTCGCCCTGCCTCGGGTCTCGGTCATGTCGTGCGTCCTTCCGTCCGTGGGGGTGCCCGCCGGGAAAGGGCGGACGGAAGGTGGTCGCCGCAGGGGCGGAAAACGTTGCCGCCCTAGGGGATTTGGTCAGGCGTACGGGTCGAAGGGGATGCCGGCGGGCTTGGCCTTGGCCAGGTGGGCGGCGAAGTTGCCGTCCTTCAGGCCGAACACCGCGCTGCCGAAGTCGGCCGCGCTGAGCTTCTCGCGCAGGCCGGCCGGGTAGCCGTTCCAGCCGACCAGGCTCGGGAACTGCCAGGTGTGCTGGTGGTTCTCGGGCGGTTCGTCGTTGGTGTTCGCCGGGCGGAAGCAGTGCGTGCCGATGCCGTCCTTGTGGTAGACGACCTTGGGGTGGGTGCCGTCCCAGCGGATCCGGTCCCGGCCGTGGATGTCGAAGTTGCCGTGGGCGGACGTGGAGACGTACTGCGCCTGGTTGTTCTGCACCCATACGACGACGTGCTCCCAGTCGTGCCGGTGCCCCCCGAGGCTGCTGCCGGCCACGGCCTGGTCCTTCTCGAAGTACAGGCCGTAGAGGATGGCGCACCAGCCGTTGTTGCACTTCGCGCGGGCGTATCCGTTGGTCTGGGTGAGGTCCCAGGAGTCCCGGCACTGGCCGTTGACGGCGCCGGACGGGTTGAGTCCGCCGTTGACGGTGCCGTCGGGCCCGATCGCGGGGGTGGGGTAGCAGCCGTCGGTGTCGTAGTCGTAGGCCGGCTGGAAGGTCTGCTCGAGACCGTCGGCGTTCGCGGGCAGCGCGGGGGGCGGGGCGGCGAGGGCGCTGCCGGGCAGGGCGATGATCAACGTGAGGGCGCCGGCGAGGGCGAGGGCGCCCCTGGCGGCGTACGCCTGTGTCTTCACTGTCTCCCCTGGGTCGGGCGGCATGGTGCGGGAGGCGTCATATTGGCATGCACAGCTCATGGATAGAGGAACCGTGCGTGAACTCGACGCGTCGGATCAACGAGTAGACGATACGTATCGTCTCGCATACAGTGGTCGGCATGACCACCACCGCGTCCCCCGCGCACATCGCCATGTTCTCCATCGCCGCCCACGGCCACGTGAACCCCAGCCTCGAGGTCATCCGTGAACTCGTCGCCCGAGGCCACCGCGTCAGCTACGCCATCCCCGCGTCCTTCGCGGAGAAGGTCGCGGAGACCGGGGCCACGCCCGTCGTCTACACCTCGACGCTCCCGACCGACGACGACCCCGACGCGTGGGGCACGGAACTCATCGACAACCTCGAACCGTTCCTGAGCGACGCCGTCCAGGCGCTGCCCCAGCTCGCCGAGGCCTTCGAAGCGGACCGGCCGGACCTCGTGCTCCACGACATCACCGCCTATCCGGCCCGCGTCCTCGCCCACACCTGGGGCGTCCCGGCCGTCTCGCTGTGGCCGAACCTCGTGCCCTGGGAGGGGTACGAGGAGGAGGTCGCCGCGCCGATGACCGCCGAGCTCAAGGCCTCGCCGCGCGGCAAGGCGTACTACGCCCGGTTCGAGGCCTGGCTCGCGGAGCACGGCCTCGACACCGACTCCGAGAGGTTCGTCGCCCGCCCGCGCCGGGCGCTCGTGCTCATCCCGAAGGCCCTCCAGCCGCACGCCGAGCGGGTCGACGAGTCCGTCTACACCTTCGTCGGCGCCTGCCAGGGCGAGCGCGCCGCACAGGGCGAGTGGCAGCGGCCGGCGGACGCCGAGAAGGTCGTCCTGGTCTCGCTCGGCTCCTCCTTCACCAAGCAGCCCGGCTTCTACCGGGACTGCGTCGAGGCGTTCGCCGGGCTCCCGGGCTGGCACGTCGTCCTGCAGATCGGGAAGTTCGTCGACCCGGCCGAGCTCGGTGACGTCCCGTCCAACGTCGAAGTGCACTCCTGGGTCCCCCAGTTGGCGATTCTGCGACAGGCCGACGCGTTCGTCACCCACGCGGGCGCCGGTGGCAGCCAGGAGGGCCTGGCCACGGCCACCCCCATGGTGGCCGTCCCGCAGGCCGTCGACCAGTTCGGGAACGCCGACATGCTCCAGTCCCTGGGCGTGGCACGGTACCTGCCGATGGAGGAGGTCACCCCGGAGCGCCTGCGGAAGGACATGCTCGCCCTGCTCGACGACCCCGAAGTGGCGCGCCGCGCACGGGAGATCCAGGAGTCGATGGCCCGCGAGGGCGGCACGCGCCGGGCCGCCGACCTGATCGAGGCCGAACTCCGGGGAGCGTGACCGGGACGGCGGCCCGCCGTGCGGCGCACGGACGACGGGCCGCCGTGCGGCGTTCGGACGACGGGCCGCCGTGTCGCGAGGTCAGACCACGGCGCCCGAGCGGTCCACCCGGTTGTCGGCGCCGGCGCGCCGCCGTGGCCCGGCTGCGCCTCCGGGGCCGCCCCCGGAGACGGGGGCCTGGGCCGGGCTACGGGTCTCCAGGGCCACGGCCAGGGGCATCGCGGTGAACACGGTGGACGCCATGCCCAGGACCACCCCGGCGAGGAGCGCGACGGAGAAGTCGGTGAGCGAGTCGCCGCCCAGGACCGCGAGCGCCACGAGGACGAAGAGCGCCCCCATACCGGTGTTGACCGTGCGGGGCAGGGTCTGGGCGACGGCCCGGTCCGCGAGGTCCGGGAGCGGGACTCCCCCGCCGCGCCGCCTGAGTTCCCGCAGCCGGTCGAGGACGACCACGGAGTCGTTGACCGAGTAGCCGACGACGGTCAGGAGCGCGGCCAGGAAGACGCTGTCCACCGGCTTGCCCAGCCAGGCGAACAGGCCGACCACGAGCAGGACGTCCTGCGTCATCGCCGCCACCGCGGCCGTCGCGTACGTCCAGCGGAACCGTACCGTCAGATACAGCAGCTGGGCCGCCACCGCGAGGCCGAGCGCGAGCAGCGCGTGGGTGCGCAGCTCCCCTCCCAGGCTCGGTCCGATCAGGTCGTCGCGCTCCACCTCCACCGGGCCGGCGACCCGGGTGAGCGCGTCCCGGATCTCGCTCTGCTCGCCGTCGCCGGTCTCCCGTACGCGTACCGACACATCGCCGCCGTCGGACGCGTCGCCTTCACCACCGCCGGTCGCCTGGACGACGGCGTCGGGGAAGCCCGCCGCCGCGATCGCCGCGCGGGCCGCGTCGGCGTCGACGGGTCGTTCGGCGGTGTACTGGACGACCCGGCCGCCGGTGAACTCGACGCCGAACTCCAGTCCCCGGACGCCGATTCCGGCGAGCGCCACCATCAGGAGCCCGGCGCAGGACATCAGCCAGCGGCGCCGGTGGACCATCAGGCGCGGGACACGCCGGGTCAGCCGGGTCCGCAGCCGGCCGAGGCCCGCCATGCCGGTGACCGCGGGCCGTCGGCGCACCACGGGCAGGCGGAGCGTCAGGTCGGCGAGGAGCCGGGTGATCACCATCGCGGTGAGGAGGGAGGTCACGACGCCGATCGCGAGGGTCACGCCGAAGCCCTTGACCGGGCCCGTGGCGAAGACGAACAGCAGGCCGGCCGCGAGCAGGGTGGTGACGTGGGAGTCCGCGACCGCGCTCCACACCTTGCCGAACGCCGTCGCCAGCGGGCGCCGTGGGTCGCGGGCGGTGGACCGGCCGAGGGCCGCGTACTCCTCCCTCGCCCGTTCGAAGACGAGGACGTTCGCGTCGACGGCGATGCCGATGGCCAGGACGAACCCGGCGAGTCCGGGCAGCGTGAGCGTGGCGCCCAGGGCGACCACGGCGGCGTACGAGATCAGCCCGTACAGGAGGAGGGCGGCCGTCGCGAGGATCCCGAGGAGCCGGTAGACCAGCATGACGAAGACGCCGGTGCAGGCGAGGCCGATGACCGCGGCCAGGGCGCTCGCCCGGATCGCCTCCGCGCCGAGGGTCGGTCCCACGGTACTCTGCTCGACCGTCGTCACCGGGACCGGCAGCGCGCCGCCCTCCACGAGCGCCGCGAGATCGCGCGCCTCCCGCGCGGAGAACCCGCCGGTGATCTGCGCGGACCCGCCGCCGATGCCCGCGCCGCACGGCACGCCGGCCTGCATGCCGGGAGCGGAGACGACGCGGCCGTCGAGCACGATCGCGACCCTGCGCGCCGGGTCCGCGGGCGCCGCGCAGGCCGCGTCGCCGGTCAGCCGGGCCCAGCCGGCGGCGGCGCCGGCGCGGAAGGACAGGTCGACCGTCCAGCCCCGGCCGTTGGAGGTGTCGAGGACGGCGTCGGCGCTCTCGACGCCGTCGCCGGTGAGCGCGGGCGCGGCCAGGGCGAGGAAGCGGCCGGGCGCGTCGGGGTCGGCGAGGACGCGGGCACCGTTCTGCTCGGCGGAACCGGCGGAACCGGCAGGACCGGCGGGAGCCTGTGCCGTTCCGGTGACGGCGTGGAAGGTGAGCTGCGCCGTACGGCCGATGACCTCGGCCGCCTGGCGTGGGTCGCTCAGTCCCGGGAGTTCGACGACGATGCGCCGTTCTCCGGAGCGGGCGAGGGAGGGTTCCGCGACACCGAGTCCGTCGACGCGCTTGCGCAGGACCTCGAGGGCGCGGTCGGTGGCGGCGGCGTCGGCACGTACGGCGGGTCCGTCCTCGGTCTGGAGGACGATGCGGGTCCCGCCGCGGAGGTCGAGTCCGAGACGGGGCGGGGTGGTCAGGGTGATCCAGAGGGAGAGCGCGACGACGGCGAGCGCGAGCAGCGCGCGCCAGAACGCGGATCGAGAGGACATGGGTGCTCCACAGGCAGCGCACGGCGACGGCGTGCGTCCACGCGGAGGGCGGGGACGCGCGTCGGCCGTGCCGGACGTACGGTCGGATACGCGTCGGGACCGGTCCGAGGGCATGCCGAGGACCCGGACGGCGACGCGGGAGAACGTCAGCTGTGCCGGGTGGAAGGAGGACCGCGCGGGGCGCGGGGGCCGTGGTCGGTGCCGGGCGGCGCACGCTCCCGGCGGGGGTCGCCCACGAGCACGCCACGCGCGGGGACGTGCGGTTCGGGGGGAACGGTGCCGAGGGCCGCGGGAGTTCCCGGGATCCGTACGGGGTTCTCGACGGCGGCCGGGAGTCGTACGACGGCGGTGGGCGCGAAGTGCGGCTCGGGCGAGGAGGCACGCGGCGGGCCGTGGTGGGGGGCGGAGGCGGCCGGGGCGGAGGCCGGGTGGGGCATGGGGCCCAGGGTCTGCGCCGCCGGTGCCGGGAGTACGAGGAGGGACCACACCGCGCAGAGGATCGCGGGCAGGAGCGTCGCGAGTCGTCGGAGGGGTGTGGGGCGTCGCGCGGGAGGTGCCACCGTGTCGCGCCCCTCCCCTGGTGCTCTTCGGCCTGTCGGCTCGTCGCCCCCAGCGTAGACCGGACGGGAAGGTCCGGGGCCACCGGGGCCCGCGCGGCCCGTGGTTGGGTACGGCAGCTGAGTACGCGTGCTCATGCGGGTGAAGGCCGCGGACCGCACGATGAGGGGGTCAAAGCTTCGTCCTCGGACCCAGGGGGCCCGCCCGTGCTCAGCCGTCTCGCCGCCCATGTCGTGCCGTTCTTCGGTCGACTGACCGTCACCACCGACCCGGAGGCCCGGATCGAACCCGGCAGCATCCTCGTCGTGAACCACACGTCGACGGCCGACCCGGCGCTCGTCCTCGCCGCGCTCCGCAAGCGGCTGGCCGTCGAGCCCGTCCTGCTCGCCACCTCCGGGCTCTGGCGGGTCCCGCTGCTCGGCCGGGTCCTGACCCGCGAGGGCCATGTGCCCGTCCACCGGAACTCGGCGCGCGCCGCCGCCGCCCTCGACCACGCCGCCGTCGCGCTCGCCTCGGGACGGCACGTCATGCTGTACGCGGAGGGCCGCATCCCGCCGCGCCCCGACTCCGCCGAGAACCCGCCGGAGCCCTTCCGTACCGGGCTCGCCCGGCTGGCCGGGGTCACCGGGGCACCGGTCGTGCCGATCGGCCAGGCCGGAGCCCGCCGGATCACCTCCGGTGGGCGTGTGAAGCAGATCGCGGGTGTGCTCACGGCGCCCGTCCGCAGGCCCGGCCTGCACGTCCACATCGGGACACCGCTCCGGCTGCCCGCCGACGTGGCCGCGGCGACGACGCTGGCCCACGGGGCGGTCACGGAGGCGTGGCGGACGGCCGCCGGGGCGCTGAGGGAGCCGGCGGCCCGCAGATGACCGGTCTCGCCTCCGGGCCGCCGCCCCGTCCGGAGACGACGTGCGTTCACCCCCGGGCCGCGCGGGAGTCGTGCCGAGGTCTCCCGCTGTTCCCGAACGGCGTTCTACCATGCGGTGGTTGTGCGTGAGTACGCCCAACGGGCGTCAGGGGGAGGCGCGATGGCGGAGCGATCCGTACGAGCGAAGGACCGGATACCGGATGACCTTCCGAGCGGGGTGCCGGGGGACCTGCCCGGCGGAGTCGAGCTGTACCACCTGAGGCCCGACGGCAGCATCCTGCTCGCCGACCGGGAGGGGCGCCGGGAGCTCGGCCCCGAGCGGGAGTTCCTGCCGTTCATCGACGACGGGCAGTTCGCCCACTACCTGGTGGGCGACGCGGCCACCTCGCCCGAGCGGCCGTCCAACGCCACCGTGAAACTCGGGGTCGTGGGCCCGCGCAGCGCCTTCACCCCGCACGCGCACGGCGGCGAGCACTTCGTCCTCAGCCTCGGCCATGCCGCCTGCGGGCTGTACGACGCGGCCCGGGCGCGTGTCGTCGACGTCCCGCTCGTACCGGGCATGCTGATCCGGATCCCGGAGATGATGCCGCACTCGTTCGCCAACCGCGCCGACGTGCCGTTGACCATCCTCGCCGCGAACACCGGTTACGGGATCGACCACGAGGACTACGCGATCACCGCGGCCGAGGCCGAGCGGCGGGCCGAGGTATCCGTCGCCGGGCCGGGCGGCCGCACCGCCCCGGCCGCGGGTCCGCGCACGGCCCCGGCCGCAGGTGCGCTCACCGCCCCCAGGGCCCTGGCCGCCGGAGCCCTCATCGATCACGGGGCCCTGGCCGCCGCGCTCCGCGACATCGAGCGCGCCCAGCGGGTCCACGGCATCGCCGCCACGACGGTCCGGGAACGGCTGGCCGCCCGGCTGCGCCGGATGGCCACCGCGCTGGAGGTGCCCCGGTGATCTGCCCCCACTGCGAACACGACCTGCTCCGCAGGGAACGCACCGGCAACCGCTGCTCCCGCTGCTCCAAGCAGTACGCGCTGGACCCCAAGACCAACCCGCTCCGTCTCAACGACCTCCGGGTACGCCGGATCACCGCCGCCCTCACCGACGAGGGCCGGATCGGCATCGTCCCGGACCAACTCTGGTACGCCCTCTCCCGCAAGCGCATCAAGGACAGCACGTTCGCGCAGGGCTGCCTGGGCATGGCGGCCGTCGTCGGCGGCGTGGCCGTCGTCGCGGCGGTCGTCAGCGAGATCCCGCATCCACTGATCGTCACCGGCGCCATGCTGATCGCCGCCCTGGTCATCGGCGCGGCCCGGTCCGCGGGCGCGGGCAAGGGCATCCCGCCCGTCTCCCGCGAGGCCTTCCCCGGACAGGTGCTGGCCGAGTGGCGGAAGGTGTACGGGGCGCTGCCGCCCGGTGTGCTCGATGCCAAGGCGCCCAAGGGCGGTAGGGCCGCCAGCGGTACGGCCACCGGGACGGGCGGGGACACCACGAACGGGGTGCTGGTCTGCCCCGACCCCGCCGTCGTCGCCTTTCTCGTCGCCGCCGGCCTGCCCGCCCGGTACGGCCTCGTCCCGGCCCGGAGCCCCGAGGAGGCCCGCGCGGTACCGTCGGGCGGCCCGGTCCTCGTGCTCCACGACACCGACGCGTCCGGCGAACTCCTCGTCCGTCAGCTCCGGGACGCCCTGCTGGGCCGCACGGTCGTCGACGCCGGTCCGCCGCTGCGCTCGGTGCGGTCCCTGCCGCAGGCGGTGGCCTACCGGGATCCGGGGCGCAAGCCCGGTCCGGAGCAGATGCGGCTCCTCGCCGAGCTCGGCACGTTCACCCCGGAGGAACTGAAGTGGCTCGGGAAGGGCTGGCGGTTCCCCCTCGTCGGGCTGCCGCCGGCCAGGTTGCTCGCCGTGGTCGACCGGGTCGCGGCGCAGGTCACCCGCGGGGTCGACGCCGACCTGCGGCGCGCCGCCGACCTGGGTTTCCTGACCTGGCCGGAGGCGGCAGGTCCTGACCTGGTGGGTGGCCGGTGATCTGCCCGCACTGCGCCGCCGGTCTGACGGCCAAGGAGCGGACCGGCTTCGTCTGTTCGCGCTGCGACCGCCCCTTCGCGCTCGACCCGAGGAGCCACGGCCGGGGCATGAACGACCTCCGGATCCGAAGGATCGCCGCACACGCCACCGACGGCGGCCGCCGGAAGGTGACCGTCACCCAACTCTGGTACCTCAGCCGGACGTTCAGCGGCACCTGGGGGCCGTCGCCCGCACGCGGGGTCCGGCCCCTCGTCCGGTGGCTGGTCGCCCTGCCCCTCGCGCTCCCCCTCTTCATCCTCTCCGCCCGCGCCGACGGCGCGTGGTCGACGCTCAGCGGCGCCGCCGCCCTCGCTCTCGTCGCGGCGGCCACGCTGCGGAAACGTACGCCCGCGCGGCCGGGCGGTTCGCTGATCACTCCGTACGAATCCCGCTTCCGGGAGCTGATGGAGGACCGCTGGCGGACCACGTACGGGCAACTGCCTCCGGGTGTGGTCGACGACGGACCGCACGCCCCGGCGCTCCCGGAGTCCCCCGTGGGCCGCCCCGTCGTGGTCCTCCTCTGCACCGACCACGCGGTCGCCGTGTTCCTCCGGGCCAACGGCATCCCCGCCCGCCTGAAGGCCCTCCTCGTCGAGGCCGAACCGGCCGTCGCTCACGACGCGCTGGCGGATGTTCCCGGCGGGCTCCCGGTGGTGGTCCTGCACGACGCGAGCGCCCTGGGGGCGTTGCTCGCCCCACTGCTCCGCCTCGCCCACCCGGACCGGGTGGTGCTGGACGCCGGCCTCCCGGTCGCCGCGGTCCGGCACCGGCGGGGCGCCGTGCACCGGGTCGCTCCCCCGCGCGCCGTCGACGCCGCGGATCTCCGTTCCGTCGCAGGACTGTCCGAGGAGGACGCCGTGTGGCTGGCCGAGGGTTTCTGGAGCCCCCTCGCCGCCGTCCCCCCGGCCCGCCTGGAGTCCGTCGTCACGGAGGCGGTGGAACGGGCGACGGCCGCCGGGCCCTCCGATCTCCGGGCCGCTCACGGATTCCTGACCTGGCCGGCGGGCGAGCCGACGACACTGACCGGCGAGACGTCTGCCGGTACGTCGTCTGCCGGTACGCCGTCCCGAACGAAAGGCGCCCAGGCCGGATGAGCCAGCGACACCTCCCGCGCCCGCTCAAGGGCGAACCCGCCCGTCCGGGCCACGGCCCCGGCTCCGGAATCGCCGCCCGCGTGTCGGCAGGGGTGACCGGTCGGGCGATCGCCGTGGCCGCCGTCCGCGCCGCCGCGCCCGGCGGGCTGCGTTTCACCGAGCGCCAGCTCTACTACGAGACCTGCCGCGTCCTGAGCCCCGGCACGGCCCTCCTCAGCCGGGTCCCCGGCACCCCCGCCCCGGCCCCGCGCCTGCCCACCTTCACCCGCACCCTGGACGCGCGCGGCCGGGAGACCGTACCGGGCCTCCTCCCGCCGCCGGTCGCGCCACCCGCCCCGTACCTCCCGGGCACGGGCGAACCGTCGGAGCCGGACCTCTACGACTACGGTCTGCCCCGGCTGCTGCTCTGCCAGGACCGTTCGATCGCCGGGATGCTGCTCGCCAACCACGTCCATCTGGAAGCGGCGTGCCCGATCCTCACCGCCGCCGACGCCCTGCCGCTCGACCCGCGCCTGCTCGCCGCCCTGGAACGGGCCGGCGGCGCCACCGTGCACGTCCTGCACGACGCGAGTCCGTCCGGGGTCGCGCTCCCGGCCCGGGTCCGGGCCGGACTGGGGCCGGTTCCCGGCGTCCGGGTCGTCTCCCTGGGCCTGGTGCCCCGGCACGCGGCCTCCCTGCGCCTGCCCTCGGGGCGCGGCCCGGCGCCCGGCCCCGCCGCCCTCGCGGCCCGGCCCGCCGCCCTGCGTCCCCGGGAGGCCGACTGGCTGGCGGGCGGGCGGTTCGCCCAGGTGGCGGCCGTGCCCCCGGCCCGGCTCGTACGGACCGTGCTGCGACTGACCCGGGGGCCACGACCGCCCCGGGACTCCCTGTGGAGCGGCCTGCGCGGACTGCGCGGAACCGGCTTCATGACCTGGCCCGCCGCGTGACCCGTCCCGGCGCTCCCTCCCACAGACCCGAGGTACGCACACCATGATCCGTCCCGAAGAGATCGGCTACACGGACGAACTGCTCGCCGACGGCACCGTCCACCGCACCTACGAGGACGGCCTCGAGGAGTGGCGGCGCCGCACGCCCGCCCATCCGCACCTCGTGCGGTGGCGCGACAGCCGCGGCGCCTCCGGCACCGACGAGCTGCTCGGCGACCGCATCATCAAGCGCACCCTCGCCGACGGCACCGTCACCTACGCCCGGGACATCGGCTACGGCCGCACCCTGTGGGCGCGCGGCGAGAAGGTCCTGGTCAACCGCAGTTCGTTCGGCGGCCGGATGGGCGTCCTGCTGACCGGCCTCGGGGTGGCGACCCTCGCGGTCACCGCCGCCCAGCTGCCGCCGCTGAGCCTGTCCCCCGAGCAGGAGGAGGCGCTGCGGCAGCAGCAGGCGCAGGCGAGCCAGTCCTCCGGCGGCGGTGGTGACGGCTCCGGCGGTGAAAGCGGCGGTGACAGCGCTGACGACGGGGGCGGCGACGGGAACGACTGGGACGCGAACTGGGACGGCGAAGGGGACGCCTGGAGCGACGACGACTTCGGCTGAGCCCGGCCGCCCCAGTCCGCCACCCGAGAGCACGAGAGAGCACAAGAGAAGGAGCCGTACGTGGCACGTCTGTGCGCCTGCCTGGCCGCCACCACCGGGCAGGCCCGCGCCCATCTCGACGCGATGGGCGCCCTCGGCCCCGGTCACGTCCCGGCCGACGTCCCCGGCGCCGAGCTGTCCCTGCTCACCGGTGAGACCGGCCGCGCCGAGGGCCCGTTCACCGCGTACGGCCGTACGGCGGTCGGTGAGGTCACCTTGCACAACCGGCCGGTGCTGCTCGCCGCGCTCGCGGAGCGGGCCGCTCCGCCGCCGCCCGGCTGTTCGGACAGTGAACTGCTCCTTCGCTGCTGGGCGTTGCTCGGCGAGGCGGGGGTGGCGCTGGCCGAGGGGATGTTCGTGCTCGCCGTGCTCGACGGCCGGGACCTGGTCCTGATCCGCGATCACGTCGGCGCCCGCACCCTCTTCTACGCGTGGGCCGGCGGCGCCTGGGCAGCCTCCACCTCCTTGCGCGCGCTGCGCCGCTGGCCCGCGCTCGGCACCTCGATGGACCTGTCCGCGGTCCGTTCCTTCCTCACCTTCGCCTATCTGCCCGGGGAGGAGACCCTGCTGACCGGCGTACGGGAGCTACTTCCCGGGCGGGTGCTGCGGCTGCGCGGGGACGGGACGACCACCGAGACCGTCCACTGGGAGCCCCGGGAGCGGTTCGAGCAGCCGCCGCCGCAGGACCCGACCGGCCATGTCCTGGAGCTGCGCGGTCTGTTGGAGCGGGCGACGGCGAGCCGGCTGCCCGCCGCCGAGCCTGCCGCCGTGCTTCTCTCCGGCGGGATCGACAGCTCCCTGGTCACGGCCCTGGCGGCGAAGCTCCACGGTCACCCGGTGCACACCTACTCCATCAGTTTCGGCGACGACCTGCCGAACGAGCTGGGGTACTCCGGTCTGGTGGCCGCGCACTGCCACACCCGCCACCGGGTCCTGAACGTATCGGGCAAAACCGTGGCCGCCCGGCTGGCCGAGGCGGCCGCGCTGCTCGACAGCCCCGTCGGCGATCCGCTGACCGTGCCGAACCTGCTGCTCGCCGAGGCCGTGGCCGCCGACGGCGCCTCCGTCGTCCTCAACGGCGAGGGCGGTGACCCCGTCTTCGGCGGGCCGAAGAACCTTCCCATGCTGGTCCAGGAGATGCACCGGACGCCGGGCGCTCCCTGGGACGAGGACCGGGCGACGGCGTACCTCCGCTCGTACCGCAAGTGCTGGACGGACCTTCCGGACCTCCTCACGGCCCCGGCGCTCGACGCCCTGCGGGACGCCCCGCCCCTGGAGCGGCACGTGGCGCCGTACCTGACGGCGGACGGAGGCGGCCCGTACCGGATGGGGCACCTCCTCAACCAGCTGCTCCACTGCAACCTGCGGACCAAGGGCGCCCACCACATCCTCACGAAGGTGGAACGGCTGACCTCCTCGCAGGGGGTGGAGGGGCGCTCGCCGCTCTTCGACCGGTCGGTCGTCGACCACGCCTTCGCGACCCCGCCCTCCTTCAAGCTCCGTGGTACGGCGGAGAAGTGGATCCTCAAGGAGGCCGTACGGGACCTGCTCCCGGACACGGTGGTCGACCGGCCCAAGAGCGGGATGCGGGTGCCGGTGCAGGAGTGGCTGACGGGACCGCTCCGCGACCTCGGCCAGGACCTCCTCCTCGGGCCCACGTCCCGGCGGCGCGGGCTGTTCCGGCCGGAGACCGTCCGGGCCTGGCTGCGGGGCGAGGGAGCCCTGCTGCCCCGGCAGGGCGGCAAGTTGTGGCTGGCGCTCACGCTGGAGCTCTGGCTGCGGTCGTACGACGTGTGAACCCGGACCGCCCCGACGAACCGGGCCGCCCCTGCGAACCCCGGACCGCCCCGAACCGCGAAAGGCCCTCATGAGCTCCAGCTTCACGTCTCCCCCCGTCGAGCTCACCGACCCCCGTACGGGGGCCCCGCGCGGTACAGCGGACCGGTCCCGGCTGCCCGAGGTCCGCGCCGCCGTGTCCGCCGCACGCGCCGCGCTCCCCGGTTGGAGCGCGCTGACTCCGAAGGAGCGCGGGCGGCGGCTGGACCGGCTCGCGGGCCTGGTCGAGGAGCACGCGGCGGAGTACGCGGCCCGTGAGCGGGCCGGGACGGGGAAGCCCGGGGCGGAGGCGGCGGGCGAGATCGAGCAGGTCGCGGACCTGTTCCGGTTCTTCGCGACGGCCGCCAGGGCCCGTACCGCACCGGCCGGTGGCCGCCTGGTGGCGGGCCACGAGAGCTGGGTGCGCTGGGAGCCGGTCGGTGTGGTGGGGGCGGTGGTGCCCTGGAACTACCCGCTGCTCATGGCGGCCTGGCGCTGCGCGCCGGCCCTGGCGGCCGGGAACACGGTGGTGGCGAAGCCGGCCGAGACGACCCCCGACAGCCTCCGGCTGCTCGCCGAACACGCCGGGTCGGCGCTCGGCGCGGATGTGCTCCGGTGCGTCACGGGCGACCGGGAGACGGGGCGGCTGCTCGTGGAATCCGCGGTGGACATGGTGGCGTTCACCGGCAGCGGGCGGGCCGGCGCGGACGTGGCGGTACGCGCGGGGACCCGGCGGGTCAGTCTGGAGCTGGGCGGCAACGCCCCGGCGATCGTCCTGCCCGACGCGCCCGCCGACACCTGGGCGTCCCTCGCGGAGGCCGTCACGTACAACGCGGGGCAGAGCTGTGCCGCGCCCGCGCGGGTCATCACCCTGCCGGAGAACTACGAGGCCGCCGTCGAGGGGCTCGCGGCGGCCCTGGGCTCCCGGGTGGCCGGGCGTGACTTCGGGCCGCTGAACAACCCGGACCAGGCCGAGCGGTACGACCGTCTGGTCGCCTCATCGGGAGCCAAGCGGAACCTCGTGTCGGGCATCGCCCCGGCGCCGGGCGAGGAGGCGGGGCTCTGGCGGCCGGCCCGCCTGCTCGCGGACGTCCCGGACGACGACCCGGCCGTCACCGAGGAGGTGTTCGGCCCGCTGCTCACCGTGCAGCGGGCCGAAGGGACGGCGGCCGCCCTCGCCCTGGCGAACAGCGTCCCGCAGGCACTGGCGGCGAGCGTCTGGACCACCGACCTGGCGACCGGCCTGGAGCTGGCCGCCGCCCTGGACGCGGGCGAGGCCTGGCTCAACTGCCATCTCGTCCAGACCGCGGAGCTCCCGCACGGCGGCCGCGGCGCCTCCGGTCACGGCACCGATCTGAGCACCCTGGCCCTCCAGGAGTACCAGCGGCCGAAGACGGTCACGGTCCGGCTGGGGCCCGGGGCCGGGCGGTAGGGGGCGAGCGTGCTCAGCCGCCGCCAAGGCCGAGGTCGCCGCCGGGCGGTGGGGTGAAGAAGCGGGCGACGGCCTCGTCCGTGACCTCGGGGAGCGTCGGCGGGGTCCAGCGGGGGTTGCGGTCCTTGTCCACGACCTGGGCGCGGATGCCCTCGGCGAGGTCGGGGGTGGTGAGGGCCGCACAGGACACTCGGAACTCCAGGTCCAGGACCTCCTCCAGGGTGGCGAGGGCGCGGGAGCGGCGAAGGGTGGCCAGGGTCGCCTTGAGGGCGGTCGGTGACTTCGTGAGGAGGGTGGTGGCCGCCTCCTTGGCGGCGGGCACGCCGGTGTCGAAGAGGTGCTCGACGACTGTCTCGACGGTCTCGGCCCGGTAGCAGGCGTCGATCCACTCCCGCTGTTCGGCGAGGACGCCGGGCGGCGCGGTGGCGGTGTGGCGGGCGACGGCCTCCGCGGCGGGCAGCAGGGTCAGGTCGCGGGCCAGGGCGGGCAGTTCGGCGGAGGGGACGAAGTGGTCGGCGAGGCCGGTGAGGATCGCGTCGGCGGCGCCGACGTGGCCGCCGGTGAGGGCGAGGTGGGTGCCGAGTTCGCCGGGGGCGCGGCCGAGGAGGTGGGTGCCGCCGACGTCGGGGACGAATCCGATGCCGGTCTCGGGCATGGCGACCCGGGAACGTTCGGTGACGACGCGGACGGAGCCGTGCGCGGAGACACCGACGCCGCCGCCCATGACGATGCCGTCCATGAGGGCGACGTACGGCTTCGGGTAGCGGGCGATCCGGGCGTTGAGGCGGTACTCGTCGCGCCAGAAGGCCTCGGACGCGGAGCCGCCGGCGCGCGCGCCGTCGAGGATGGCGCGTATGTCGCCGCCGGCGCAGAGGCCGCGCTCACCGGCGCCTTCGATGACGACGGTGGTGACGGCCGGGTCGTGCTCCCAGGCGGTCAGGGCCGCGTCGACGGCGAGGACCATGGCGTGGGTGAGGGCGTTGATGGCACGGGGGCGGTTCAGGGTGATGAATCCGGCCCGGCCCTCCGTCCGCAGGAGTACGTCGGCGGTTCCGGTCGGCACGATCACTCGGTCCCTTCGGGTGGCGCGGCTCACTGTCGCGATCACCGTACCGGGAGGGCCTGGACGTGCACGAGGGGATTCCGACCGCCACCGCGTGGGGGACCACCGCTCCGGCGGGGGCGCGAAGCGCCCGCCGGAGCGGTGGCGGAGGGGCTCAGGCCGGGAGCAGGTCCTGCGGGACGCGCACCTGGCGGGGGGTCGACAGGCGGAGTTCGACGATGTCGCGGACGGTCGGCCATTCCTCGTCGAGGATCGAGTAGAAGGCCGTGTCTCGGACGGCTCCGTCGAGGCCCCGTGAGTGGGCGCGACGGACGCCTTCGCAACTCGCTCCGAGGCGCTCGATGGCGATTCTGGAGCGGGTGTTGCGGGCGTCGGCGCGCATCGTGATGCGGCGGACGCCCCAGGTTTCGAAGGCGTGCCGGAGCATGAGGTACTTCGCCTCGGTGTTGATACCCGTGCCGCGGGCGTCGCGGGCGATCCAGGTGTTGCCGATCTCGGCGGCGTCCGGCACGGCGGTCAGCGGATCTCCGTGGGGCATGCCGGGGACGGGCGGCCAGGTCAGCGGCCCCCGCCAGTAGTCGAGTTCGAGGAACCGGGTCGAGCCGATGACTCGCTCGTCGGCCGTACTGACCAGGGCGAAGGGCAGGGAGCGTCCTGCCGCCTGATCTGTCAGGGCACGGGCGATGTAGTCGAGGGCCGATTCGAAGCCGTCGGGTACGGGGGTGAAGGCGTAGGCCGATCGGTCCGCCCCGCCGGCCCGCGCGAGGGCTTCGGCGTGCCGCATCGCCAGCGGCTCCAGGCGCACGGAGCGCCCGGTCAGGAGAACAGGTACTGGCACGGATCCTCGGGTCTTTCACGGGCAGGGAAAGCTTCCGCCGAGGGGTGACCGCGGCAGCAGCAAGGGGGAGGTTCTCGCCGGTGCCGACCATGTCGTGAGAGCGACAAAAGAGCAGGTAAAACGGTTCGTCACCGGTGCGAGGAGGACAGTATGCAGCCACAAGCGCTCGGAGAACAGAACCCTCGGCGAACCCGGATACACGCGTGGGTGAAGGCTCACGCGCGCCCGGGTCGGCCGGTCTCAAGCAACGGACGGAGCCGCCCGCCAGTCGGACGGCGGACGGGTCATACGCAGGCGGGATGGCCCCAGCCGTCGGGGTTCTTGGCGATGGTCTCGCCCTTGTCGTAGGCCTTGCCGCAGCGGCAGCGGCCGGCGAATCTCGCCTTGAGCGTGCCGCCGGCCGGGCGTGTCCGACGCGCGGTCGCGCCACCGGCGGGACCGGTGGAGGAACGGCCGGCGGAGCCGGACGGCGCTGAGGAGCGCGCGCGGGGCGCGGAGGCGCGCGTCGGGGCTTCCGGCGGGGGCAGCGGGGCGCCGGCGGCGGACCCCGTGGGCTCCTGCGTACGGGCGCTGTGGCTGGCCGCGCGGTCGGCCGCGTCGTTGAGGGGGTCGCCGTCGACCTGGTGCGCGGGTACGTAGACGAAGTCGACGTCCCGGCCGGTGAGGAGCGCGTCGATGCGGACGACGAGTTCCTTGTTGGCGACGGGGCTGCCGGAGGAGGTCTTCCAGCCCTTGCGGCGCCAGCCGGGCAGCCAGGTCGTGACGGCCTTCATGGCGTACTGGGAGTCCATGCGGACCTCGGCCGGTACGGCGGGGTCCAGTGCTTCGAGGAGCCGTTCCAGGGCCGTGAGTTCGGCCACGTTGTTCGTCGCCCGGCCGAGCGGGCCCGCCTCCCAGCGGTCGATCGCTCCGTCGGCCCTGCCGATGACCCATGCCCAGGCCGCGGGGCCGGGGTTTCCCTTCGACGCGCCGTCGCACGCCGCGATGATCTTTTCCACCATCCCACGATCCTGACACGGCCGCGGCGTCGACCCGGGGGTCCCGCTCGTCATCACCGAGGGCAACTACCTCCTGCACGACGAAGGGGCCTGGGCCGGGGTCCTGCCCCTCCTCGACGAGG
>NZ_JBEOVO010000057.1:0-19618 GCF_040295605.1 Streptomyces sp. NPDC002773
GGGACGATCCGCATGCCCGGGTCGTCGCCCGCGAGCCGCGCGATCCGGTCGCAGTGCAGCCCCGCGCAGTTCACCAGGACCCGCCCCCGCCCCTCCTCCCCGCTCCTTCGACGCCTGGACGAACGATGAAACGCCTCCACGGTCGGCCCCCCGGGCGCGGTGCCCGCGCCCCGCTCCTCCTCGCCGTACCCGCGCTGCTCGCCGTCGCGTTCCTGCTGCTGCCGCTCGTCGGGGTCCTGGCTCGCACCGAATGGGGAGCGCTCGGCGCGCATCTGACGAGTCCCGCCACCGTCGAGGCCCTCACCCTGTCCCTGGTCGTCTCCTTCTGGGCGCTCGGTCTCTCGCTGCTGCTCGGGGTGCCGCTGGCCTGGCTGCTCGCCCGGGTGCCGTTCCGCGGGAAGGCGATCGTCCGGTCCCTCGTCCTGCTGCCCATGGTGCTGCCGCCGACGGTCGGCGGGGTGGCGCTGCTGCTCGCCTTCGGGCGCCGCGGGCTCGTCGGCCCGTGGCTGGAGAGCACCTTCGGGGTGACGCTGCCCTTCAACACCTCGGGTGCCGTGGTCGCCGCGACCTTCGTCGCCATGCCGTTCCTCGTCATCAGCCTGGAGGGCGCGCTGGCCGGTCTGCGCCCCCGGTACGAGGAGACGGCGGCGTCGCTCGGCGCCTCGCCGGTCCGGGTCTTCTTCACCGTCACCCTGCCGATGGTCGCTCCGGGGCTGCTCGCCGGTGCCGCGCTGACCTGGGCACGGGCGCTGGGCGAGTTCGGCGCCACGATCACCTTCGCCGGGAACCTGCCCGGCACCACCCAGACCCTTCCGCTCCAGGTCTATCTGCTGCTCCAGGAGGAACCGGAGGCCGCCACCTCCGTCTCGCTGCTGCTGCTCGCCATCGCCATGGCCGTGCTCCTCGCGCTGCGCGGCAACTGGACCGGAACGCCGTCCGCCCGCCGTACCCCCACGTCCGGTGTTCCGGTGGAGGAGGCGGCGGGCCCGGCGGCCCCGCCCGTCGAACGCATCCCTGATGCGGGGGTCGGGGAGCCCGACGGGCCCGGCGCGGGCGGGCGGTGGGGGCTGCACGCCGAGGTCGACGGCTTCACCGAGCTGGTCCTGGACGCCGAACCCGGCACCACCATCGCCGTCGTCGGCCCCAACGGCGCCGGCAAGACGACCCTGCTGCGTGCCCTCCTCGGGCTCACCCCCCGGGCCCAGGCCGTGCTGCGGCTCGGCGACACCGACGTCACGGGGCTGCCGCCGCACCGCCGTCAGGTGGCGTGGGTCCCGCAGGACGGCGCGCTCTTCCCCCGGCTGTCCGCGCTCGCCAACACCGCGTACGGGCTGCGGGCGCGCGGAGTGCCGCGCGCCGAGGCCCGCCGGGAGGCGCAGCGCTGGCTCGACCGCCTCGGCGTCGGCCCTCTCGCCCACCGTCGGCCCGCCCAGCTGTCCGGCGGTCAGGCCCAGCGGGTCGCCCTGGCGCGGGCGTTGGCCGCGCGGCCCCGGCTGCTGCTCCTCGACGAGCCGCTCGCCGCCCTCGACCAGACCACCCGGGCGCACGTACGGCACACCTTGCGCAGCCACCTCGCCGGTTTCGGCGGTGTCTGTCTGATCGTCACCCATGACCCGGTGGAAGCCGTGTCCCTCGCCGACCGCGTCCTCGTCCTCCAGGACGGGCGGCCGCTCCAGGACGCCTCGCCCGCCGAGGTCTCCCGTCATCCCCGTTCGCCGTGGGTGGCCCGCATGCTCGGCCGCAACGCGTGGCCCGGTACGGCCACGGCCACGGGCCTCGACCTCGAAGGGGGCGGGACCCTCGTCACCGCCGAGCAGCCGCCGCCGGGGACGCCCGCTCTGGCGATCATCGCGCCCGAGGCGGTGGCCGTGCACCGCGAGAGGCCCGGCGGGAGTCCCCGTAACGTCTGGCCGGGGACCGTACGCGAGATCACCGCGAGCGGCAGCCGGCTCCGGGTGCTCGTCACCTCGGACCGGGCGCCCGCGCTCGTCGCCGAGATCACCCCGCAGGCCGCCGCCGAGCTAGGCCTCGCGGACGGGGTGGCGGTCTGGACGGGCGTCAAGGCGACCGAGGTGACCGTCGTACCCCTGTGAACTCCCCTACGGGTGGAGTCTCAGCGGGTCGTACGGGCGAGCAGCATCGCCACGTCGTCCTGGGCGGGGCCCGCGAGGAGCTGGTCCAGGACCTCGTCGCACAGGGTGTCCAGGGGCCGGTCGAGGTGATGGAGCGCCTGGGCGAGCTGCCGCATCCCCTCGTCGAGGTCGCGGTCGCGCGCCTCGATGAGGCCGTCGGTGTAGAGCACGAGGAGCCCGCCCGCCGGCAGGGAGACCTCCTCGGTGCCGAAGTCGTGGGCGCCGGTGCCCAGCGGGGTCCCCGGCGGGCCGTCGAGGAAGCGGATGGTGCCGTCCGGGGTCGCGACGGCCGGTGGCGGATGGCCGGCGCGGGCGATGACCCAACCGCCGGTGGCCGGGTCGTGGACGGCGTACACGCAGGTCGCCATGGTGTCCTCGCCGATGTCGGCGACGACGGCGTCGAGGGAGCTGAGCATCCGCGCCGGCGGGATGTCGTGGCGGGCCAGGGTCCGTACCGCCGTGCGCAACTGGCCCATGACGGCCGCCGCGTGGATGCCGTGCCCCATGACGTCGCCGATGACGAGCCCCGTCCTGCCGCCCGGCAGGGCGATCACGTCGTACCAGTCGCCGCCGACGTCGTGGGCGCTCGCGGGCAGGTAGCGGCCCGTGAGTTCGAGCCCGGTGACGGCGGGCAGTTCGCTGTTGGTGAGACTCCGCTGGAGGGTGAGGGCGGCCTCCCGCTGGGTGGTGTAGAGACGGGCGTTGTCGATGTTGAGGGCGGCGCGGGCCACGACCTCGTCGATGAGGACGCAGTCCTGCGCGTCGAACGGCTCGCGGGTCCGCAGCCTGGTGACCGTGACCGCGCCGAGCACCTGGCCCCTGGCCACCAGGGGCACGAGCCGCGCCGAACCGATCCGGGTGGCGAGGTAGGTGCGGAGTGCCTCGGTGCGCGGGTCGGTGAACAGCGCCGGGATGTCGGACGTGTAGAGGTTGGTGGGCCGGCCGCGGGCGACGACCTGCTCGTACACGGAGTCCAGCGGGAGCTGGAAGGTCTGCCCCGCGGCGAGCAGCGACGTGGGGGCCGTGGGGTCGGGGAAGCGGGCCGCGAGCCGCCGCAGCACCCCGCGGGTGGAGGCCGCCGGGTCGTCCGGTTCGAGGACGGACTCCAGCATCTGTACGTCCGCGGAGTCGGCGAGCTGCGGCACGAGGAACCGCACCACCTCCTCCGCCGTCTGCTTCAGGTCGAGGGTGGTGCCGATCCGGGCCCCGGCCTCCGCGAGCAGCGCGAAGCGGTGCCGGGCCCGCTCGACCTCGGTGTGGGCCTCCTGACTCTCGGTGATGTCGACGAGGGAGGCGATCAGGCCGAGGGAGCGGCGGTCGGTGCGGTCGATCAGCGGGGCGTACGAGCAGGACCAGATGTGGTCGCGGTCGGGGTCGGCGGGGGTACGGCCGACCCGGCGGGCGTCGACGACGGCGGTGCCGCTGTGGAGGACCTGGCGCATCAGGGACTCCAGCGAGTCGGCGTTGACGCCGGGCACGACCTCGGTGAGGCGGCGGCCGACGTGCTCGGTGGCCGTGACGCCGTTCATCCGGGCCAGGGCGTCGTTGACGCGCAGGAACCGCAGGTCGGGACCGAGCAGGGCGAGACCGATCGGGGACTGCGTGAAGAGGCTCTCCATCGCCGCCAGGTTCTCCCGCATGCGCAGGACCTCGGAGGTCTCCACCGCGATGAGCATCGCCCCCGGCCGCCCCGCCGGGTCGGCGGCCGGCACGATCCACATCTCCATGGCGACCGCATGGCCGTCGCGGTGGCGGACGGGGAGCGTGCCGACCATGGTCTCGCCCGCCTGGACGCGGTGGGTGAGCCGCTCGGCGAGCTCGCGGTTGGCGTCGGGGACGAGGAGCGGGGTGGCGAGGCGTCCGAGGACGTGCTCGGGGCGGTGGCCTAGGAGGTCCTGGGCGGCGAGCGACCACTCGACGATGTGGCCGTCGGCGTCCTCCCGCCACAGGGCGATCGGCAGCAGCTCACGGAGCACGCCCGCGTCCCCGACGGCCGCCCGGGGCGGCTGCGGAACCCTGCTCGACGACTGGTGAGTCTCCAACGCATCGACCTACGCATCGGCCCGGCCCCGGGGGGCGATTCCCTATCGAATCACCCTAGCCGAGTACGCGACGGGGAGCGCTGCGCAGTGCGGCCGATCGATGGCGGCGCGGTTCTCCCTCCAGTCCTGCGGACGTGCGGGTGTCACGGGTGCATCCGGGCGCCCTTGAGTACCTTGTCGACCGCGTTGCGCGGCCCGTAGACGGCCAGACCCACCAGGTCCAGCTGGTCCCTCCCCACGGCCCGAACCGCGGCGCGGTTGTCCCGGTCGTTGCCGGTGGTGAAGAGGTCCGCGGTGAAGAGCGCCCGCGGGAGCGACCGGGAGAGTACGCGCGCGTGCGCCGCGGCCAGCGTCTCCTTCGTGCCCTCGAAGACCAGGACGGGCTGCCGGAACATGGGCAGGTAGGGGGTGCCGTCGGCGTCGGCGTACGGTTCGCCGATCACCTCGGGCAGCTCGTGGCCGAGGCCGCTGACCAGGAACGCGGTCACGTTCAGGCGCTGCCAGGTCTCCAGGTCCTCCCGCAGGAGGACGGCGATCTTGGTGTCGAAGCGGACGGGGGCGTCGGTCGTGGTCGTCATGCTCCGAGACTGCCGATCGACCGCCCGGCCCGTCTTGTACATTCCTTGCATGGCGGCACGGCAGGAGGTCACGGCGTGGCGCCCGCGCGTTCCGGGGATCGTGGAGGTCTTCCACGCCCATTTCACGGCGCACGCGTACCCGATGCACGTCCATGACGTGTGGACGCTTCTCATCGTCGACGACGGCGTCGTCCGCTACGACCTGAACCGGCGCGAGCGCGGCACCCCGGCCGACACCGTGTCCCTGCTCCCGCCGCAGGTGCCGCACAACGGATCGCCCGCCACGCCGCACGGATTCCGCAAGCGGGTCCTCTACCTCGATCTCAGCCAGTTGGACGAGAGCTTCATCGGCGCCGCGGCGGACGGGCCCGACCTCGTCGATCCGCTGCTGCGCCGGCGCGTGGGGCAACTCCACGCCTCACTCGCGGACCGGGGCGGCGATCTGGAGGCGCAGAGCCGCCTCGCCCTCATCCGCGAACGGCTGCGCACCCACCTCAGGCCGCGGCCGGTCACGCGCGCGCGTCCGGCCGATCCCCGGCTGGCCCACCGGCTGCGCGAGCTCCTCGACGCCCGGCTGCTCCAGGGGGTGACGCTCGACGAGGCCGCGCGGCTCCTGCACGCCCATCCCACGCACCTGGTACGGGCGTTCAGCGGGACCTTCGGGATCGCACCGCACCAGTACCTGACGGCCCGCCGGCTCGACCGGGCCCGCCGGCTGCTGCTCGACGGGCAGCCTCCCGGGGAGGTGGCGGCGGCGACGGGCTTCTACGACCAGTCGCATCTGAGCCGCTCGTTCAAGCGGCTCGTCGGTACGACCCCCGGTCGCTTCGCCCGGAAGGGCGCGGAGGAGGGGGCCGTGGCGACAACTGGCCACGTTCCGCCGGACGGGAGAGCCGGGAACACCGCTTCGGGAGGGCCGATCAGCGCCGAACGGCCCGGTACCTGGGGATAACCTCGCGTCCCGGTGTACTGATCCGGCCAGCGGTGTCTGCCGTGCGGGACGGGGCCCGCGGCCGCGCCGCACGCTCCGAGGCCCGGCTCCACGCGGCTCCTGCCGGCGCCCTCGGGTGGCACAGACGGCCGAATTCCGTCGCCATCACTCAAACAGACCAGCTGATGCACAGGTAGTCATCTTCCCTGCTCGCCGTGATCCCCGCGCCCCGCCGCACGCCCTGTTGAACGTGATCTTCGACCCGCAGGCTGAAATCCGGAAACGTCGGACGGAGAGCGGGTGACCCGGGTGGGGACAGGCAGGGACACGGTGGGGGGCGGGGACACGGACGGGGGCGGGGCTGGAGACGGCGGTGTCGCCGGAGACGTGGACGTGTGCGTGATCGGGGCGGGCCCGGTCGGGCTCACGCTCGCGATCGGTCTGCGCCGGCTCGCGTTGCGGGTCCGGATCGTCGACAAGGCGCCCGCGACCAAGCACGAGGCCCGTGCCCTGGTGCTCTGGGCGCGGGCCCGGGAGGCGCTCGACGCCCTGGGGGTCGGTGAGACGCTGCGGCGCCACGGCGTGGAGCTGGAGGCCGTGACGGTCCACGCCCGCGGCCGTACCCTCGGCGAACTCACCACCGGCTCGGGGCGCTCGGCCCACGCCCGACCGCTCAACATCGAGCAGCACGACATCGAACGGCTCCTCTGCGAGGAACTGGCCCGGCTCGGCACCCGCGTCGAGTGGAACACCGAGCTGACGGACGTCAAGGTCCACGAGGACCGGGCGGAGTTCACCCTGCGGCACGGGGACGGCGCCGTCGAGTCCGCCGCCGCCCCGTGGATCGTCGGCTGCGAGGGCACCGCCAGCGTGGTCAGGGACCGTCTCGGCATCGCCTTCGAAGGGCGCCGCCGCACCGGGCTCCAGGTGGTCCAGGGCAACGCCCACCCCACCTGGACGCTCGGCGAGGAGCCCGGCCGCGGCCACATCTTCCTGGCGCCGTACCGCTCGCTGCTCGCGTTCCCGCTGCCCGGCGGCGGCTTCCGCTTCTTCTGCTTCCGGGACGACCCCGATCCCACCCTGACCGCCGCCCCCACCCTCGGCGAGTTGCGGGACCTGGTCGCGGACACCGCCCGGCTGCCCGGGCTGCGGCTCGACGCGACGGACCCACCGTGGCTGAACCGGGCCCGCTTCAGCGACCGGGTCGCCGCCCGGCTCCGCTGCGGGCGCGGACTGCTCGCCGGGGACGCGGCGCACGCCTGGGCCCCGGTCGGCGGCCACGGCATGAACGTCGGTGTCCTCGGCGCCCACAACCTGGCCTGGAAGCTCGCCGCCGTGCACCACGGGCAGGCGGGCGAGGAGCTTCTCGACACGTACAGCGACGAACAACGGCTCCTGGCCGTGCGGTACATCCGCGAGATGCGGTTCAACTTCATGGAGGTACCGCTGCCCCCGCTCGGCTACCGGGCGTTCACGGCCACGGTGCCCGTCGCCCTCGCCCGGCGCGGCTTCCAGCGGCGGCTCGACCTGCGCCTGAGCGACCTGGGGCGCAGCCACGCGGGCGGCGCGCTGTCCTGGCACCGCCCCGACCGCCGCTTCCGCCCGGGGCCGCGCGCGGGAGACCGCATGCCGGACGTCATGGTCACCACCTCCCCCGGGGACCCCGCGCGACCGGCGGCCACCCGGCTGCACACCCTGCTCGGATACGAGCGGTGGACCCTGGTCCTGCATGCCGCGCGGGCCCCCGCCGATGTGCTCGACTCGCTGCGGGCGGAGTGCGCGCTGTTCCCCGCCCCGGTCCGGATCCTGCCGGTGACGCCGTGGGACGCCGCCGAGGCGGGACGTCTCGGCCATCCGGGCGATCTGCGTCTGGTGCGGCCGGACGGTTACGTGGGCCTGGTCGCCCCGCTCGCCCGTACCGCCCTGCTCCGCGACTACCTGGCCGCGGTCGCCGCCGGCGGCCCGAAGGACGACCGGGAGCCGCTGACCACCCGCCCGCACCGTGCGCACTGAACCGAGGGGGAGTCGGACCGCCATGCACACCGTCACCGTCACGCAGCCCCGTCCCGCGCCGCGCGCCCGGCGGCGCACCCGCGCCAACAGCACGGTGAGCGTCGTGGGCGCCGGCATGGCCGGCCTGGTCGCCGCCTACGAGCTGGAGCGGCTCGGTTTCCGTGTCGAGGTCCTCGAAGGCAGCCGCAGGCTCGGGGGCCGTGTCCACACGCACCGCTTCGGCGCGGCCGAGGCCGCGCCGTTCGTGGAGCTCGGCGCGATGCGCATCCCGACGGCGCACCACCGCACGATGCACTACGTGCGGCACCTGGGCCTCGCCGACCAGGTCAGGTCGTTCAGGACGCTGCTGTCCGAGGAGAACGCCCTCCTGGCGACCAGTACGGGGCATGTACGGCTCCGGGACGCGCCCAGGACGCTGATCGCCGACGTCCGCGCCGCGCTGCCCGGCCTTCCGTACCGCGAGGAGACGATCGTGTTCGGCGCGTGGCTGGCGGCGGTCGTCGACGCCGTCGCGCCGCCCGCGCTGCGGGCGGGGCTCCGCGCCGACCTCGCCCGGAACCTGCTCGGTCTCGTCGAGGAGGTCGACCTGTCGCCGCATCTGCTCGGTGACGCCAAGGACCGAATCGACGTACATGGCCTGTTCGCGGCGCATCCGGGGATCAGGGCGGGGTGCGGCAGCCGTCTGAACGGCTTCCTCGACGACATCCTCACCGAGACCAGTCCCGAACTGGTGCGCCTGGCCTGCGGCATGGACCAGCTCGCGCAGCGGCTCGCCGCCCGGATCCGGGGGCCGATCTGGCTGGGCCAGCGGGTGTCCGGCTTCGAGGTGGCGCCCGACCACGTCCTCGTACGGCTCGGGGGCGGCCCGACGGCGGCCGTGCGGCGCTGCGACTATGTGCTGTGCACGGTGCCGTTCTCCGTGCTGCGCGGTCTGACGCTCACCGGGTTCGACGAGGACAAGCTGGCGGTCGTTCGGGAGGTGGACTACTGCCCGGCGACGAAGGTCGCCGTCCACTGCCGTGAACCGTTCTGGGAGCGCGAGGGCATCCGGGGCGGTGCCTCGTTCAGCGGGGGCCGTATCCGGCAGACGTACTACCCGCCGTCCGAGCCCGAGGGGGCCGCGGATCCCGCGCAGGGTGCGGCGCTGCTCGCCAGCTACACGATCGGGGAGGACGCGGTGCATCTCGGTGCCATGCCGCCCGCGCTGCGGCACCGGGTGGTGGTGGAGGAACTGGGCCGGATGCACCCGCAGTTGCTGAGGAGGGGCATGGTGCGGGGGGTCGCGAGTCTCGCCTGGGGCGGGCATCCGTGGGCGGCGGGCGGGTGCACGATCCGCTGGGGGCAGGACGCCGCCGCGTGCGAGGAGCAGCGGCGGCGGGCGGTGCGGCCGCAGCACCGGATGTTCTTCGCCGGGGAGCACTGCGCGACGGAGCCCGCCTGGATCGAGGGTGCGGTGGAGTCGGCGCTCGAGGCCGTGACCCTGATCGCCCGGCACGCGCCGGACCGGGGCGTGGTGGAGCCGGCCGGGCTGGAGGCGGCATGAGCGTGTTCGACCTGCCCCGGCTGTACTTCGGCGGGACGGCGGTGACCCGGCTGCCCACGGGCCCGCGCTGCGGCCTGGTGGACCTGGCGCGCAACACCGCCCTGCGGGGCGCGGGCGACGACTCCGAACCCCCGCGCGCGGTACGGCCGTTCGGGGTCGACGGACCCGCAGAGGCGTACCACACGCACCTGGCGGAGCGCGGGGCACGCGGTGGCCACTTCTCCGGGAACGGCCATCTCGTCCTCGACGCCCGGGTGACCGGGGTGCAACGGGTGGACGGCGCCGCCGTGGACACCGCGGACCCGGTGGTCGGGCGGGCCGTCGACCTGTGGGGGCACTACAACCCGTATCTGGGCACGACGGTGAACCGGGCCCGGGTCTTCGACGTCGATCCCGCGTCCGCGTGGACGACGACGCTGATGGGCGGCCAGTTCGCGCTCGGGCGCGAGGGGCGCTCGCACGACGCGGGCTATCTCCTCATCGGCGACCTGACCGGCTTCATGCCGCCCCGCTGGCACGGCCTCACCCCGGCGCGCCGGGCGCTCCACCAGTTCGCGATCGCGGCCGGAGAGGGCCTCGACTGGCCGGCTCCTTCGGTGGACTCCCCCGCCGTACGGGCCCTGCGGGCCGCTGCCGAGGCGCGGGACGGCGGTGGTGTCCTCGTACAGTTCACCCTGGAACAGACATCACCGGACGGCGAGCCGCACACGGAGGACGACACTCCCGGGCTGTGGCGGCTGCGGGGCACCGTGGCGCCGTGGCACCCGGACGAGCCGCGCACGCACCCGGCGGGCCGGGTGCTCGTCCCGGACAGCGGCCGTCACGAGGGCGGGGCCCCGGGCCCGTGCACCGTACGGGTCTCCCCCACGACGGTGTCCTTCAACTGGCCCTTCACCCAACCGGTTCACGGCTCCGAGGGCGCAGTCTCCCCGTACGGCGGCGCCCTGGAACTGCGGACCGCGCGCACGGACCTCACGGTCGCGGTGCTGCCCGGTGGTGCGCCCGAAGCCGGTGGCGTGGTGTCCGTACCGGCGGTGTCGGCCGAGGCGGTGCACCGCGCGGAGGCGGAAGGGCTCGTCCTGGTGCGGCGGCCGGCCGGCGACCGGGCCTCGCACGCGGTGCTGCTGCGGGAGCGCGAGGCGGTGGTCCTCACCGACGAGGCCTGTCTGATCCTGGAGCACCCGGATGCCGACCGTGGCGAGGAGCACACGGTCGAGGTCCCGGTGCGCACGTTCCTGCGGGGCCGCCCGGCCCCCCTCGACACGGTCGTCGTCCGCCAGTACCCCAACCCCCGTGCCCTGCCGCTGGATCCGGTCGCCTCGGCGCCGGACGCCCGCTGCGGGGAGATCCAGATCGTACGGCTCAGGGCGGGCCGGACCGCCGAAAAACCCGCGGAGGGGGAGGCGGGGTCGGCAGAAGAGAGGTCGACGCCGGCGGAGGGGGCGTCGTGCCGCCTCGCCACGGACGCGCGCGGACGCGGCTGGTTCACCGTCTCCGGGGCCCGCGCCGGTACGGCACGGCTGCTCCTGGCGGCCGGTTCCGAGGAGCGCCCGCCCAGCGACCCGGCGGCCCCCGGCTCGGCCGCGGCCTGCTACGACCACGACGACGCCCTCGGGTTCTGGCCGTGGGCCGGCTCGGCCGCGGTCCGGGTCCTGCCCGACGACTGGCCCCTGGACGCCGTCCTCCAGCAGGACGTCACCTTCGAGCTGCTGCACCGCGAGGTCTTCGCGTACTACGAGCAGCTGTTCCCGTTCATGCGCGACGAGGTGTTCAGCCTCGCGGACCGCTGCAAGGTCGAGACGTACGCGAAGCTCATCTGGCAGATGTGCGATCCGGCGAACAAGGACAGGACGTACTACATGCCGCCGACCCGCGACCTGTCCCTTCCGAAGGCGCGGCTGCTCCTGAAGTACCTGCGCGCGCAGAGCACCGCGGCGGCCGTCCCACCGGCCGCCGTCCCGTCGCCGGTCCGCGCCCACCCGCAGATCACCACACGGGCCCAGCTGCGGGCGGCGCTCCAGCAGGCGGTGACGGTGGAGCTCGCCACCTCGCTCCAGTACCTCTACGCGGGGTATTCGGTCCCCACGCACGGCACCGGGTTCGAGTGGGTGCGCAGTGGCGTGTGGACACCGCGACAGCTCCGGCTGGCCTGCGGGGACGGCGGGGAGACCCTGGCCAAGGGCGTGCGGGACAGCCTCTTCGACGTGGCCCGCGAGGAGATGACGCACTTCCTTGTCGTCAACAACATCCTGATGGCGATGGGCGAGCCCTTCCACGTCCCGGAGATCGACTTCGGCACGCCGGGCCGGCTTCCGCTCCCTCTCGACTTCGCCCTGGAGCCGCTGCACCTGGGAAGTCTGCAGCGGTTCATCGCCATCGAGCGGCCCGAGCGGCTCGCGGGCGGGACGGCGGCCGTGGGCGGGTCCAGTCCGTTCGGTTCGCCGAGCGAGCTGTACGCGGGCATCCGCGAGGGCCTGACGCGGGTCCCCGACCTGTTCATGGTGGAGCCGGGGCGCGGCGGCGGCGAGCACCATCTCTTCGTCGGCGGGACGGTCAACTCGGGCCATCCGGACTACCAGTTGGAGGTGGACGACCTGTCGAGTGCGCTGTTCGCCGTCGACTTCGTGACCGAGCAGGGCGAGGGCGGCGTCCTCGACACCGGGAAGGCCGGCGCGGAGTCCCACCACGACACCTTCGTACGGCTCGCGGAACTGCTGATGACGGAACGCGCCGACGGCCCGCACGGAGAAGGGGCCCCGTGGCACCCGGCGTACCCCTCGCTCCGCAATCCGACGCTGGATCCCGGGCACCCCGGGCGGGCGGCGGTGAGCGATCCGCACGCCCGTCAGGTGATGCGCCTGTTCAACCGCTGCTACTTCATGATGCTCCAGCTGATCGTCCAGCACTTCGGCGAGAGCCCGGACGCGAGCCTGCGGCGCTCGAAGCTGATGAACGCCGCCATCGACGTGATGACGGGGATGATGCGCCCACTCGCCGAGCAGATGATGCCGCTGGAGTCGGGGTGGCGGGGACGGACGGCGGGCCCCTCCTTCGAGCTGGAGGAGCCACCCGCGTACATCGCGCGTCCCGATGTGGCCCGGCGCGGGTTCGCGATGCGCTTCCGGCACCTCGCGGCGATGGCCAGGGAGTGCGAGGGCGTGCCGGACCGGGTTCCGGAGCTGATGACCTGGTACGCGGAGCGCTTCGAGCACGAGGGGAGGAACTGAGCCATGACGGACAGAAATGCCGCGGGCGCGGCGGACGGTGATGTGTCGGGGGCGGCGGACGGCGATGTGGCCGGGGCGGTCGGCGATGTGACGGCGGCCGGTCGGTGCGACCGGGCCGAGGAGACCGACGTGCTGATCGTGGGCGGCGGGCCCGTCGGGCTCGCGCTCGCGCTCGACCTGGCGCAGCGGGGTGTGGACTTCGTCCTGGCGGAGGCCGGGGACGGGCGGGTCACCCACCCCAAGGTCTCGACCGTCGGCCCACGGGCGATGGAGGCGTTCCGGCGCTGGGGGGTCGCGGACGCGATCCGGGGCGCCGGCTGGCCGCCCGACCACACCCTGGACATCGCGTGGGTGACCGCCGTCGGCGGCCACGAGCTGCACCGGCTGCGGTTCGGAACAGCCGGCGGGCGCCCCCTGCCCCCGTACACGCCGGAACCCGAGGCGGTCTGCCCCCAGCACTGGCTGGCGCCCCTGCTCACCGCACGGGTCGGGGTCCACCCGGCGGGACCGGTGCGGCTCGGCGTCCGGCTGCTCGGCCTCACCCGGCTCCCGGACGGGGTGAGGGCCGTGCTCGTGGACGCGGCGGGGGTACGGACGGCGGTACGCGCCCGGTTCCTGGTGGGCTGCGACGGTGCCTCGTCCCCGGTGCGCAAGGCATGCGGGATCGACGCGCCGGAGCGGCACCGGACCCGTGTCCTGCGCAACATCCTGTTCCGGGCGCCCGGCCTCGGCGCCCTCCTCGGCCCGCGGGCCGCCCTCGTCCACTTCGTCACCGAACCGGGCGGGTTGCGGTACCCGTTGCGGGCGATCGACGGCCGGGACCTGTACCGGCTTACGTGTCCGGCCGGCCCCGAGGACGCGGCGAAGGTCGTACGGCGGGCCCTGGCCCCCGACGTGCCGGTCGAGGTGGTGGCGGACGCCGTCTGGCATCTGACCCACCGGGTGGCCTCCCGGTACCGCGCGGGGCGGGTCCTGCTCGCGGGGGACGCGGCGCACACCCTGTCGCCCTCCGGCGGGTTCGGCCTCGCGACGGGAGTGGGCGACGCGGCGGACCTGGGGTGGAAGCTGGCCGCGGAGCTGGCGGGGTGGGCCGGACCCGGCCTGCTCGACACGTACGAGAACGAACGGCGGCCGGTGGCCCTCGATGGCCTGGAAGAGAGCCACCGCAATCTGCGACGCACCCTCGACCGGCGGCTCTCCGCCGCGCTGTGCGACGCGACGGCCGAGGGGGAACGGGCGCGGGCGGCCACCGCGCGGGAGATCGCGTCCTCCGACGCACGGCGCGAGTTCGACGCGCCGGACGCGCACTTCGGGCATCGCTATGTGTCGCCGGTCGTGGCGGACGAGGGGAGGCCGGCGGTCGTGACGGGCGGGCGGACGCCGTACGTCGGGGCGGGCGGGAGGACGTCGGCGGTCGTCGCGGGCGGGAGGACGTCGGCGGTCGTCGCAGGCGGGGAGGCGGGGGGCCCGCGCGTCGGCGAGCCGGACGCCGAGCCGTGGTGGCATCGGACGGCCGTGCCGGGGGCGCGGGCGCCGCACGTGTGGCTGGGGCCGGGGCGGTCGACGCTCGACCTGTTCGGCCCGCAGTTCGTCCTGCTCCACCGGGGCCCGGACGCCCCGGACCGTCTCGTCCGCGCGTTCGCCGACCGCCGGGTCCCGTTGCGTGCCGTGCGCTGCGACGACCCGGAGGTGGCCCGGCGGTACGAGCGGCCGTTCGTACTCGTACGCCCGGACGGCCATGTGGCATGGCAGGGTTCCGCCCCGCCGGCCGACCCGCGACACCTCGCGGACCAGGTGCGCGGGGCCGGCCCCGGATCCGGGGCCGGCCGATGAACGAGGCGGGCGCCCCTGAGGCCTTCGACCCGGCACGGCTCGATCTGGCCGACCCGTACCCCCTCTACCGGCGCTACCGCGAGACCGACCCGGTGCACGCGGTGCGCGGCGCCCGCGACGGACCCACGACCTGGTACCTCTTCGGCCACGCGGAGGTGGCGCGGGTCCTCACCGACCGGGGTTTCGGGCGCGTGTCCTCGTCGACGGCGCAGGCGCCGGCCGTCCCCGAGGAGTACGCGACACTGCGCCGGATGGTCGAGAACTGGCTCGTCTTCCTCGACCCGCCCCGGCACACCCGGCTCCGCGCCCGCGTGGCCCCGCCCCTGGGCGCTCCCGCCGTACGGGCTCTGCGTCCGCGCGTACGGGAGATAGCCGAGGAGCTCGTACGGCCGCTCGCCCGGCGGCCCGTGGTGGAGCTGGTCGAGGGCTTCGCCGCGCCGTTCCCGCTGCTCGTCGTCGGGGGGTTGCTCGGGGTGGAGGCCGGCCGGTGGCCGTGGTTCCGCGCGCAGGCGCTCGCCCTCCAGCGGGCGGGCGGGACTCGGAGCGACCGGTCGCCGGCCGTGCTCGAACGGGCCGACCGGGCGGCGGCGGCGCTCGACGGCTACTTCCGCCGGGAGCTGGAGGCCCGGCGTACGGAAGACCGGGAGCGCCGAGGGGACCGGGGGGACGACCTGCTCTCCGTACTCGCGGCGGCCAAAGCCGAGGATCCGTCCCTCGGGACGACGGCCTTGACGGCGACCTGCGTCCATCTGCTGACCGCCGGCCACGAGACGACGACGGGGCTGCTCGGCAAGGCGGTGCTCGCGCTTCTGGCGCACCCGGAGACCGCGGAGGAACTACGCGCGGAACCGGGTCTGCTGCCCGGCGCCGTGGACGAGTTCCTGCGGTACGACCCACCGGTCCAGATGATCACGCGATGGGCGCACCGGGACACCGAGCTGGCCGGCCGGACCGTGCGCCGGGGCGACCGCGTACAGCTGGTCCTCGGCTCGGCCCACCGGGACCCGGCGCGCTTCCCGGACCCCGACACGCTGGACATCCACCGGGACGCCGGCCGGCACTGCGCCTTCGGCCTGGGCATCCACTACTGCGTGGGCGCGGCGCTCGCGCGCGCGGAGGCCGAGATAGGACTCGGGCTCCTCCTCGACCGGCTCCCCGCGCTCCGCGCCGGCGCCCGCCCACGGGTGGAGGTGGAGTACGCGCCGGACTGGGTGTTCCACGGGCCGTCCCGACTGACGCTGTCGTGCTGAGCGGGCGGGCGGGGCCGGGGCGGTGGCCGGGGTCGGTCTGGGGACCCCGGGGCGTGGGAACCTCCTCCACCCCCTCCTCGTTATACCCCCCACGGGTATAACGAGGAGGCTCCATGACCACGAGAAGGCTGACCGCGCTCACCCCCGAGCAGGCACCGGGCAGGGCGGGCGAGCTGTTGACGGACATCGTCGAACGACACGGTTCCGTCGGGGAGATGGTGTCGACGATGGCGCACTCGCCGGCGCTCCTCGACGGCTATCTGAGCCTGTCCCGGGCGATGAAGCGGGTGAAGATCCCCCGCGCCCTGAGCGAGAAGCTGTCGCTCGCGGTCCAGGAGTGGATCGGCTGCGGCACCTGCCGCGAGGCGCACCGGGAGGCCGGCCGCGCCGCGGGCCTGAGCGAGACCGACATCGAACTGGCCCGCCAGGGCACGTCGACCGACCCGCGCGAGGCCGCCCTGATCGGCCTGGCGCTCCGGGTCCTCGCCGAGCCGGGGTCCCTGTCGGACGACGACGTCGCCGAGGTACGGGGGCACGGCTGGAGCGACCGGGTGATCGCGGAGGTGGTGGGCGTGGTCACGCTCAACCTCCTGACAGGCGCCTTCAACCTGCTCGCGGGCATCCAGCCGGAGCCCGAGGGCTGACGGACGGGGGGCCACGGCACGGGCGGGGTCAGCGACCCCCCGGGCCGCCGCCACCCTGCAAGCCGCCGCCGCCATCCTGCGGGCCCACGTCGACGCGTCCGCCTTCCGGCCCTTCGTCGACACGTCCACCCCCCGGCTCTCCGTCGACCCGTCCACCCTCCGGGCCTCCGTCGACCGGACCGCTCGGGTCGTGGCCCGTGACCGCGCGGGCGTACGAGGAGAGGGCGGCGATCACCTCGCCGCGGGTGCGGCGGCCCGCCAGGACCTCCATCTGGTAACCGTCCTCCATCGCCACGAAGTTGGCGGCGATCAACCGCGGGGGGTCCTGGAGGACGAAGTGCCCCTGCGCTCTGCCCAGGACGAGGATCTCGGCGTAGACGGAGATCTGTCGTTCCGTCAGGGCGCTGTCAAGGGCCGCCGCCTTGGCATCGCGCAGGCACCGCGGCCAGTACTCGAACAGCAGCCGGGTGAGGGCGTCGTCCGGACCGGCGGCGACGCCCTGGTCGATGCAGGCCCTCAACTTGAGCCGGGCGTCGGTGAAACCGTCCGCGGCGGCCTCGCGGTCCCGGCTGTAGCGGGTGATGGCCTGCTGATAGGTGTCGTGGACGAGGGCGTCGAGGTCTCCGTAGTAGAGCACCGCGGCCGGCGTGACACCGGCCTCGTCGGCGACATCGCGCAGCCGCAGCCCTTCCAGCCCGCGGGTGAGGAGGGCGCGCTGCACCGCCTCCGCGAGCTCGGCCCTGCGGGCTTCCTTCCCCCCGCCGCCGGCCCTCTTCGCCCTCGTGGACTTCGCCGCCACCGCGCCCTCACCTCTCACCATCTCCTACATGCAGATTCAAACAATATCCCCTAGGCCTTGACGTACACAGAGCCCAACTCTTAAATCTGCGTTTAACAAAACTCCCCCTCCCCAGGAGTACGTCAATGACGACGCCCCCCGGCAGGACGGACAAGGGACTCCGCAGCGGCTCCCTCGGTCTGCTCTCCTCCGTCGCGCTCGGCCTGTCCTCCGTCGCCCCGGCCTACAGCATCACCGTCACCCTCGGCGCCGTCGCCCTGGTCGTCGGCGACCTCGCCCCGGCAGCGCTCCTCCTCGGCTTCGTGCCGATCCTGCTCACCGCCTTCGCCTTCCGCGAGCTCAACCGCGAGATGCCCGACTGCGGTACGACCTTCGTCTGGAACACCCGGGCGTTCGGCCCCGGGGCCGGCTGGCTCGCCGGCGGCTGGGTCCCGCAGACCGCCACCCTGATCGCCATGGCCGCCCTCGCCCAGGTGAGCGCCGGCTATCTGCTCAGCTTCCTCGGGCTCGACGGGGTGGCCGGCGACGGCATCGGCGTGACCGCCGTCGCCGTGCTGCTGCTCGCCGTCCTCACCACCGTCGCCCGCCGGGGCCTGCGGCTCGCGGCCGGCGTCCAGTACGTCCTGCTCGGCCTCCAACTGCTCACCCTGCTCGGCTTCGGGACCGCCGCGCTCGTCCGCGAGGGCGCCGCGACGCCTTCCCCGAGCTGGCTCAACCCCCTCGCCGTCGACGGCTTCGGCCCGTTCGCGCAGGCGGTGCTGCTCTGCCTCTTCATCTACTGGGGCTGGGACGCCCTGATCACCACCAACGAGGAGACCCGCGACAGCGGCCGCGTCCCCGGACAGGCCGCCGTCATCTCCACCCTGGTCCTGCTCGGCACGTACCTCTTCACCGCGTTCGCCGCCCTGTCCTTCGCCGGGACGGGAGCCACCGGCATCGGACTCGGCAACCCCGACAACGCCACCGACGTCCTCGCCTCCCTCGCCCCACCGGTCCTCGGCCCGGCGCTCGCCAAGGTGATGGAGCTCGCCGTCTGCGTCTCCGCCGCCTCCGCCCTGCTCACCTGTCTCGTGAGCAGCCCCCGCGGCACCCTCTCCATGGCCGCGCACGGCGCACTGCCCGCCGTGTTCGCCCGCATCCATCCCCGGCACCGCACGCCCGCCTTCGGCACGCTCTTCTTCGGCTCGGCGACTGCCACCGTGCTCGTGGCGCTCTCCCTGATCTCCCGCGACTTCCTCGGCGACGCCATCCTCTGCGTCGGGCTGCTCATCGCCTGCTACTACGGCACCACGGCCCTCGCCTGCGTCTGGTACTTCCGCACGCGCCTGCGCGACTCACCGCGCTCCCTGCTGCTGCGCGGGGTGCTGCCGCTCACCGGGGGCCTGCTCATGTCCGCGGCTTTCGCCCGCAGCGCGTACGACATGATCGACCCCGCCTATGGCAGCACCTCGTTCCACGGAGTCGGCGGCGTGTTCCTGCTCGGCGCGGGCTCGCTCGCCGCCGGAGGCCTCGCCGTCCTCGCCGCCAAGGCCCGCTTCCCGGTCTTCTTCCGGACGGGTCGTACGTCCGTGACCGCCCGGCTGGTCACCACGGAGGACTGACCACCACGGCCCACCACACCACAAGCCCCAGCCACCTTCTCCTCAAGGACTGACCGCCCCATGCGCACTCTCGCCGTCGCCGCCCTGCAGACCGCCCCCGTCCCGTACGACCTCGAAGCGACCTGGCAGCGGTACGCCGACCAGGTCCGCGCCACCCGGTCTCTCTTCCCGCACGTCCAGCTCGTCGTCGTACCCGAGCTGCTGCTCGCCGCCGAGGGTCCGCTGCTCGGCCCGGCCCCCGAGGGCTGGATGGAGCGGATCGCCGAGCCGATACCGGGCCCGACCACCGACCGGGTGTGCGCGCTCGCGCGCGAGACCGGCCTCTGGCTGATCCCCGGCACCCTCTTCGAACGGGCGGAGGACGGCCGGATCTTCAACACCGCCGTGGCCGTCTCCCCCGAGGGCGAGATCGTCGCCCGCTACCGCAAGATCTTCCCCTGGCAGCCGTACGAAAGGACCGCGCACGGCACCGAGTTCACCGTCTTCGACATCCCCGGCGCCGGCCGGGTCGGCCTCGCGATCTGCTACGACGGCTCGTTCCCCGAGACCGCCCGCCAACTGGCCTGGCTGGGCGCCGAGATCGTGGTGCAGCCGACGCTCACCACGACCCGCGACCGGGAGATGGAGCTGGTGTGCGCCCGAGCCAACGCGTGGACGAACCAGGTGTACGTACTCAACGTCAACGCGGCCGATCCCGCGGGCGTCGGCGGCAGCGCCCTCGTCGACCCGGAAGGGATCGTCCGCCAGCAGGCGGGCCCCGGGGAGGAGGTCATCGTCGACGTCCTGGACCTCGACACGGTGGCCCGGGTCCGGCAGCACGGCTCCAGCGGGCTCAACCGCCCCTGGTCCCAGCTCGCCCGCTACGGGGAGGAGATCCACCTCCCGATGTACGGCGGAACGTTCCGCACCCCGGGGTGGGCCGGCCGGGACGCCTAGGGTGTGTCCGGCGGATCAGGGCCGGATAGGGCGCGGCGTCTGGTGCGGTGCATCGCAAGGCGCCGGAGCGCCCTCATAGCGGAGCTATT
>NZ_JBEOVO010000058.1:0-18649 GCF_040295605.1 Streptomyces sp. NPDC002773
CCGCGGCGCGCCCGGGGGGGGGGGGGGGGGGGGGCGCCCCCCCCCCCCGGGCGGGTACGGGTTGTGCGTCAGGTGGGCAACGCACCGACGCCCAGGCCCGGTGAGCAGGCAGTGTGCGCGGATGGACAAGTTGATCGAGTCGTTCGGCTCTCTCGTTTCGGGTGGCCTCGTCGCTCTTCTGACGTGGTGGCTGACCACCCGAGCCCGCAACCGCCAGGACCAGGAGCGCGAGCGGGAAGCGCTGCGCGGGCACGCCGACGCGCTGATAGTGGCGGTGGCGGAGCTGCGGGCGGCGGGCACCGCCAACCAGATGCTGTGGGAGACGCTGGCCGAGCGGGGCAGGACGGTTCTGCTGGCGGGGCTCGCCTGCGTGGGCGGCGCGGCCCGGGCCCGGATCGCCGGCGGCACCGACGTGCAGAGCGGCCTGGCGGGTCTCGGGCGCGGGGCGGAACTGCTGGCACAGGAAAGGATCGTGAGCAAGCAGGCCGCCGCCGCGCTGCGCGAGCCCTTCACCCGGATCGCCACCGCGGCCGCCCCGCTGCTGCGCTGCCCCGACCCGGCCGTCGTCACCACCACCGAGGAGCTGATGAACGCCGTCGGAAACCTCGAGGACACCGCGCGCCTGGACGAGAAGCTCGCGGCGTTCGGCCGGGCCGCCCAGGCAGCCACCGCGCCTCCGGCGACCTGGCGGGAACGACGCCGCGCCCGGCGGGCCGGCTGACCGTAGGATGCGAAACGCCTGGCCCCCGGCAGCTCCAATGCCGGGGGCCAGATGCTTGGTACGAGGAGCCGGGCTACAGATCGAACTCCAGGTGCTCCACGTCGGTGAAGCGCACCTCCTCCAGGGACCCGGCGCGGCGGCCGCCGTCCTGGAAGTACACGTCCTTGAGCGCTTCGGCGGCGATCTCCTGGAGCTCATCGTCGCTGGCACCGGCGTCCTGGGCGTCGAAGAGGCGGGCCGCGTAGACGGGGGGCAGGGCGACGGTCAGGTGCCGGATGCGGTCCTGGTCCGTCGACCCGATCGGCGCGGTGTAGCCCATGCGGGCGCGGGTGTCGATGACGATGCCGCCCGTGCTCGCTGCCTTTGCCTTGGCCTTCGCCCGGATCTGCGGCTGCCACCTCTTCTTCACCTCGCGCTCCATACGCGCGGCAAGGTCCGGGCGGGGCTTCTTGATCTGGTCCTTCACGTACCGTTCCACGGTGCGCTGGGAGACCCGCAGCATCTGAGCCACCGCCTTGGTGCTGCCCTTCATCTGCTTGACCAGGTAGCGCATCTGCGTGCCCGCGCTCTTGGGCGCCGGGCGCGTGAACGCCTTCTGCACCGCGGCTTCCAGACCGTCCCCGAACAGGCTCATCGTGGCCCTCTCCTACTCTCCGTTGTCGACGTCGGTGACGGTGCCGTCCTTGATGTACCGGGCGAGGTTGAGCTCCGGCGCGTTGAACTTCTCGCGGACCTCCTCGCCCCACAGGACGGACTGGGTGCCCTCGTGCTTGACCAGGCCGGGGTTGATGCCGAGCTTGAACCCGCCGGGCAGCGGCTTGCCCTCCCGGTAGGGCAGGAAGTCCAGCGGCGAGGGCCCGGCGGCGGCGTAGACGACGCAGTCGGACAGGATCGCGATCGGGTACTGCCCGGTGAACGACGCGTGCTTGACGATCTTCCGGTGCAGGTTGATCCGGGTGCGGGCGATGACCGCCGCGCGGATGTCCGGCCGCCACGTCGGGCGGGACAGGGCGCGCCACGGCTCGCCCGGCCGCCAGCCCTCCCCGCGGGGCCGTTCGCGCAGCTTGCCCAGGCCGCCCTTCACCGTCGCCTTGACCGCCGAGACGACGATCGACAGCTCCGGGTCACGGGCCTTGTAGCCGTCCATCGCCGTGAGGAAGTCGGCCGGCGACAGGTCGGCGTCGACGCCGAGGTCGGCCATCGTGGCGAGGTAGGCGTCGCGGAGCCGGTTGTACCAGCCGTCCAGGTAGCGGCCGTTCTCCCGCCGCACCCACGCCTCCACCGGGCGCACCTCGTAGCCGAGCTCCTGTGCGTAGGCGACGGTGGGCGTCGTGTACCAGGCTGGCCCTTCCGGGCGCTCGCCCTTCGGCGTGAACGGGGAGGGCAGCAGGCTGCCGTCCAGTTCCACCCACTCCTTGCCGACCTTCACGCGGGACAGGTCGACGTGGGACAGGTCGACCAGCCACGAGCCGGGCAGCTTCGGGTCGAAGACGGGGTTCGTGACGTGCGTCGCCTCACCGAGGCCGACGTTCAGACCGTTCGCGCCAGCGGCGAAGGCCATGTTGACGTCGATGCCGACCAAGTGGCGCAGGGTGCACTCGGCATCGGTCATCGGCCGTGCCCAGTCGTACGCCTCCTCGAACAGCTTCTCCGCCGGGCCGCGCACGTGGAAGCGGGGCAGGTCCTTGAGAACCGGGTGGCCGTCGGGGACCTCGCACGGCGGCCAGTTCATCGGGTCGATGGCGTCCTTGCCCAGCGAGCCGGGGTTGTGCTCGGAGTGCCGCTTGCCGTCGGCGTCCGGCTCGGAGGCCCGGGTCGGCGGGTGCAGCGCGGTCATCAGCTCCAGGCCGGTCACGGCGGTCGATCCGCGAGGCGTCATCACCCGGGAGGCGTACACGCCCAGGACGCGGGCGAGCTCCGCCGGCGGGAGCTGCCCGGCCTCGCCCCAGTGCCGCGTGTCGAGCGCGTTCCAGGAGGGGATGCACAGCTGGACGCAGGCCCGCTCCGAACCGGTGGCGGGCCGGTAGATCCGCGCCCACGGTCCGAAGCCTCTCTTCGTCAGCTTCCACTCCGCGCGGGTCAGCTGCTTGATGACCTTGTGGCCCTCCGGGATCCGCCCGGCGTGCTTCTCCTCCTCCGTGAGCGTGACGGGCAGGCCGTAGCGCTCCAGGGCGGCCTCGGTGAGCACGATCAGCGGGTCGGCGTCCTTGCCCGGACCGGCGAGCTTCGGGGCCCCGAGCTTCGCCTCCTTGAGCGTCCAGTCCACCAGGGACGGCAGGGACTTGGCGGGCACGTCCAGGACCAGGCCGCCGGTGCAGTACGCCAGCACCTGCCCGTCCTCGACATCGACGACCGCCAGCGGCCCGTTCTCGAACCGCGGATCGGTCGAGCCCGCCGGGGTACCGGCCGGGGCCGCCTTCTTCGCACCCGGACGGCGCGACGTCGACGACGTCCTGGTGGTGCGCGCCGGGCGGAACGCGGCGGCCGGAGCAGCGGCAACGGGGGCCGGGGCGGGGGTCTGGGCGTTCTCGGTCGCAGTCACGACCGCAGCCCCGGACGCCGGACCCGTGGACAGAGTCTGCGCTTCCGCCGGGGTGGGCGCTGCGGTGAACGTGGCCGGCACCTCAGCGTCAGGGGTAGGGACGGGCGTGGCCGTGTCCGCCGGGGCGGCGGGGTAGAGCTCTGCGAGTTTGTCCAGCAGTCGGGCGTAGGCGTCGCGCTCGGGCGGGCGGGGCTCGGTCTTGCCGGACTCCCAGCCGGACACCGTGGCTCGGCGCACCTGTAGTGCGGTGGCCACTTCGTCGATCGTCAGGCCGTGCGCGGTGCGGAGCCGCTTGCGCTCCGCCGGTGGCGGCAGCGTGGCGCGGGACGCGAGCAGTGCGTCGACCGCGTCGAACAACTCGGACATGGGACACCTCCTGATCAACACTCTACCCCCTGGAGCGTACAATACGCGTACGATCGGCGTACATATCGCGTACATGCGCTCTGTCGAGTGAAGCGACACTTCACGCTGACGTCCGGCGAAGCCTGAGCAGCCGAAGTGTGCGGCGCCCTACCGCAGGTGCCGCTCGGGGCCACGGTGAGAGCCAGCCGGACCAGGACCGCTCGGAGGGGGAAGTGTGCGAAATCCGGACGCTGTCCGACACGAATGCGACGACTGCGGCGCAAGGACAAAGGTCAACATCCGAACGGGCCGCCTCTACTCTCACCAGGTGCCAGACGAGCTTGCTGCCTGCTCAGCATCAGGGGATGTCGTGGCATGTCCCCAGGGTGATGAACCACTTGTGCTGCCACCGCTGAGGACTTCGGAGACGCCCTCAGCTCCCGCCTCCCCCAGGCATGTTGCCAACAGATCGGGAAGCAGCGTTCGCACGGTGCCCGGCGGATTGCCCGGACTCGGCAAGCGACGCTGACCTCATCGCTCTGCACACGGCTGAGGGGGCGGTCCCGCATCGGGGCCGCCCCCTCAGCCCTTGCTCCCGGCCGCCGGCTCCCGGTGCGCCGCCGAGGCACACCAGATAGCCGAAGGCCCGCAGTTCTACGTCGTCGTGCCCGCCTGGCGGCGCTTGGCGCGTTCGACCTGCCGAAGCAGCAGGTCGGCGAACTGGATGATCTCGGCTGCCTCGATCGGGTCGTCGAAGTCGACGGTGCGGTGGCTGGCGGGGTTCTTGTACGCGCCCATGGCGCCGGCGAACAACGTGGAGGCGGCTTCCTGCTCACCGCCTTCAGCTCCGGCGTCGGCGAGCGGGCCGCCAGCCTTGCCGTTCTGGTGCGGCTGGAACGCTGCGCGCATGAGCTTCACGCCGACCAACGAGTTGTCGAGCCCGGAGGCGTCCCGGACGGCGACTTCGACCGCCTTCATCGCGGCGAAGCACGCGGTCTCATAGTCGCCCAGGTCGAAGTTGGTGCGCACGGTGTCTTCGAGGGCCGGCTGGAGCGGGCCGGACAGGCGTTGGCGGGCTTCGAACCGCGTGATGCCCTCGGGATCCCTCGCCAGGTCTCGGCCGTCACGGGAGAGCTGGCGGAAAGCTTCCGACTGGCTGGGCACCTGGGACAGCAGCGCGTGTGCCTCCAGCCAGGCCCAGGCATCGGAGAGGCGGTCGAGGAGCACCTCGACGTCCGGCTCGTCCTGGAACGCCTGGCGGGCCGAGCCCATCGTTCCTCGGTACTGGAGAAGCCGGTGCCGGAGGCAAGCGAGATCGACGCCATCAACGTCTACGCCGGCGGCCCCTGCGAGACCACCGTCGTCCACTACACCCCGGCCCCGTAGAACGCCGGGAACGCATCGTGCCGCCCGCGACCGGGATCACCGGGTACGGGCGGCACGTGGGAGGCGGATCAACGACCAGTCGGCCCGACCTCCCACAACACACCGTAGCGGCCAGGCGGACCACCGCCGCTGCTCGTCCCTCGGAGGAGCGGTTCCGCCACGCGGACGAGTGACCCTGCCGTGACGCGGGTGACGGCGGTGCGTTAGTTCGGGTGAGCCGACTGGTCAGGCCTGCTCCACCCGCCCCGCCCGTGCCTCCCGCCCACCCCTGTGCGGGAGGCACGGTCATGTTCATCTCTGGCGAGCGCGGGCGAAGACCGGCCCGAGTTTCAAAGATCGCGGCCAGGGACCGGCGAGCGTCACCCGACCCTGGCGTGCGTGCCAGCCTCTACGGCAGTGCGCGGCGGGGTGCGGGAGTTGTCTGCGGCCACGTGCTCCTCTCGTGTTGCTGCGTGTCGTCGGTGAGCAGGTGTGCGAGGAGGAGCCCGGTGGCGCGGCGGCTGAGGGTGGTGGCGGTGTCGATGAGGCGTAGGTGCTGGGCGGCGGGGAGGGAGAGGGCGACGCTGGATGCCCGGCCGGGCAGGCCGAGGGAGAAGGCGACGCAGAGCGCGGTGTCGGAGTATTCGAGGAGGTCGAACTGGGCTGAGTGGGGGCCGGGTCCGTCGAGTTCGTCGATGAGCGCGCGCTGGCTGGTGATGGTGCGGCCGGTGAGCTGGACCGAGGGGTAGCGGGTGAGATGGTCCATACGGGAGGCGAAGTCGAGCTGGGCCAGGAGGCTTTTGCCGTTGGCGCTCGCGTGCCCGGTGTCGCTGAACGGGGCGACCTCTTCGACGGGGGGCGCGGTCTGGCTGGACGCGGATTCCTGGACGGTGATCTCGCCGTCGGTGTAGGTGCTGAGGTAGACCGCCGCGCCGAGCTCGTCGCGCAGGGCGGCGAGCGTGTCCTTGAGGAGCGTCCGATCGGGGTCGGTCTGTGTGGCCAGGGCCATCAGCGGGCCGGGGAAGTGGACGCCTGCGACGGTGCCGACGAACCGTTCGTCGCGCAGCCAGTCCAGGAGCCGGACGACAAAGTTGATCGGCATCCGGGTCCGCCGGGCGAGCGTGCGGGTGTCGATGCCGTCGGTGTCGTGGATGAGCAGGAGCAGGTCGCGGGCCCGTTGCGTGGTCTGCCACCGTGCCGGGACCACGGCGGGGGTGGTGCTGTGGCGTGCCATGTCGGTGAGGATGGCCGGGCGCAGGGCGCTGGCCGACCACCACGGCTCTCCCCGGAGGTCGACGAAAGCGTGGACGGTGAAGGGGCGCACAGGAACTGTCGGGTACGGGTCGGGTACGGGCAGGGCCAGTCCACCGCTCAGTGCGGTCAGCCGGCGCCGTTCCACCTCGGGCGCGGTGCGGGGGCGCGGGGCGGGCCCGTACTGCATGGGCAGCACGGGGGCGGGGACAAGGACGAGCCCGGCCCGTCCCGGTGCTCCTTCCTCCTCTTCTGGCCCGGTGGCCGGGGAGGCCTGCAACACGGGGCCAGGCCGCTGGCTGGGATCGGGCAGAGCGGGGTGAGGGTCTGGCTCAAGGCGGTGAAGGGGGAGGTCGAGGAGACGGCGCAGTTCCTCGAGGAAGGAGGGGTCTTCGGTCCGCGGCGGGGCGCCGGAGGCGGGCAGGCGGCCGGCGGCCGCGGCAAGCAGACGTTCGGCATCGCCGTGTCCGTGCCGGGCGGCCTCCTCGATGAGGAACCGCGCGTCGTCCGCCCAGCCGGCATTGACCCGCAGCACGACCAGGGCAAGACGGAACAGTGCTCCGGGGTGACCGGCCGAGGCCGCTGCACCCAGCCAGTCGGCCGCGGCGGCCAGCTCACCGCGGCGCAGCGCCTTCGATCCGAGCCGGTAGTGCGAGTTCGCCCGCCCCCGATCCTCCGCGTCCAGCTCGTACAGATGGGTCAAGGGGCCGAAGTCGCCGTCCGGGCGGTCCCAGAAGTCCGGTGGCCCGGTGAGCTGGTTCATGAGCGTCAGGAGTTCAGCCCCGGCCTCCGGCGCCGGACGGCCGCCGCTGTCCTGGTTGAAGCGGCTCACGGCCCTCACCCTTCCTTCTCCACGCGTCGTGTCTTCTTCTTCCGGTGTCCGTCCCGGATGTATCCGCCGAGCCGTCCGCGCAGCTCGACCACGGCCATGTACCGGTCCCGGTGCACACGGTCCGCGCCTATGCCCAGGACCTTGGAGATCTGCGTGTCGTTCAGGCCCTGGCTCTGCAGCTGCACCACCTTGCGGGGCCGGCTCAGCGGCATGGCGTCGATCGTGGGCACGACCAGCTCCTCCAGCGGATCGAAGTCGTCGGCGGGCCGCCGCTGGCCGGGGACCGCCACGACCAGTCCGACCTCGTCCAGCGGGTCGAGACGCGACTGCGACCGCAGCGTGTCGATCGCCAGGTTTCTCGAAGCCCTGCGCAGGTAGCCGGCGAGCTGTACCTCGGGACCCAGCTGGCCGTTCATGACCTTCGTCGCCACCTTCAGGTACGCCTCGTGGGCGACGTCCTGGCACGCCTGGTAGGAGAGCCGGCGGTTGGTCTTCCTGCGCAGGATCCGCGGTTCCGCCTCCATGAACGTCTCGTAGCAGTCCCGCAGCCGCTGGAGCAGGTCCGCCTCGACGGCCGACTCTGCCGGAGCCTCGTCATCCGCTACCACGGGCCGTGCTCCTTCGCCGACGGCAGCGCCTGCCCGCCCGTGCCGCTCACCCGCACGATCACCGACACCGGGGTGCCGGAGGTCTGGAGCACGCCGCCGAGCTGGACGTGGACGGAAAGGGAGCCGGGCGCCGGGCGCGGGGCACGCGCGGGCACGGGTTCGCCGAAGACAGGGTGCTGCGTCATCAAGGCACCGCGCTGCCGCCGGTCCCAGTACACCTGCACCACGACGGCCGCCGTCTGCACGGCGGCCGCGATGGCCGGGGCGAGCCCGGCCCAGTCCAAGGACGACATCATGTGAGTCGCTCTCCATCTGAGGTTCAGAGGCGCGTGAAATGCGCCTTCGACCCCTAGACGGTCCAGCCTCCCGCCTTCTCCTGCCGGGACCGGAGATTTCAGGAACTATCCACAACGGCGTTCAGAGCTGATCGTTCATGAACAGGTGCCGCCGCAGAGGGCTATCGCCCCCGCGCTCTCCGGCCGGGGACTGTCGGACGCGCCTGGCACGATGCCCGGCACGACCCAGGCACCGGAGTCGACGCAGACGACCCTCGCTGAACGCGGCTTCCGCGGCTTCGTGCCGTTCCGTGAGCTGCCCGACAGCGACGTCCCCACCGGGCACGGGATCTACGGGGGGATCCGCGCGGACACCTCGCCCCCGTCGTTCCTCCCCGCCAGCCCTGCCGGACACCTCAAGGGCCGCGATCCGTCCGTGTCCACCGACAAGCTCGCCGATGCCTGGGTGGACGGGGCGACGGTTGTGTACATCGGCTAAGAGCTGTCCCGTAACTGGACGGCGCCCCGTTGCCGGTCCCGGATCGGATCGTGTCAGTGGCTGGTGACAGGATCGAGGGGTGCTGATCAAGGGATACGATGCTGGCCCGTTGGTGCCGGGCGAGTCGCTGCTGGTCCACCCGGGCTTCTGGTCGAACTACCTCCTGGCGATGTGCAGCGACGGGGGGTGCGTCGAGCGCCCGGTTCCGGAGTGGTTCGGTGAGGACGGCGCCGATGTCGATGCCCTGTCCGAGGTCCTCTTCGATCCTGATCGCTGGCCGGTGTTCAGGGTGCCGGCAGAAAACGGCCCCGGGGTGGTGGTGATCTACCGCAATCTGGATGGCGACTACGGCACCGACTACCTCATCACCCATCCAGGAAAAAGCTACGCCGAGCAGATCGCCAGCTGGGACGGAGACTTCTCGGGCGCTGGGCTGACTTGGTCCGAACTGACCCAGATCGCTGACAATCCGTCGCTTGCGGATGAAGGCATCCAGGACACAGCCACCCGCCTCCTGCTACTGCTGCCCCTTCTTAGCGACCCGGACGTGCAGGAAACGGCATCAGCAAGGCTGATCGCCGCCCTGACCGCAACTGGCACGCCGCAAGACACCGCCTCCATCGCAACGGAACACCTTCTGGCCCACCTCACAAGGAGATCCCGCCACGACCCCACGTGGACGTCTCCGCTGAGCGGCAGCTGAGAGGCGGGCCGAGCCGCCGATCACCCATGAAACGATCTTGATATGGCTGGTGTGATCACGGCGTCGGAATCTTCCTGGATAACCCCGTTCTCCGGGCTGAGCCCTCGCGCCTTCGGGAAGTTGGTGACGGCTCCGCGGCGCCAGGGTGCGGACGAGGTCCGCAAGGGCCGGCCGTGGAGCCTGCCGCTGGAGGACCGGGCACTGCTGGTCGCGACCTACTGGCGCACGAACCTCACCATGCGGCAGCTCGCCCCGCTGTTCGGGGTGTCGAAGTCGGCTGCGGACCGGATCATCGGCCACCTCGCTCCGATGCTCGCGTTCCAGCCCCGCAAGCGGTTCGCCAAGGACACCGTGCTCATCGTCGACGGCACCCTCGTGCCCACCCGCGACCACAAGATCGCCGAGCGGTCGAAGAACTATCGGTACTCCACCAACCATCAGGTCGTCATCGACGCCGACACCCGCCTGGTCGTCGTGGTCGGCCGCCCGCTCGCAGGGAACCGCAATGACTGCAAGGCATGGGAGGAGTCCGGAGCCAAGGCCGCGGTCGGCAAGACCCTCACGATCGCCGACGGCGGCTACCCGGGCACCGGACTCGTCATCCCTCACCGCCGGCAGCACGGCCAGGCCGAACTCCCGGACTGGAAAGAAGAACACAACAAGTCCCACAAGCAGGTCCGTGCCCGCGTCGAGCACGTCTTCGCCCGCATGAAGACCTGGAAGATCCTCCGCGACTGCCGCCTCAAAGGAGACGGCGTCCATCACGCCATGCTCGGCATCGCCCGGATGCACAACCTCGCCCTCGCCGGCTAGATCAGCAGGCCGTACGGCGGCAATGCGTGCCCGAGGCGATCCGAAGATCATTTACGGGACAGCCCTTAGGCCGCGGGGCGGAGCGGGCTGAATCGGCGGCTCGGCGACCACCGCCGCCACGGCACCCGTCTGCCGGCCGGCCATGGGGGCGGTCGCTCCATCTGGCAGCTGGTCGACTCGGCTGCTCGTCGCCTGGCGGCCGATGACCGAGGACGACGCCGGTGAGGCCGAGCAGGACCCGATCGACGAGTTCAAAGAACTCCACGGAGGAGCTCTGCCCTCCGCCAATCTCAGGAACAACGCCCGAAAGGCGTTGGTAAGCAGGCTGGCGTCCAGGCCGCAGCCGCCCACCGGAGAGAAGGCGGGGTGACACCTCTACCTGCTCCTGTGACAGGTTGCTGTAGCGGATTACACCTTGTTCAGACAGCGTGGTAGGACTGTTCGGCTGACTGATCATCATTCGACGGGGGATTCTCAACCATGGCTGTCACGGTGCCGGACTGGGCGGACACACTCCTTGACCTGGTGGGGGTGAACTGGCCCAACGTCGACGAGGACGCCTACCGGGAGATGGCGGACGCGCTGCGGGAGTTCGCGGACGACCTCGCCGACGACGGCCAGCTCGCCAACAACCATATGGAGCGTCTGCTGTCGTCGGGCCATGGCGAGGCGATGGACGCGCTGAACGTGCACTGGGGCAAGGTCAAGGGCAAGCACCTGAAGGACATCATGTCCGGGGCCCGGACGATCGCGGGCGCGCTGGACATGGCGGCGGGCGCGATCGAGACCATGAAGTGGAAGGCGGTCGCGGAGCTCGGGATCCTGGCCGGCCAGACGGGTCTGGCCATGGCGCTGATCCCGGTGACCGGTGGCCTGTCGGCATTGCTCGGCGCCGGTGCGATCGCCTACACGAAGAAGCAGCTGCTGAAGTTCATCACGGGCGCGATGGAGGAGGCGGTCGGTCACATCGTCGGGGTGATGACCGAACCGGCCGTGGCGGCGCTGGAGAACATGGCCGCGGACCTGGTGGTCCAGATCGGCATGGACGCCCTGGGTGTCCAAAACGGGGTGGACCTCGGTCAGACGCGGGAGGCCGGCAAGGACGGCTTCGACCAGGGTGTGCAGGGTGCGAAGGAGGGCCTGAACCTTGCCTCGGCCGGCGGCGGTGGTGGTCGCCCCGGGGGCGGCTTCCACATCGAGCACGACGAGCACGATAACGCCGGTACGAAGCTGAACGGTGTGAGCGCCGGGATCCACGGCAAGACCGCCGGGAAGCTGGCGAAGGCGAGGACGGCGCAGGGGCGCAACAAGGGTCGGGACAGCATCGCCGATGCCCTGGACCCGGTCATCGACAAGGCCATGGGAGCCTTGGTGAAGTCGGCCAGCACGATGGGCGACCATGTCGGCAAGACGTTGCCGAGGGTCGTGAAGCAGATCTCCGTCGACCACAAGAACAACGACGATGACACCGCTGCCCGTATCGCGCGGCAACGCAAGAGCGGAGACGACGAGCGGACGGGGGGCAGGAACCCTAACGATCGTGGGGGCAGGGGCGGAGACGCCTATCTGAAGCCTGATTCGCTACGTGATGTGAAGACCGACCCGCGCCGGCACGGGATCGAGCTGAAGAAGAAGAAGTGCGCGAACGACCCGGTCGATGTGGCGACGGGTGAGATGACCCTCCCCCAGACCGACCTGTCCCTTCTGGGAGTCCTTCCCCTCGTTCTTCGCCGCACCCATCTCTCCGAGTACCGCTTTGGCCACTTCTTCGGCCGCAGTTGGGCCTCCACCTTCGACGAACGCCTCGAAATCGATGTGCCCGGTGCCGGGGCAATCTGGGCACGCGAGGATGGTTCCACCCTGGTCTATCCCAGTCTCCCTCTCCCGGACGGCACCCCGGTCCTGCCCGTGGAAGGCCCTCGGATTGCCCTGGTCTATGGCGGTCAGAACGAAGACGAGACCACCTACACGGCAACCGACCTTCACACCGGGTTGACCCGCTCCTTCACTGGTAGCCCTTACCGTGCCTCTCCCGCTTACTGGCTGACCAAGTTGACCGATAGAAACCACAATCGGATCACCTTCTCCCGGCGCCTGGACGGAACCCCCACCGCGGTCACTCACAACGGCGGCTACACCGTCCAGCTCACGGCCGAAGACGCCCGCATCCGTCAACTTTCCCTGCGCACCGACGAGGGTCCTATCACCGTCATGCGGTACGGGTACGACGGCCTGGGCAATCTCACCGAGGTCACCAACTCCTCGGGCCTGCCGCTGCGCTTTACCTACAGCCCGGAAGGCCGGATCACCTCCTGGACCGACCGCAACGACTCGACGTTCCGGTACGTCTACGACGCCGAGGGGCGAGTGGTCCGCACTATCGGCCCCGACGGCTACCTGTCGTCAACGTTCTCGTACAGCATCCACCCGGAATCCGGTGACCGGATCACCCAGTACACAAACTCGCAGGGTTCGACGACCACGTACGTCCTCAACAGCCGTCTCCAGGTCACTGCCCAGATCGACCCCCTGGGTCACGCCACGCGTTTCGAGTTCGACGCCCACGACCGGCTGCTCGTCCAGACAGACGCACTGGAGCGTTCCACCCGCTTTGAGCGGGATGAGCACGGCAACCTCACCGGACTTGTCGCGCCGGACGGCGTGCGGACCACCGCCACCTACAGCAAGCTGCATCTGCCTGAGGTGATCACCGAACGTGGCGGAAATTCTCGCCGCTACGACTATGACGAACGCGGCAACCTCACCGCGTCCGTGGACCTGGCCGGTGCCCGCACGGAGTACGTGTTCAATCCCCGCGGGCATCTGTGTCTCGTTCAGGATGCGTTGGGGTCTTCCACCCGCTTTACGACCAATGCCGCCGGTCTCCAGGTACAGGTCACGCGGCCCGACGGGACGACCGCCTCATGCACACGTGACGCTTTCGGGCGTGTCACCAAGGTCGTGGACGCTCTGGGTGGCGTCGTGCGGCAGGGCTGGAGCGTGGAGGGCAAGCTCATCTGGCGCGAACTGCCGGACAGTAGCCGTGAGGAATGGGCATGGGACGGCGAGGGCAACCTCGTGTCACACACCGACCGGATGGGCCGCACCACCACCCACTCCTCCGGCCACTTCGACCTGCTGCTGAGCACCCAGACGGGTGAGGACAGCGGCTATCGCTTCACCCATGACACGGAGCTGCGGCTGACAGCGGTCACCAACGCCGACGGCCTGGTGTGGAAGTACACCTACGACGCCGCAGGCAGACTTGTCGCGGAGGAAGATTTCGACGGCCGCACACTGACGTACGAGCGCGATCCCCTCGGATTCATCGTCCGGCGGACGAACGCTGCCGGCCAGAGCCTCAGTTTCGACCGGGACGTCCTCGGACGCGTCACCCACATCACACACGACGACGGTTCGGCCTCGCACTTCGCTCACAACGAGAGCGGGTACGTCGCACAGATCACGAACGCACATTCCCGCATCCAGCTGGAGAGAGATCTCTCAGGCCGCATCGTCGCCGAGACCATCAACGGCGCCACCATGTCCTTCACCTACGATGCCCTCGGGCGCCGTGTCGGCAGGCGCACGCCCTCCGGCGCCGAAAGCCACCTGGAGTACACGGCAGGCGGCCTAACGTCTTACACAGTTGGAGAGCACGTTTTCCGGTTCGAGCGCGACGCGCTCGGCCGCGAGACCGCACGGTTCGTCGATGATGCCCTGGAGATGCGGCAGGACTGGGACCCGGTCGGCCGTCTCACCCACATGACGCTGGGTGACATCAATCAGACGTCCCTGCTGCGCAGGAGTTTCACGTACCAGGCCGACGGCATGCCTACGAGTATCGAGGACAGCCTGGCAGGACGCCGCACATTCTTGCTGGACGCCGCCAGCCGCGTGCGAGAGGTCCAGGCTCTTGGCTGGACGGAGCGGTACGCCTACAACGCTGCCGGTGACCAGAGCCGCACAGCCCTTCCGTCCCAGGCACCGGGCCAATCAGCCGCCGGAGACCGGCAATACGAGGGCACGCGCCTGATCCGGGCAGGACGCACGCGCTACAGCTATGACGAGCAGGGCCGCCTCACACTCCGCCGGACGAAGACACTCAGCGGCACGACTCTGACCTGGCACTTCCAGTGGGACGCAGAAGATCGACTCACCCAGGTCCAGACACCTGAAGGGGATCGCTGGCGCTACCTCTACGACGCTCTCGGGCGCCGTCTGGCCAAGCAGCGCCTAGACCAGGACGCCGAGCAGGTCAAACAGACCACGACATTCCGCTGGGATGGCGCGCAGCTGGCCGAGCAGCAGGGCGATGACGCGACCCTGGTGTGGGACTACGCCGGGCCGCGGCCCCTGAGCCAGCGTGAGATGAAGGCCGGCAGCACACAGCAGGAGATCAATCGCCGGTTCTTCGCGATCGTCACCGACCTCGTGGGCAGTCCCACGGAGCTGGTCTCGGCCGACGGGTCCCTGGCCTGGCGTGCCCGCAGCACCGCTTGGGGGTCCACCCAGTGGAACAAGAACAGCACCGCCTACACCCCGCTGCGGTATCCAGGCCAGTACTTCGATCCCGAGACAGGCCTGCATTACAACTTCAACCGCTACTACGATCCCGAAGTGGGCAGGTACCTCTCGCCCGACCCACTGGGCATCGCTCCCTCGATCAACCACTACGCCTATGTTGCGAACCCGTTCGTTTTGGCGGACCCTCTGGGCCTGGCAGCCTGCGAGCCGGATCCCACATGGGGCGGGCAAGTCAGGTGGGAACGCGACGCACACGGACGTCCCTACGAGATGCACGCGGTCATCACCCGCAACATGCTCGACGAAGGCACACACGCCCGGAACTCGATCATCCCTCCTGGATACCAGTCGGGCAAGGGACAGGCCCGCGGGCACATGTTGGCGCGGCAGCTCGGTGGATCCGGCGATCACGATGACAACCTGTTCACGGTTTCCCAGAACCCGACGAACACGCCGAAAATGAGCATGTTCGAGCAGCGCGTGTATAACGCTGTCGACGGCCACGATGTCGTCCAGTACAGCGTGTATTTGGAGTACGTGAACGATGATCCCGACTCGCCCCCCAAGTCCATCCAGCTCGAGGCGTTCGGAACCAAAAAGGACCGGGACGGCAAGCTTCTGTTTGATGAGGGCACCATTCTCGAAAACCCTGCTCACGACGAGCCCCGTCCCCGTCCCCGTACCCGTCCCTAGCCTCCAAGGAATCCCATGACTGCCCTCACAGCACTGACGGCACTGTGCCCGCCTCCCCCGACTGTCCCGCCGGCCCCCGACTGGTCCCGGATCGAAGACACACTGGGCATGAACCTGCCCCAGGACTACAAGCAACTCGTCGCCACCTACGGCCCGGGCCAGTTCTGCGACTTCATCACCCTGTATCAGCCTGATGCCCCCAGCGAGTGGGCCGATCTGACCGGGCCCATGCCAGCGCGTCTACGTACGCAGATCGAAGAGGTCCGGCAAACTGCCCGACACCCCTGGGCATTGCCGCACTCCCCCGAGGACCTCTTCGCCATGGGAGTCACGGGCAACGGGGACTACCTCTTCTGGGTCACCCAGCCCGCCGACTCCCCGGACGAGTGGATCGTCGCCGTCAACGAGGCTTTGCGCGCCCCCTGGTTCACCTACAACGGGTCCTTGGCCGAATTCCTCGTCGCCACTCTCAGCGGAACAACACAAATCCCCATGTTCCCCAAGGACCTCCTCGGCCACGGAGCCACCTTCGCCCCTGCGACTCTCCGCAGCAACACACCGACCACCGCCCCCCGGACATCCGTCAGCACACGCGCCATCCGCGACTGGGCCAATGCCAACGGATACGACCTGCCTGAACGCGGACGCATCCCTATCGAGATCATCCAGGCCTGGGAACAAGAGAACTCCAACAGCGGGTGAAAGGCTTGCCCAGCATGCTCTGGGAGGGGGAGGGAGTGGAAGCCCGCCGCTCCCCGACGCCCACTGCCGGTACATCTCAGAATGGGTCGCCACCAAGCTCCGCTGGGCCTGGCGGCCGACCAGGGCGAAGCAAGCGTGCTGAGGGTGTATGGCGAAGGCCCGTGCGGGGCCACCGTCGTCCACTACACCCCGGCGCCATAGGACTCCAGGAACGCATCGTGCCGCCCGTAACCAGGGTCACCGGATACGGGCGGCACGTGGGAGGCGTACCAACGACCAGTCGGCGCGACCTCCCACGGCTCACCGTAGCGGCCTGGCGGGGCGCCGCCGCTGCCTCGTCCCTCGGAGGAGCGGTTTCGCCGAGGTGCTTGGCCTTGGCCTTGGCGAGGAGGGAGTTGAGGGGACGGCGGCAGGCCTCGCCCACCAGGGGGCCCGCCGGCACCCGGGACCGTGGGGGCGCGGAGGCAGCGCCCGCAAGGCCCGCTCCTGGGCGGCCCGGACGGACTGTGCGTACCGGCACGTCCTCCCGGCGCCGCTTAGCCTCCCGGTACACCTCCCGCGGCGAGGACCAGGACCTGGCCGTCGCCATCGGCCGGCTGCGCGTGCTCACCGCCACCGGCGACTTCGTCTACTTCACCGACGCCGCCCACTTCATGGCCGGCCTTCCCCTCCCGGAACGCTCGACCATCCGCTGGACCAGGAGCGAAGACGAGGTCCGCTCCGCATGGCACGGCCTGGTCCAGGCCCGGCAGGAACACCTGGTTGTGGCTCGGAGCCCGCCCGTACGGTGTTCGCTACGGGGCTGGGAGCCAGCTCTGTCCAGGGGTGCCTCGTAGCCACGCCATTTCGGCAGGCTGTAGCGGGTGGCCAGGGTCCATGCGGTCCGGGTGGCATCTTCCACCCATGCGTGTCCTGCGGCAGGCAAGCCGCCCACCCCACGCAGCGACTTGGTGATCAACTCCTCGGAGATGTGAATGTTGCCCTTTCCGAGGTACTTGAGGACGTACACCGCGAGGTAGTCAACGTCATGGCCACGGCCCTGACCACTGAGAATCGTCTTGGTGAACCGTCCTCCCGGGTGTTGACCGGGCCGAGCACTGCCTGGTGCTCGGTCGAGGCCAGGCAGCGACGGGTGCCCGAGGAACCAGGGCCGTGCATGAGTGGTGAATGGCGTCCCGGCCCTCGCTGCCCTTGGTGAGGCCAGAGCCGATGCCCTGCCATAGGTACTGCTGACCGAAAGCAAGCAATACGCACCCATGGCACCTATGTCTGCGAAATGATCGGACTGTGACTCCAGATCCACGTGACCGTCGTCGATCCTCGCCACGGGCCCCGGCCAAACCGCAGGTGCGGACGTGTCCTTCAAGCGACGATGCGCACGAGATTGTCTACTTTCAGCGCCACCTCGACGACGACGCCCTGCAGACAGCCCCAGGGCGTGTGTTCATGCGCGACGTCTGCCCGGCGAAGGTGCGGGCGACCATGCGTGCGGTGCTCGCCGAGGTGGCCGCTGCCCCGCCGAAGCGCTTCGCCGGCGGTGGGTACTGGGAAGCCATGAAGGGAGACATGGGCGGTTGGTACGAGGTCCGTGTGAACGGCCCCGGACGCCATCACTATCGCTTGTTCTGCTTGCTCGACTACGAGGCAGAAGGACGCGAGAAACCTCTGCTGGTCGTTATCACCGGGCTGGACAAGCCCTTCCGTACTGTCCTGTCGGACAATGACTACCGGTCAGTGCGGAAGCTGGGCGAGGAGTACCGCGAGCGCAATCCCCGCTCGACGCAGTGACTGGATACCTGGTTAGGCTGCGGCCTTCGAGCGGGACTTGGGGCGTCGCATCTCGTTGAGGTGCTTTGCGAGTGCACGCGGATCCGCCGCCCGGCCTTCCAGGAGCGGGTCGGTGACCGACTTCCGCTCAGCCGCTGGCAGCGGTTCAAGAGTGATTCGCATCCCCAGTGCCGCTGCCACTTCAGCCAAAGTGCCCAGCGTCGGATTGACGTGCCCCGCTGAGAACAGCCGTCGCACAACAGCAGGCTCCGCGCTGATCGCTCGAGCCAGCGCAGCCTTGGACAGGTCGGCCGCGTCACGTGCCTCGTCCAGCTCGTTCACGATCCTGTCGATTGTGGCGATACGCATCGACTCGACCACGTAGTGGCGGAGAAACTCAGGGTCCTGCAAGTCCTCGGCAAGGTCATCCCAGAAGGCGCCGTGCTCCGTAGCCATCACTGCCTCCCGCTTTCTCTAACCGGTCTCCAAAGAGCGTATCAAATAAGTTACGCATGTACTAGGCTCAGATTGCCCCCTGGCTGGCACCGAACCGCACTGGCCCGCCCCCTGCCGCTTGGTTCTTCCCGTCCGGCAAACCTCTGAACAGGTCTTTCTCATCCGCGCGACCCGCTGGCTCGGTGAGCTTGCAGCACAGGACCAAGATTCGCTTCCCTCATCACCCTGCCGCCGTCATCGGCGGCGATACGTGCCTGGTGAAGAGCTGGACCCACAAGGACGGTCTGCAGGTGGCCTGAGCGGCCTGACCCGCGTACGGGGACGGCCCGAATCGCCCGTCCCGTGCCCTGGCCTGGGCGGGTGCCGTTGAAGACGGCGTGGACCATGACACCGAGCCTGTGACAGGCACCTACTCCGATGAGCCTCGCCTCGCTCTGCTCACCGCCACCGAGGCCTGCGAGACGGGGGGGGGGGGGGGGGGGGGGGGGGGGGGGGGGCCGGGGGGGGGGGGGGGGGCCGGCCGGCCCCGGGGCGCCGCCCGGCCGACGCG
>NZ_JBEOVO010000059.1:0-18372 GCF_040295605.1 Streptomyces sp. NPDC002773
TCGAGGGGGAGGCGGCCGGGGAGGCCGTGACCGGGGTCGGGCGGTGGCTCGGGGGCCGGGTCATCCGGTTCGCCGGCCGCCTCCGCGTGACCCACGTGGCGGGCGCCCGCGTCAGCTCTCCTTGGAAGGCTTCCACCAGTCGGGGTGGTCGCGGTACCACTCCACGGTCCGGCGCAGGCCGTCCTCGAAGGACGTCAGGGGCGTGTAGCCGAGCTCCTCGCGGATCTTGGCGTCGGAGAGCGAGTACCGCAGGTCGTGGCCCTTGCGGTCCTCGACGTACCGGATCATCGAGCGGTCCGCGCCGCAGAGGTCGAGGACGCGTTCGGTCAGGGAGAGGTTGTCGAGCTCGTTCCCGCTGCCGATGTTGTACGTCTCACCCGCCCGGCCCCGGTTGAGGACGAGGTTCAGGGCCCGGCAGTGGTCGTCGACGTGCAGCCACTCACGGACGTTGCGCCCGTCGCCGTAGACCGGCACCGGGAGGCCCTCCAGGAGGTTCGTCACGAACCGGGGGATGAGCTTCTCGGGGTGCTGGTACGGGCCGTAGTTGTTGGAGCAGCGGGTGATCGACAGGTCGAGCCCGTGGGTGCGCCAGTAGGAGCGGGCCACCAGGTCGGAGCTCGCCTTGGAGGCGGCGTACGGGGAGTTCGGGAGCAGCGGGAAGTCCTCGGTCCACGAGCCCTCGTCGATCGTGCCGTACACCTCGTCGGTGGAGACGTGCACGAGCCGCTCGACGCCGGTGCGCAGCGCGGCCTCCAGGACCGTCTGGGTGCCGAGGACGTTGGTGCGGACGAATTCGGCGGCCGAGTCGAGGGAGCGGTCGACGTGGGACTCGGCGGCGAAGTGGACGACCGCGTCGTGCCCGGGGAGCAGGTCGAGCAGGAGCGGCAGGTCGCAGATGTCGCCGCGGACGAACGTGAGCCGGTCGTGGGAGGCGGGCAGGTTGGCCCGGTTCCCCGCGTAGGTCAGCTTGTCGAGGACGGTGACGGTGTCCGTGCCGTCGCCGCCGTACTCCCCCGCGAGCAGGGAGCGGACGTAGTGGGAGCCGATGAATCCGGCGCCGCCGGTGACGAGGGTCCTCATGGCGTTCCTCCGAGGAGCGTGTCGAGTGGACGAGGGTGGTGACGGGAGCGGGCTTCTCGGGGAAGCGGGCGCCTCCCGGGAACAGGTGCTGCCCGGGAACGGATGCTGCCCGGGAACGGATGCTGCCCGGGAGCGGGTCAGCCGGCGCGCGCTATCTCCATCACGTACTGGCCGTACGGGGACTTCGCGAGCTGTTCGCCGAGCCGCAGGCAGGCCTCGCGGTCGATGAAGCCCATGCGCCAGGCGACCTCCTCCAGGCAGGCGAGCCGGACGCCCTGGCGGTGCTCCAGGATCTGCACGTACTGGCCGGCCTCGGTGAGCGCGTCGTGGGTTCCGGCGTCGAGCCAGACGAACCCGCGCCCGAGGGACACCAGTTCGGCCTGACCCCGCTCCAGGTAGACGCGGTTGACGTCGGTGATCTCCAGTTCGCCGCGCGCGGAGGGCGTGAGGTTCTTGGCGATGTCGACGACGCCGTTGTCGTAGAAGTAGAGCCCGGTGATGGCGAGGTCGGAGCGGGGGTGCGCCGGCTTCTCCTCCAGGGACACGAGCCGTCCGGCCGCGTCGACCTCGCCGACGCCGTACCGCTCGGGGTCGCGGACCGGGTAGCCGAAGAGCACGCAGCCGTCGACGTTCCGGGCCTTCTCCTGGAGGATCGCGGAGAAGCCGGGGCCGTGGAAGATGTTGTCGCCGAGGACGAGGGCGACGGAGTCGTCGCCGATGTGGTCGGCGGAGATGACGAACGCCTCGGCGAGGCCGCGCGGCTCGTTCTGGACGGCGTAGCTGAGCGAGATGCCCAGCGGCGAGCCGTCCCCGAGCAGGCGGCGGAAGTTGTCGATGTCGTCGGGCGACGAGATGATCTGGATGTCCCGGATCCCGGCGAGCATGAGCACCGAGAGCGGGTAGTAGATCATCGGCTTGTCGTAGACCGGCAGCATCTGCTTGGACGTGCCGAGGGTGATCGGGTGCAGCCGGGTGCCGTGGCCTCCGGCCAGGATGATGCCTTTCACAGTTCTCTCCTCGTGGGGTTCCCAGCCTCGTGGGGGGCGGGGCGGCGTTCAAGGTGCGGCGTCGGGGCGGCGCGGCGGCGTACGGCGTCGAGCAGCCGGGCCTGGCGCAGCGGCGCCTTCCGGTCCTGGGCGACGGGGCCCCCGGCGCGTACGGCCGCGGTGAGGGCGGCGAAGGCGGCGACCGTGTTGCGGACCTGGTCGTCGGCGTCCAGGACGTGCTCCTCGACTCCGGTACGGGTTTCGAGGCGCACGACCGGGCGGTGGTCGGCCGGCGGGGTGTAGGCCCGCTCGACGGTGAGACGGCCCTCGCTGCCCCACAGCTCGTACGCCGACCGGTAGCCGTGGTCCATGCCGAAGGCGATGTGCGCGGTCACCCCGGCCGGGGTGGCGAGCAGCGCCCCGCCGGCGGTCTCGACCCGGCTGCCGGCGCCCCGGACGAGGTGCGCGCCGAGGACGTCGAGGTCGTCGCCGAGCAGGTGCTGGGCGGCCCGCAGCGGGTAGACGCCGACGTCGCCGAGGGCGCCGCCGCCGAGGGCCGGATCGTGCCGGATGTCGGTGTCGGGCAGTCGCGGGATGCCGAACGAGGCGTGCATCGCGCGGAGTTCACCGATGGCCCCGTCCGCGACGAGCTTGCGGACGTCCGTGTGGAGCCGGTGATGCACGAACATCACGTTCTCCATCAGCGCGAGCCCCGACGCGGCGGCCAGGTCGAGCAGGGCGGCGGTGCTCTCCGGGTCGGTGGTGAGCGGCTTCTCCGCCAGGACGTGCTTGCCCGCGCGCAGGGCGGCCTCGGTCCACTCGGCGTGCAGGGCGGCCGGCAGCGGTACGTACACCGCGTCGACGTCGTCCCGCCGCAGCAGGGCCTCGTAGCCCGGGACCGCCGCCGCGCCGTAGGGGGCGGCCGCGGCGGCGGCCTTCGCCGGGTCCCGGCTGGCGACCGCGGTGACCTCGGTCTCCGGGAGCGCGGCCATGGCGGGCATCATGCGCCGGACGGCGATGTCGGCGCAGCCCAGGACGCCGATGCGCAGGGGTACGGGGGTGCTCCCCGGCCGTACGGGGGTGCTCACCGGGCCCGCACCGCCCGGGCGTGGACGCAGGCGAGCAGGGTACGGGCCTGGACGTTGAGGTAGTGGCCGTGCCGGGTGAGTGAGGTGAGCTGGGCGGCGGTCGCCCAGGCGTAGCCGGGCGGCGGGTCGGCGGGGGCCTGCTCCTCGTCGGCGTCCACCAGGAGGTAGCGGCTCTCGGCGTTGAGGAACCGGCCGCCCTCCTCGGAGTGCACGGCCTCGTAGCGGATGCGGGCGGGGTCGGCGCCGAGGACGTGGTCGAGGAAGAGGGGACGCTCGTCGGCCGGCAGGTGGGCGTAGTTCCCGGGGGTGTACTGGACGGTGGGGGCGAGTTCGACGGTGTCGAGGAAGCCGCCCTCGACCCGGGCGTGCACCAGGTAGTGCGGGACGCCGTCGAAGTCACGGGTCAGGAAGGCGGCGACGCCAAGACCGATCGGTTCGATCAACGGCTGTGTCCAGCTGGTGACTTCGCGGTTCCCGGCCTGCACGGACGCGGCGACGACCTTGAAGTGGCGGCCTTCCTCGTGCTCGATGGTCTCCGCGCCGCGCTTCCAGCCGGGCAGGTCCCGCAGCGGGACGCGCCGCGCGCGTACGTCGTGGCGGGAGCGTTCGCCGGTGAACCAGGAGAGGAGGCGGACGTCGGAGAGCAGCGCGCTCGCCGCGGTGTCCTCGTACGGCACGCAGGACAGCACGGTCCGCGCGTCCATGTTGATCACGTTGTCCCGGTGCAGGAGTTCACCGATCTGCCCGAGGGTGAGCCAGCAGAAGTCGTCCAGGAGCGGGACCTCGCCGGTGGCCTCGACGATCATGTTGCGGTTGGACTTCCGGAAGAACCAGGCGCCGTGCTCCGACTGGAGGGAGTCCGCGACGACGGTGCCGTGCTCGGAGCTGGTGAAGTACTCGATGTACTTCACGTCGCCGCCGCGGTGCGCCTTGGTGTAGTTGCTGCGGGTGGCCTGGACGGTCGGCGACAGCTGGAGCAGATTGCGGTTGCCCGGTTCCATCTTGGCCTGCATGAGGAAGTGCAGGACGCCGTCGAACTCCCTGGCGAGGATGCCGAGGATGCCGACCTCGGGCTGTTTGATGACGGGCTGGTGCCAGGAGCGGTACGGGCCGTCGCCGTACGGGCCGCCCTCCTCGACGACATGGAGGCCCTCGACGCTGAAGAACCGGCCGCTGCGGTGGACCAGGTTGCCGCCGTCCTCCTCGAAGAACCAGCCGTCGAGCGCGTCGAAGGGGACCCGGTCGACGCGGAAGGTGTGGGCGCGGCGGCGTCCGTCGAGCCAGGCGTGGAAGTCCTCGGTCGACAGGTGGGCGCCCCGGGTGGTGGCGGCGGAGAGGGCGATCCGCTCGGCGAGCCCTTCGGGTGCGCGCGGGGTGAGGGAGGCGGCCGTCGTGGTCGTGGTCATCAGGAGTGTCCCTTCGCTCCGGGGGCCTCGCCGGCGTTCCAGACCAGGTCGAAGGTGAAGGAGCGGATGCGCCAGCCCGCCGGGGTGCGGACGACCCGGGCGTCGTAGTGGCCGCCGATGGCGAAGTGCGCCGAGGGCACGGCGGCGTCGCGGACGTGGAAGGCGGTGAGGTGCGCGCGCACCTCGGCCTCGTCGCCGCTCAGCTCGATCGCGTACGCGCCGCTGATGTGGTGGGTGCGGGCGAAGGTCGTACGGGCCATCTGCTGGAAACGGGCGAGGCCTTCGAAGCCCTTGTACTCGCCCATGGGGAAGACGAGGTGGACGTCGTCGGTGAAGACCGAGTCGAACCAGTGGTCGCTGCCCCGGTTCCTGTCGAGGTGCGCGGCGTACCGGTCGCAGACCTCGGCTATATCGGCGCGGTCGGTCAACGTCCTGACGGCGGAGCGCAGTTCGTCGAGTGAGGAGGCGGTTGCGGTGGATGTCATGGTGTCGGCCTCTGTCGGTCGTGGGTCAGGGGGGTCCGGGGCAGGGGTCAGTGGCTCGGGAGGTCAGTGGCGGTTCGGGCCCGTGGACTGCCAGGTGCGGGGCCCCTGGAAGCCGCCGACCCGCTCAAGGCGGCGCCAGCCGGCGACGGGCCGGGAGACGGGGGCGGCGGTCGCGGGCGCCTGCGTACGGGCGAGCAGGACGGCGGTGACGGCGGCGAGTTCCTCGGGGCTGGGCGCGCCCTTCTCGACGCGCATGACACGCACGAGGTGGGCGGGGTCGGAGGAGGGGGCGGGGTGGGCGGAGTGGGCCGGGGCGGTCATCGGGCCTCCTACTGGGGCGGGTTGCCGTGCTTGCGGCGCGGCAGGTCGGCGTGTTTGGCGGCGAGCATGGCGACGGACCGGCACAGCACCCGGCGGGTGTCGCGCGGGTCGACGACGTCGTCGACGAGTCCGCGTTCGGCCGCGTAGTAGGGGTGCACGAGTTCCTCGCGGTACTCCTCGATCTTCTGGCGGCGCATGGCCTCGGGGTCGTCGGCGGCGGCGATCTCGCGCCGGAAGACCACGTTGGCGGCGCCCTCCGCGCCCATGACGGCGATCTCGTTGGTGGGCCAGGCGAGGGAGATGTCGGCGCCGATCGAACGCGAGTCCATGACGATGTACGCGCCGCCGTAGGCCTTGCGCAGGACGACGGAGATCCGGGGCACGGTCGCGTTGCAGTACGCGTAGAGCAGCTTGGCGCCGCGCCGGATGATGCCGTCGTGCTCCTGGTCGACGCCGGGCAGGAAGCCGGGGACGTCGACGAGGGTGACGAGCGGGATGTTGAAGGCGTCGCAGAACTGCACGAAGCGCGCCCCCTTCTCGGAGGCCTTGATGTCGAGGACGCCCGCCATGGCGGCCGGCTGGTTCGCCACGATCCCGACGACGTGCCCGTCGAGCCGGGCGAAGGCGCACACCAGGTTGAGCGCCCAGGCGCCGTGCACCTCCATGTACTCGCCGTCGTCGACGAGTTCCTCGATGACGCCGCGGACGTCGTACGAACGGTTGCCGTCGGCGGGGACGAGGTCGAGGAGACGGTCGCCCGGCCGGTCCACCGGGTCCGAGCTGGGTGCGAGAGGCGGCAGGTCGCGGTTGTTCTGCGGGAGCATCGACAGGAGGTAGCGGACCTCGGCCAGGCAGGTCTCCTCGTCGTCGTAGACGAAGTGGGAGACGCCGGAGACGCCCGCGTGGACGTCGGCGCCGCCGAGGCCGTTCTGGGTGATCTCCTCGCCGGTGACCGCCTTGACGACGTCCGGTCCGGTGATGAACATCTGCGAGGTCTCGCGGACCATGAACACGAAGTCGGTGAGGGCGGGGCTGTAGGCGGCGCCGCCGGCGCACGGGCCGAGCATCACCGAGATCTGCGGGATCACCCCGCTCGCCCGGGTGTTGCGCTGGAAGATGCCGCCGTATCCGGCGAGCGCCGAGACACCCTCCTGGATACGGGCACCCGCGCCGTCGTTGAGGGAGACCAGCGGAGCACCGGCCGCGATGGCCATGTCCATGATCTTGTGGATCTTCGTCGCGTGCGCCTCACCGAGCGCGCCGCCGAAGATCCGGAAGTCGTGGGCGTACACGAAGACCGTCCGGCCCTCGACCGTGCCCCAGCCGGTGATCACACCGTCGGTGTACGGCTTCTTCGCCTCGAGGCCGAAACCCGTCGCGCGGTGCCGGCGCAGCTGCTCGATCTCCGTGAAGCTCCCCTTGTCGAGGAGCAGCCCGATCCGCTCACGGGCCGTCAGTTTGCCCTTGGCGTGCTGGCGTTCGGTGGCGCCCGGATCGGGGCCCTCCTGGGCCAGCTCCCGGAGGCGGCCGAGTTCGGTGAGTCGGTCCGCGAGGGCTCCCGCGGCCGTGGACGTCGTGGTCATGCGCTTCCCACTCCCCTTTCGGTGTGCGTGTCGTGCGTCGTGCTGGTCAGGTCCTCGGGCCGCACTTCCCTCGTCGTGACCCGAGGTGTGCTGTCGGTACGGAGTGCGGCGGCCGCCGCGTGGTCCGGCCCGCCCGCCAGGTCGAGGACGACCCAGCCGGCGGGGCGCCGGGCGCCGTCCCGCCCGGACTCCCCCAGGTAGTCGGCGGAGAGGCCCCGGGCGAGTCCGGTGCCGAGGCCTTTCAGGTAGGCCTCCTTACGGGTCCACAGCCGGGCGAAGGCCTCGGCGAGCCGGGGTTCGGGCAGGGCCGCGAGTTCCTCCTGCTCGGCCGGGTGGAGCGCGCCGCGGCACAGCTCGGCGGTCGCGTACGGCGGGACGCGCTGCACGTCGACCCCCACCGGCCGCCGTGCCACCCCGAGCAGCACCAGGCCGTGGCTGTGCGAGAGCGAGAAGGAGGGCGCGCGGGGTACGCCGAGCAGCACGGGCCGCCCCGCCGCCTCCCTGCCGAAGCGCAGCCGCCGCGCGGGGACGCCGGTGTACGGGGCGAGGACCCGGCGCAGCGCGAGGTGCGCCGCCAGGTACTGGACCCGGTCGCCGGGTCGTACGTAGGCGTCCGCCCGGTGCCGTTCCGCACGGTCGAGCTCCCCGGTCGCGAGGGCGCGGGCGGCGGCGGAGTCCACCGGGGGCGGGCGCAGGGTCCAGAGGTGGAGGTCATCGTCCGCGACCCTCAGGAGCGGCATCGCGGACCAGCCTTTCGTGGGAGTCGGCATCGGGGCCGGGTCGGGCGTCGAGGTCGGAGTCGGGGCCGGGCTCGGGGGGCGCGGCGCCGGTGCCGCCTCCGCGGGGGCGGACCCGTGTCCTCCGGTACTCGAAGGCGAGGGCGGCGAGCGCGGCCGCCAGGGACACCAGGCCGCCGAGCCAGAGCCCCGCGCGGCCGCCGAACCGTTCGGTGAGCAGACCGACGAGCAGGGCTCCCAGCGGGGTGGAGCCCTGAAGGATCAGGGTGTACAGGGCGAGGATCCGCCCCCGGTAGCGGGGGTCGCTGCCGAGCTGGATCCGGTGGTTCGCCGCCTGGGCGAAGTAGATCGACGCGAAGCCGGTGAGCGTGAGCAGGCCGACCGCCGCGAGGAAGCCGGGCGCCCAGCCGGCCGCCGTCTCCAGGACCCCGAAGGCGAGGGCGGAGCCGATGACGGTACGGGCGGCGGGGCGGCCGCTGCGCCGGGTGCCGGCGATGGCACCGAGCAGGGAGCCCGCGGCGAAGGCGGTGGTGAGCAGCCCGAAGGAGGCGGCGTCGGCGTCGAAGACGGTCTTGGCGAGCAGCGGCAGGGTGAGCTGGAAGTTCATGCCGAAGAGGCCGATCACCGCGACCAGCGCCATGGGGAGGGTGAGATCGGCGCGGGAGGCCGTGTAGCGCAGGCCGTCGATGACCCGCGCGTCCCGGCGTCCGCCCCGACCCCCGGCGGTGGCCCCGCGGTTCTCCTCCGGCCGCATCATGCGCAGCCCCGTCACGGTGGCGAGGTAGCTGACCGCGTTGAGGGCGATGGCCCAGCCGGTGCCGAAGCCGGTGATGAGCAGTCCGGCGAGGGCAGGTCCCGCGACCCGGGCGACGCTGAAGTACGCGGCGCTCAGGGCGGAGGCGTTGGGGAGGAGTTCGTTGCCGACCAGTTCACCGACGAAGGACATGCGGGTGGGGACCTCGACGGCGTTGACGATGCCGATGCCGAGCGCGAGCAGCCAGATGTGCCAGAGGCGGACGGTGCCGGTGAGGACGAGCACCGCGAGGACCAGGGCGAGGGCCCCGGCCGCCAGGTTGGCGAGGGTCAGCAGCATCCGCTTGTCGTGGCGGTCGGCGAGCCGGCCACCGTAGAGGGTGAGGAGCAGCATCGGGGTGAACTGGAGGGCGGTCACGGCCCCGAGGGCCGTACCCGAGTCGCCGGTCATGCCGAGGACCAGCCAGTCCTGGGCGACGACCATCGTCCAGGTGCCGGCCACCGACACCACCTGTCCGGCGGCGAACAGCCGGAAGTTGCGGACGGACAGGGAGCGGAAGGTGTTCGATCGGGCCTTCACCATGAGCGGGGGTCACACCTCGGGTCGCAGGGTCGCGAGGCACTCCTCCAGGAACGCGAGGGCCCGCAGATGGTACGTACGGGCCGTCAGGCCCAGGCTGATGTTGTGTCCGGCGTCCGGCAGCCGTTCGACGAGGAGCCGGGGGGCGGCGGTGAAGCGGCCGGTGAGCCGGGCGAGGGCCGCTTCGTCGTGGCGCCACCACGACTCGTACTCCGCGAAGGTCAGCCGTACGGGTACGCGGACCCGGGCGGCCACCTCCGGGAACATCCCGGGCCAGCGCAGTGCCTCGGCCCGTTCCCGTTCCGGCATGGGGGCGACGAGCGCGCCGCTGGCCGTGAAGGTGCCCGGCGGGTAGAGGCGCAGGGCGCCCCAGTTCCGGGTCCAGTGGCCGTGGCCCCGGCTCCCGGGGAGGTCGTCGGGCCCCACCGCGTACTCCTGGCCGCAGCCGGAGACGTCGAGCCCCAGGAGCGGGGCGCCGGCGGTTCCGGTGTCGTGCGCGGCGGCGGTCAGCGCGAGCTTCCCTCCGTAGGAGTGGGCGAGCAGGAAGAGTCCGGCGCCGGTGGCGTGGCGGCCGGCGAAGTCCGCGAGGGCGGCGCGCAGGGTGTCCGACTGTTCGGTCAGCGTCTGGCCGTGGGGCAGCCGGGCGGTGGACTCGCCGTATCCGGGCCGGTCCAGGGAGAGGACGGTGAAGCCGAGGCGCGCGCCCAGGGTGAGCAGGGACAGGCCGGGCTGGGCCTGGCCGTGGAAGTAGCCCGCGCTCATGCCGCCGCCGTGCAGGGCGACGACGGTCGCGCGCGGCGCCGCGCGTTCCCCGGGAGCCCGCCCGTGCCCGTGGCCGTACTCCTGCCCCGGTTCGGCGAGGAGTGCGGAGATCGGGATCCCGGCGCCGTCCAGGACGATCCGGCGTACGCCCCCGGTGAGGGGCGTCGCCGGAGCGCTCGTCGTGGTGGTCACCGGGACACGCCGCCGTCGGCAGCCGGGCTCGAGCCCGGGACGGGCGGGCCGAACCAGCGCGTCAGGGCCGCTTCCAGGCCCTCGCCGTCCGTCCCCTCCGAGGTCGTCCACACGATGTGCCCGTCCGGCCGGACCAGGACGGCGGCCGTGCCCGCGAGCACGTCCGTGCCGGTGACCGGGTGCGGTACGCCGGTCACGGTGACCACCCGGTCCTTCCAGGCCGCCGCGGTCTGCCGTACCCCCGGGTCGTCCGCGAGGTCGAGCAGCACGCCCTGCGCGGAGTGGAGCAGCCGCGTCGTGCTGGTCTCCCCCGCCGCGGTGGTGAGCGCCCGGTGCGCGAGCCGCGCCCCGGTGAGGGTGCCGTCCGGCTCGCCGTCCTCCCCCCCGTACCGGATGTCGAGGCCGCTGACGACACCGGCCAGGTGCCGCTTCACGTCGTCGTACGCGAGGAGTTCGGTGAACAGCTCGCGCAGCGGGTCCGACTCCTCACCGCCGAGGAAGACCGTGCCCTGGGCCCGGGTGTTCATGAGGAGGCGCTGCCCCACCGGGTGGCGTTCGCCGTGGTACGTGTCGAGCAGCCCGTCCGGCGCCGTGCCGCGTACCGCGGCGGCGAGCTTCCAGCCCAGGTTGGCGGCGTCCTGGACGCCGGTGCTGAGGCCCTGGCCGCCGGCCGGCAGGTGGATGTGGGCGGCGTCGCCCGCGAGCAGGACGCGGCCGCGCCGGTACTCGGTGGCCTGGCGGGTGGTGTCGGTGAACGAGCTGACCCATTCCGCCGAGCCGCCGCTGATGTCCTCACCGGTGATGCGCTGCCAGGCGGCGGCCACCTCGGCGAAGCTCACGGCCTCGGCGTCGCGGCGGTCGCGGGGCGGGGTGCCGTGCGGGCAGACGATGATCCGGTCGACGCCCTCGGCGAGCGGCGCGGCCATCACCATGCCCTCCGGCAGCCGTTCGCCGAGGAACCGCGGCTTCAGGCCGCAGCCGACGACGTCCGCGAGGTACATCTCGCGGGTGGCGGGAGTGCCGGGGAAGTCGAAGCCCGCGGCCTTGCGGACCGGGCTGTGCCCGCCGTCGCAGCCGACCACGTAGGCCGCGCGGAGCCGCCGCTCCCCCTCCGGGGTGCGGACGGTGACCTCCACGGCGTCCTCGTCCTGGGTGAGTCCGGTGAACTCCCAGCCGCGGCGGATGTCCGCGCCGAGTTCGGCCGCCCACTCCTCCAGGACCGTCTCGGTGGTGTACTGCGGGATGCCGCGGGCGCCGAAGTGGGCGCCCTCCAGGACGGTGTAGTCGAACTGCACGCCGCCGAAGTGCCCCAGCGGGCTGGTCTCCAGGGTCTCGCCCTGGCCGAAGCGGGGCAGCAGTCCGCGCTGGTCGAAGACCTCCATCGCGCGGGCGGTGAAGCCGAGCCCGCGGGACTGGCCGGTGGGCCGCTCCAGGCGCTCCGCGACGAGGACCCGGGCGCCGCCGAGGCGCAGCTCGCCGGCGAGCATCAGTCCGGTGGGGCCGGCACCGATGACGATGACGTCGATGTCGGTATCGGCGCCGGCGCGGGTGCCGGCGTCGGTGGGCGTGTTCGGGTGGGGAGCGGACTGGGGCATGGTTCCGGGGTCCTTCCGCGGAGTGGATGGGTGGGAGCGCCGAACCAGCGGCGCAGGGCCGCTTCCGGTCCTTCGCCGTCCGCCGAGGTCCAGGCCAGATAGCCGTCGGGCCGTACGAGGACGGCGTCGAGGCCGTCGAGGACGCCGCCGGGCACGGGCCGGGCGACGGCGACGCCGACCCGCCCGGGCCGGGCGGCGGCCTCACCGGCGGTGGTGCCGTCGTCGGTTGTGCCGTCGTCGGTGAGGACCACGAACAGTCCGCGCCCGGCGCGCAGGTGCCGGTCCACCGCCTCATGGCCTTCGGCGAGGGCGGTCCGGGGCAGCCGGGTGCCGGTCAGCGGATGCACGGCCGCTGACCCGGAGCCGGCCCCTGCGGGCTCGTACCGGATGCCGAGGCCGGAGATCTTGCCGGCCAGGTGCGCGCGTACCTCGTCGAGGCCGATGAGCGGGCCGAGCAGGGCGCGGACGGGTTCCGCCTCGGGGCCGCCGAGGAGCAGCAGGGCCTGCGCCCTGATGTTGCCGAGGACCTGGCGGCCGACGGCGTGCCGTTCGTCGTGGTACGTGTCGAGCAGCCCGGCGGGGGCGGTGCCGCGCACGGTGGCGGCCAGTTTCCAGCCGAGGTTGACGGCGTCCTGGAGGCCCAGGTTGAGGGCCTGGCCGCCGATGGGCATCTGCTGGTGGGCGGCGTCCCCCGCCCACAGGACGCGTCCGTCGCGGTAGCGGGTGAGCTGGCGGTTGGCGTCGTGGAAGGAGTTGACCCAGAGCGGGGTGCCGCCGCTGATGTCCTCCCCCGTGACCCGCTTCCACACGTCCACGACCTCGTCGAATCCGGGTTCTCCGGTACGGGGGAGCGCAGGCCTGCCGAACTCGTGCACCATCACCCGGGTGACGCCGTCCCTCCGCGCCGCCACGGCGAGTCCGCCGGGCAGCCGCTGGAAGCGGCGGTTCGGGACGTCGATCCCGGCCACGTCCGCGCGGAGCAGCTCGCGCCGGGCCTCCTGGCCGGGGAACTCGGCCCCGGCCAGGGCCCGTACGGTGCTCTGCTCCCCGTCGCAGCCGACGAGGTACCGCGCCCGGACGCGTACCTCCCGGCCGTCCGGGCCGGTGGCTCCGGCCTCGACGTACGCCTCCGTCACCGTGAGGGAGAAGCAGGCGTGGCCGCGCCGGAGGTCGGCCCCCAGGCCGGTGGCCCATTCCTGGAGCAGCGCCTCGGTCCGGGTCTGCTCGACCTTCCACTGCCCGGGGTGGGGGCTGGGCAGCGTCAGGTCGAGCGGGATGCCGCCGAAGTGCCCGCGGGGCTCCGACGGCGGGGTGCCGAGCGGGGTCAGCAGGCCCCGCTCGTCGAGCAGCTCCATCGTGCGGGCGTGGAGGGTGGAGGCCCGGGACTCGGTGGTGGGGGTGTCCCTGGCCTCCAGGACGATCACGTCCGCGCCGCCGAGCCGCAGTTCGCCGGCGAGCATCAGGCCGGTGGGACCGGCACCGATGACGACGACGTCGGTCTCCAGGGTCGGCATGATCAGCCCTTGCCCTCGGTACGGGGCTCGGCGTCCCCGGTCCGGGGGTCGGTGCCCCCGGTCCCGGCCTTGGTTTCGGCGTACTCCTTGGCGTACCCGAGGGTGGCCCGGCTGTTGGTGCTGAGCGCCGTGCGCACGTAGTCGCGGGCGTCGGCGACGGTGGCGTCGGCGCCGAGGATCCGCGCGATGTTGTCGGTGTTGAGGACGACGGTGTGCTGGGAGGAGGCGCTGACGCCGTCCTCGTCCTCCGTGAACGTCCAGTAGCCGGTGTGCAGGTTCATCAGCGCCGGCAGGGTGATCTGCTTGTAGGCGATCCGGTGGTGCGGGAAGGTCACCCGGTACGACTTCGTGGTGTGGGTGGAGCCGTCCTTGGCCCGGGTGTCCATCTCCAGGCTCTGCAGGCCGGGCGTCTCCTCCTCGAAGCGCACGGTGGCGACGTGCGGCAGCCGCTCGGGCCAGAGGTCCGCCTCGTTGACGAAGTCGTACACGTCCTTGGCGGAGCCTTCGACGCGTACGGTGTCCTCGAAGGAGAAGGTGATCTCCTCGGAGGCGTGGGCCAGTTCGACGTTCGTCTTGAGGGCGGCGAGCTCGGAGCGCGAGTTGCGGTCGACGGCCTCCTCGATCCACTTCAGGCCCTCCGGGTCGTCGTCGACGGCCCGGTAGTCGTGCAGCAGCCGGATCCGGGACTCGGTCGCGGAGACCGGCTCGATGATCCAGGCGCCGCCCATGGCGGCGACGGGCGGGGTGGAGACCTCCTGGCGGAAGGTGATCCGGAGGTTCTCCGGGTCCAGGGTCCGCTTGGACGTCCAGTTCTTGGGGGCGCCGTTGGCGGTCGCCCAGATCCGGATGCGCTCCTCCCGCTCACCGCGTTCCACGTGGTCGACGTAGAGGGTGGGCGGGAAGATCCGCGGCCAGTGCTCCACCTCGGCGATCAGCCGGTACACGGCCCGGGCCGGGGCCGCGACGGTGATCTCGTGCTCGATCTCACGGGTCGTCATCGTGAATTCTCCTCGGGATGGGGCGGGTTGGTCGCCGGGGATCAGAAGTTGCCGAGGCCGCCGCAGACGTTGAGCGCCTGCGAGGTGATGGAGGCGGCGGTGTCCGACGCGAGGTACCCGACGAGGCCGGCCACCTCCTCGGGGGTGGAGTAGCGGCCGAGCGGGATCTTCGACTGGAACTTCTCGAGGATGGCGTCCTCGGAGGTGTCGTACGCGGCGGCGTAGCCCTGCCGGACGCGCTGCGCCATCGGGGTCTCGACGTAGCCGGGGCAGACCGCGTTGACGGTGATGCCGGTGGGGGCGAGCTCGTTGCCGAGGGCCTTGGTGAAGCCGACGACGCCGTGCTTGGAGGCCGAGTAGGGGGCGCCGAGGACGACGCCCTGCTTTCCGGCGGTCGAGGCGATGTTGATGATGCGGCCGCGGGACTTCTCCCGCATGCCGCCGGTGGTGAGGGCCTCGCGGGTGAGCCGGAAGACGCTGTTGAGGTTGGTGTCGATGACGTCGTTCCACAGCTCGTCGGTGAGGTCGGCCGTGGGGCCGCCGCCGCTGCGGCCGGCGTTGTTGACGAGGACGTCGACGGTGCCGAAGCGGTCGACGGCGGCGCGGACGAAGGCCTGGACGTCGTCGCCGGAGCGCACGTCGAGCGTGGTGCCGTCGACCTCGTGGCCCTCGTCCTGGAGCTGCTTGACGGTGGCGGCGACGTTCTCCGCGTTACGGGCGCCGAGGAACACGCGGTGGCCCTGGGACGCGAGGAGCCGGGCGACGGCGAGACCGATGCCGCTGGTGCCTCCGGTGACGAGGGCGACCCTCTTCTCCTGCTTCTCCTGCTGGGTCATGCTTGCTGTCTCTTCTCTGCCGGGGTGCGTACGGACGGCGGGTGCCGGGGGGCGGTCGGTCAGGCGGCGGTGACGGCCGACAGGTGGGCGTTGACCGCGTCGATGAGGGCGCGCGGGGTGTCGGCGTCGGACAGCACGTCGTCGTCGAGGGTGATGGCGTACTCGCGCTCGATGCGGCTGCCGGTCTCCAGGAGGGCGAGCGACTCGTAACCGAGCGTCTCGAAGTGGCTGTCGAGGATGTCGCCGTCGAGGTCGACGCCCTCGGCGGCGCCGGCGCCCTCGCGCAGGATCCGCTTGAGGTCGTCGAGGGTGAAGGGCTGGGTGCTCATGGTTCTTCTCCTGTGGGTGAGGTACGGACGGGGGGTGGAAAGTCAGTTCGCGGCGCGGACGACCATCGCGGAGTTGAAGCCGCCGTGGCCGCGGGCAAGCACCAGGGCGGTGTTCACCTCGGCGGTACGGGGCTGGGAGACGACCAGGTCGAGGCCGTACTCGGCGGCCGGGTCGACGTTCACGGTGGGCGGGATGACGCCCTCGTCCATGGCGAGGAACGCGGCGGCAAGGTCGAGCGGCGCGGCCCCGGAGTACAGCCGGCCGGTCATCGTCTTGGGCGCGGTGACGGGGACGGCCCCGGTGCCGAAGACGCTGTTGATGGCGTCGGCCTCGACGCGGTCGAGCTCGGGGACGGCGGCGGCGTCCGCGAAGACGACGTCGACGTCACGGGGCGTCAGTTCAGCGTCGGCGAGGGCGAGTTCGATGGCCTTACGCAGACCGGGCTCGCGTCCGCTGCCGGGGCGGGGGTCGAAGGTCGAGCCGTATCCGGCGATCTCGCCGTAGATCCGGGCGCCGCGCTCCCGGGCGGCCTCCGCGGCCTCCATGACGAGGATCGCACCGCCCTCGCCGGGCACATGGCCGCGGGCCTCGCGGTCGAAGGGCACGTACGCCCGGGTCGGCTCCTCGCTGGTGCTGAGGCGGTCGGAGGCGAGCTGCGCCACCCAGCCCCAGGGGCAGAGGGAGGCGTCGACACCGCCGGAGACGATCAGGGGGGTGCCCTTGCGGATCTGGCGGCGGGCCTGGGCGACGGCGTCGAGGCCGCCGGCCTGGTCGCTGACGACGACACCGCTGGGGCCCTTCATGCCGTTGCGGATCGATATCTGGCCGCTGTTCACCGCGTAGAACCAGGCGAAGGACTGGTACGCGCTGACGTGCTGGCTGCCCTGGCTCCACAGCTTCTGCAGCTCGCCCTGGCCGAACTCGAAGCCGCCGGATGAGCTGGCCGTCACCACGCCCATGTCGAACTCGCCCTGCTCGTCCGGTCTGACGCCCGCGTCGGCCAGCGCCCAGTCGGCGGCGACCAGCGCGATCCGGGTCACCCGGTCGGTCTGCGGCAGCAGCCGGCTCGGGAGGTGCTCCTCGGCGGCGAAGCCGGGCACCTCGCCGGCGAGGCGCGCCGGGTATCCGGAGGGGTCGAAGCGGGTGAGCCGGCCGATGCCGCTCTTGCCGCCGAGGGTCGAGGCCCAGAAGTCCTCCCGGCCGAGGCCGTTGGGCGCGGCGACACCCAGTCCAGTCACCACCACGGACGCGCTCATGCGGTCTTCCTCTCGGGACGGGCCAGCACCATGGCGCTCTGGAAGCCGCCGAATCCGCTGCCGACGGTCAGGACGGTGTCCGTGAGCTGCTCGCGGGCGACGAGCGGGACGTAGTCCAGGTCGCACTCGGGGTCCGGGGTGTGGAGGTTCGCCGTCGGCGGCACCACGTTGTGTTCCATGGCGAGGGCCGAGGCGGCGATCTCGATGGAGCCGATGGCGCCGAGGGAGTGGCCGACCATCGACTTGATCGAGCTGACCGGGGTCCGGTACGCGTGCTCGCCGAGGCTCTTCTTGAAGGCGGCGGTCTCGTGGCGGTCGTTCTGCTTGGTGCCCGAGCCGTGCGCGTTGATGTAGTCGATCTCGGTGGGGTTCATCCGCGCCTCGTCGAGCGCGATCCGGATCGCCTCCGCCATCTCGGCGCCGTCCGGCCGCAGACCGGTCATGTGGTACGCGTTGCTCCGGGTGGCGTAGCCGGCGATCTCCGCGTAGATGTGGGCGCCGCGCCTGCGGGCGCTCTCCAGCTCCTCCAGGACGAAGACGGCCGCGCCCTCGCCGAGCACGAAGCCGTTGCGGGTGCCGTCGAAGGGCCGGGAGGCGTGCGCCGGGTCGTCGTACCGGTTGGTCGTCGCCTTGATGGCGTCGAAGCAGGCCATCGTGATCGGGGAGATCGGGGCGTCGGAGGAACCGGCGACCATGACGTCGGCGGAGCCCTCGCGGATCAGCTCCACGGCGTAGCCGACGGAGTCGAGGCCGGAGGTGCAGCCGGTGGAGACCACGGTGTTGGGGCCCTCGGCGCCGACGGCCCAGGCGACCTCGGCCGAGAAGGAGCTGGGCACCAGGTAGTTGTAGAGGTGCGGCACCGCGTACTCGTGGTCGACGAGTTCGAGCCGGCCGCCGTCGCTGACGGTCCGGTACTCCTCGTCGAGCCCCATGGTGGCGCCGACGGCGCTGCCGACGGTGACACCGACGCGGTGCGGGTCGTGGGCGGCGAGGTCGATGCCGCTGTCGGAGACGGCGCCGCGCGCGGCGACCACCGCGAACTGGGCGGCCCGGTCCATGCGGCGGACCTCCTGCGGGGTCAGGCCGTGGGCCTCCGGGTCGAAGTCGATCTCGGCGGCGACGCGGGAGCGGAACGGCGTCGGGTCGAAGAACGTGATGCCCCGGGTCGCCGTACGGCCCTCGCTGAGCAGGTCCCAGAACTCCTTGGAGCCGGTGCCACCGGGGGCGAGGACCTCGATGCCGGTGATGACGACACGTCGTGCGCTCACGCGTTCGCCTCCCAGGTGTAGAAGCGGGTGGCCATGGCGTCGGCGGGCGAGCGCCAGGTGGCCGGGTCGTAGGCCTGGATGAAGGGCTTCAGGTCCTCGCTGATCCCCACGAAACGGGGGTCGGTCTTGGCCTGCTCGATGAGCTCACCGCCGTTGTCCGTGTCGAAGTCCTGGAGGTGGAAGTAGAGGCCCCGGTAGGAAAACAGCTGACGCCGGCGCGTCCCCATGAGATGCGGCATCTCGGAGGCGTCGAATTCGGCGAACAGTTTGGCTACGTCGGTGCTCGATCCGGGTTCCATACGAGCCACGATCAGAGTGCTGTGCATGTGTTGTTTCTCCTCACCGGAAGAAGTCCGTCCTGGGAAAGGACGTACTGGAAGAAGGCCTGGGGGTGGCGGGGAAGGTATACGGAAGAGTTCGGGAAAGGGTGGGTGAATTTCCGGGGGCGGGTGAATTTCCGGGGCGCGGCGACGTCGACGCGTGAATTCAGTCCTTGATGTCGCAGAGGGCTGCGCCGGAGGTGACGGAGGCGCCGACCTCGGCGGTCAGGCCCTTGACGGTGCCGGAGCGGTGCGCGTTGAGGGGCTGTTCCATCTTCATCG
>NZ_JBEOVO010000060.1:0-16847 GCF_040295605.1 Streptomyces sp. NPDC002773
GGGGGGGGGGGGGGGGGGGCCGCCCGGGGGGGGGGGGCGGCCCCCCCCGACGCCGGAGCGGCCCACGGCGCCTCGGAGGCCGCGGCGGCCGTTGAGGCGCCGCCGGCGGCCCCCCAAGCCCCGCCCACAGGCTTGTCACTCGGCTCGGGACGTGCGTCGTTGGGCTCGGGCCGTGCGTCGTTCAGCTCCGGGCGCGCGTCACTCGGCTCGGGCCGCGCATCACTGGGCTCCACGCGCGCGCCGCCCGACTCCGGCCGCGCATCACTCGGCTCGGGCCGCGCACCGCCCGGCTCCACGCGCGCGCCGCTCAAATCCGGCCGCGCGTCACCCGACTCCGGCCGTGCGTCTCTCGGTTCGGGACGTGCGTCGTTCGGTTCTTCCCCCACCACGGTTCCCCCTCGTGGGTCCATGCGCGGTGACACCCCACCGTCGCCTCTCCTCCCTACCCTTCACGGTTCACGCACACGCGTCCACCGTTCCGGTCGGCCGGTGACCAACCTGCGACGTACCCCTCCCGCATTTCGCCCCGGACAGGGCCTAAAGTCGCGGGGTGCCGTACGACCACCGGAACACCGCCCGCCGTACCCTCGCCCTCGCCCTCGCCGCCACGGGCTGCTGTGCCGCGCTCGCCGGCTGCGGAGCCTCCCAGGCCTCGCCCCCCACCGGGAAGCCCGCCGGGCAGCCGACCAGCCAGCCGGCCGGGCAACCGACCGGGCCGAGCCCCCAGTCCCCGGAGACCCGGCAGAGCAGCGCGACGCCCTCCCCGCCACCCGCGGCCCCTTCGCTCGCCGGGCGGACCGTCGTGATCGACCCCGGCCACAATCCCGGTAACTTCCGTCACTCCGCGGAGATCAACCGGAAGGTGGACATCGGGACGCACCGCAAGGAGTGCGACACCACCGGCACCTCCACGAACGCCGGATACACCGAGGCGTCCTTCACCCTCGACGTCTCCCACCGGCTGCGGGACCTCCTCGCCGCGCGCGGTGCCACCGTGGTGCTCACCCATGACGCCGACCGCCCCTTCGGGCCGTGCATCGACGAGCGCGCCCGGATCGGCAACGAGGCCCGCGCCGACGCCGTCGTCTCCGTCCACGCGGACGGCTCCGCCGCCGGGCACCGCGGTTTCCATGTGATCCTGCCCGCACGCGTGCGCGAGGGCTCCGCCGACACGGCTGGGATCGTCGGCCCCTCCCGCGAGCTGGGCGAGCGGATCGCGGACCGGTTCGCCCACGCCACCGGAACGGCCGCCTCCAACTACCTGGGCTCCGGTACGGGGTTGGACGTCCGTGACGATCTCGGCGGACTCAATCTCTCAACCGTCCCCAAGGTCTTCGTCGAATGCGGCAATATGCGTGATCCGAAGGACGCACAGCTGCTCTCGTCCGCGCAGTGGCGGCAGAAGGCGGCCCAGGGGATCGCGGACGGCATCGCCACCTACCTCAAGGGGTAGAACCCGCGGGCGATAGATTCGCTCCGTACGCTCCGTACGATGGGGCCGCCCCCGTGCCCGGCCCCCCGAAGTGCCACCCCGACGCGACGACCGACGACCCGACGAAGGACTTCTTACGTGAATATCCGCTCCCTCACCCGAGGCGATGGCGTGCTGATCGGTGCAGCGGTGGTGCTGTTCATCGCCTCGTTCCTCTCCTATGCCAGCTGCGACGGCCCCGACTCGCTCTGCGAGCAGGTCGACCTCCCGAACGCGTGGGAGGCCTCGCCCCTCGGCTGGGGCGCCTTCTTCCTCGGCATCGCCGGCGTCGCGCTCGTCGTCCTCTCCCGCGGCCTGCCGCAGCAGCGCAAGGTGGCCGGCCTCGAGCTGGGCCAGGTCGGTACGGCGTTCACCATCGCGTCCGCCTGGACCCTGCTCATGTGGATCTTCGAGGCGACCAGCGCCGGTGCGGGCCTGATCCTCGGCCTGATCGCCGCCCTGATCGCGGCCGGTGCCGCCGTGGCCGGTCCGCTGGTCCCCGCCCTCAAGGCCCCGCTCGTCGGCGCGCCCAAGCCGCAGACCCCGCAGCCGTACGGCATGCAGCCCGGCCACCCCGGCCCGCAGGGCGTCCCCGGCGGCTACGGCTACCCCGGCGCGCAGCAGCAGTCGTACGGCGGGCCGCAGGACCCCTCGCAGGGAGCGGGCCAGCCGTTCGGCGCGCAGGCCGGCGCCCCGCAGCCGCAGGCCCCGCACCAGCCGGAGCCGCAGGCCCAGGCGCAGGCCCCGCAGCCGCAGCCGGCCTCGGACTTCGCGCCGTTCTGGTTCGCCGTCCCGGTCGCCCGCCAGCTGTACGCGGAGGACGGCTCCCAGGCGCCGATCGCCGAGCTGGCCCCGGGTACCTGGTACCTGGCGGTCGAGCAGCGCGGTCCCGCCCTGGTGGCGCAGACGCAGGACGGCCGCCGCGGTGTCCTCCAGGACACGACGGGCATCCAGCGCGGCTGATCCCGCCGTACGTACACACACGGCCCCTCGTCCGGAATCCCTTCCGGGCGGGGGGCCGTTGCCGTACAGTCCCCCGCGACGCACGACCTGACGTATCGTCAGAAAGGATGCGCGCGATGCGACTGGGACTCGCCCTCGGCTACTGGGGCCGCGGCCCCTCCCCCGCCCATCTCGACCTCGCCCGCGAGGCCGAACGGCTCGGCTACGACTCCGTGTGGACGGCCGAGGCCTGGGGCTCCGACGCCTTCACCGCGCTGACCTGGATCGCCGCCCACACGACCCGTATCAAGCTGGGCACCGCCGTCGCGCAGATGGCCGCCCGCGCGCCCACCACCACCGCGATGCACGCGCTCACCCTCGACCACCTCTCCGGCGGGCGCGTGATGCTCGGCCTCGGCCTGTCGGGGCCGCAGGTCGTCGAGGGCTGGTACGGGCGCCCCTTCCCCCGCTCGCCGCTGACCGCGACCCGCGAGTACGTGGACGTGGTCCGGCAGGTGCTGCGCCGCGAGGGCCCGGTCCGGCTCGACGGGCGCCACCACTCCCACCCGTACACCGGAGCGGACGGCACCGGCCTCGGCAAGGCGCTCAAGCCGATCACCCATCCGCTCCGGCCCGACGTCCCCGTGCTGCTCGGCGCCGAGGGACCGAAGAACATCGCGCAGACCCTCGCCATCGCGGACGGCTGGCTGCCGCTGTACTGGACGCCTGACCGCTGGGCCGAGGTGTACGCCCTGCCGGAGCGCCTCCCGACCGGCTTCCTGGTCGCGCCCATGGTCCGCGCGCAGCTCTGCGAGGACGTGGCGGCCGGACTGCTGCCGGTCAAGGCGATGCTGGGCTTCTACATCGGCGGCATGGGGCACGCGTTCCGCAACTTCCACGCCGACCTGATGGGGCGGATGGGGTACGGGAAGGAGGCCGGGCGCGTCCAGGAGCTGTTCGCGGCGGGGCGGCGGGAGGAGGCGGTGCTCGCGGTCCCGGACGCCTTCGCGGACGAGATCTCCCTCACCGGCCCCCGGAAACGGATCGCCGGACGCCTGGAGAAATGGCGGCGGGGCCCGGTGACGGACCTCCTGGTCACCTCACCGGACCCCGCCACGCTCCGTCTGCTCGCGGAGCTGAACTCCTAGCACTACCCGCCGAGTTGCGACGTACTGGGCACCTTGTCGACGACCTCGGCGCCGGCGCTCTTCCCCGCGTCCTTGACGCTGTTGATGATGTTCTCGAAGGCGCCGACGTCCGCGCTGCCCGCCTCGCCCTTGCGCAGCTTCGTGCCGAGGTCCTTGAGCGAGTCGATCCCCGCCGAGAGCGGCGCGACCGCCTTCGAGAGCAGCGGATCGCCCTTGGCGTTGTTCACCGCCGCCTTCAGCCTGTTGTACGTGAACGCCCCCGCGAGGCCCGCCTTCACCAGGGCGAAGGTCCGCCCGTCCGCGCCCTTCTTGAACTTGCCCGCCCGGTACGGCTTCACGATCCACTGGTACGTGGCTCCCGCGGCGAGCCCGGCGTTGGCCACGAACCGCGTCTTGGCGAGCCTCTGCTGCTCGAAGGTGCCCGTACTCGACGGGGTCGCGGCCCCGCTCGCGCTCTGCCCGTCGTCGCCGCCGCAGGCGGCGGTGGTGAGGAGCAGGGCGCAGGACAGCAGCAGCGCCACGACTCCACGCGCAACGCTTCTGGACACGACGGGTGCGGCGGACACGACGGGCACGGCAGGACCTCCCTGGAGGACGATGGCGCCAGCCTCACCCCGGGCCCGCACGACCGCCACCGGGGCGCCTCCGTACGGGTTTCGAAGGGCGACGCGCGGTAACGCGAGGGGTATGACTTCCGGACGGAGTAACACCACGCAAGCGGCGAGGGTGATCAGCGTCCTCGCCGATGTCATGGCCGCCATCATCGGCCTCTGGATCCTCATGTACCTACTGGGCGCCAACCGGGGCAACGGCCTGGTGGAGTTCGTGCAGGACGCCGCCCGCTGGCTGGCGGGCTGGTCGCACGACCTGTTCACCTTCGACGAGGCCTGGGCGCGGGTGGTGGCGGGCTACGGCCTCGCCGCCGTCGTGTACCTCGTCATCGGGCACACGGTGGCGGGGCGCCTGCTGCGCCGCCACTGAGGGCCTCCACGGCCCTCGGGTTCACCCGCAGCAGTCCGGTTCGAGGCCCCTGGGCAGTCGTTCGCCCCCGAACACCGCCCCGGTCGCCTCGTCGCCGCCCAGCGCCGCCACGGCGAGGAGCAGCGAGCCGGCCGTCCAGGCGGTGAGCTCCTCGGGCCACACGGCACGGTCGCCCTCGAAGACGTAACCCGTCCAGTACATGCCGTTCTCGGCGCGCAGGTGCTGGATGGACTGGAGGATCTCCAGGGCCCGGTCGGACTCGCCCATCACCCAGAGGGCGAGGGCGAGTTCGCAGCTCTCGCCGCCCGTGACCCACGGGTTGGGCAGGACGCAGCGCACCCCGAGCCCGGGGACGACGAACGCGTCCCAGTCGGCGTCGATACGGGCCTGCGCCTCGGGGCCCGTGAGCGCGCCGCCGAGGACCGGGTAGTACCAGTCCATCGAGTAGCGGGACTTGTCGAGGAAGCGGTCGGGGTGCCGGCGGATCGCGTGGCCGAGGGCCCCGGCCGCCAGCTCCCAGTCGGGCTGCGGCTCCTCACGGGCCTCGGCGATGGCGAGGGCGCAGCGGAGCGCCTGATGGATCGACGAACTGCCGGTGAGCAGCGCGTCGTTGACGGGCGTGCCGTCGGTCTCGCGCTTCCAGCCGATCTGGCCGCCCGGCTGCTGGAGTGCGAGGACGAACTCGACGGCCGCGTAGACGGTGGGCCACATCCGGTCGAGGAAGGCGTCGTCGCCGGTGGACAGGTGGTGGTGCCAGACGCCGACCGCGATGTACGCGACGAAGTTGGACTCGCGGCCGCGGTCGGTGACGTCGGCCGGGTCGCCGTCGTGGTAGGCCGCGTACCAGGAGCCGTCGCTGTTCTGGTGCCGGGCGAGCCACTCGTAGGCGCGGGCGGCGGCGGCGTGTTCGCCGGCCGCGTCCAGGGCCATGGCGGCCTCGGTGTGGTCCCACGGGTCGAGGTGGTGGCCCCGGAACCACGGTATGGCGCCGTCCTCGCGCTGCACGGCGAGTATCCCGGCGACGGTCTCGGCCGCCTGCTCGGCGGTGAGGACCCCGGGCAGGAGGAGGTGCTCCGCGATCCGCTCGGGAGAGGTCACTTGGCGGCGTCCACGGTGTCGGCCTTGAGGGCGTCGGCCTCGGGGGCGTCGGCCTTCGGGAGGTGGGGCTTGGTCGCGTACGCCACGAAGCTCTTGCCGACGACCGGGTTGAGCAGCTGCTCGGCGACCCGGGTCAGGGCGGGCTTCTTCATGATGTCCCAGACCAGGAGCTTGTGGTACGCGCGGACCGGCAGCGCCTTGTCGTTGTCCACGCCGAACGCGCACTTCAGCCACCAGTACGGCGAGTGCAGCGCGTGCGCGTGGTGGGTGCCGTACGGCTTGAGGCCGGCCTGCCGGATCTTGGCGAGGAGTTCGTCGGCCTTGTAGATGCGGATGTGGCCGCCCTCGACCTCGTGGTACGCGTCGGAGAGCGTCCAGCAGAGCTTCTCGGGGCCGTAGCGGGGCACGGTGATCGCGATGCGGCCGCCCGGCTTGAGGACGCGGACCATCTCGGCGAGCACGCCCTTGTCGTCCGGGATGTGCTCCATGACCTCGGAGATGATGACGACGTCGAAGGACTCGTCGGGGAACGGCAGGTTGAGCGCGTCACCCTCCATCGCGGTGGCGGTCGCGCCCGCCGGGGCCTCCCCGGCCTCCTTCATCGCCGCGAACCACTTCGCGACCTCGCGGATCTCCTCGGCGTTCTGGTCGAGGGCCACGACCTGCGCGCCCCGCCGGTAACACTCGAAGGCGTGCCGTCCCGCCCCACAGCCCAGATCGAGCACACGGTCGCCGGGGGCGAGCGGGAAGCGGGTGAAGTCGACGGTCAGCACGGGGTCGTCCTGCTTTCGGGGTGGAAGGATGAGGGAGGGCAGGCACTGCCGCCGCCCGGTTGTGGGCAATCGTTCCGCAGGGCGACGGGGGTCCCCCCTGCTCGAACGAAGCCGAGAGCTCGGGGGAGGGTGGGCACAACCCACCCACCGGGCCGCACCCGGCAACGAAAGCGAGGCGTCACCGGCGCGCCCCGGCGCCTTGGCGAGCGATCGCCTCGCGGTACAGGTCCGCAGTGCCCTGCGCCGCCCGCGCCCACGTGAACCGGGACAGCACCCGCTCGCGCCCCGCCGCACCCAGCCGCGCCCGAAGCGCAGAGTCACCCAGCACCCGCCCGAGCGCCGCCGCCAACGCCCCCGCATCCCCCGGCGGCACCGCGAGGCACGTCTCCCCGTCGGCCCCGGCGACCTCCGGAATCGCGCCACCCGTCGTCGCGACGAGCGCCGTCCCCGTGGCCATCGCCTCGGCCGCGGGCAGCGAGAACCCCTCGTACAGCGACGGCACGCAGGAGACCTGGGCGGACCGGACCAGGTCGACGAGCTCGGCGTCGCTGATGCCCTTCACGAACTCGACGGCCCCGTCCAGCCCGTACCGCTCGATGGCCTGGGCGACCGGCCCGTCCTCGGCGCGCTTGCCGACGACGACGAGGTGCGCGTCCGGGTTCTCGGTGCGGAGCTTGGCGAGCGCCTCGACGAGGTGGACCAGGCCCTTGAGGGGGACGTCGGCGCTGGACGTGGTGACGATCCGGCCCGGAACCTCGGCGACGGACGGGTCCGGGGACCACAGGTCGGTGTCGGCGCCGATGTGGACGACGTCGATGCGGTCCTCGCGTACGCCGAGGTGGTCGACGATCTCCTGGCGTGAGGTGCCGGAGACGGTGAGCACGGACGGCAGGCGGCGGGCGACCTTCTTCTGCATGCCGGTGAAGGCGTACCACCGGCGGACGGAGGCGCGGCGCTTCCAGTCGGTGGCGGCGTCGAGTTCGAGCTGCCGGTCGACGGTGATGGGGTGGTGGATCGTGGTGACGAGCGGGGCGCCGATCGCCTGCGGGCCGCCGAGGAGCCCGTACCCGAGGGTCTGGTTGTCGTGGACGACGTCGAAGTCGCCGCGGCGGGCGGCGAGCGCGCGCCGGGCCCGGAGCGAGAAGGTGAGCGGCTCGGGGAAGCCGCCGGTCCACATGGTGGCGACTTCCAGGGCGTCGATCCAGTCCCGGTACTCCCCGCGCTTCGGGGTCCGGAAGGGGTCCGGCGAGCGGTAGAGGTCGAGGCTGGCGATCTCGGTGAGCGGGACGCCCTCGTCGAGCGTGGGGTACGGCTGGGAGCCGAAGACCTCGACGGTGTGGCCGAGGCGGGCGAGTTCGCGGGAGAGGTGCCGGACGTAGACGCCCTGCCCGCCGCAGAACGGGTTGCCCTTGTACGTGAGGAGCGCGATCCGCAACGGGGCGTCACCGGCCGCGGTGACGCCCTGCCGGGGGCCTGCCTCTATGGCCTCAGCGGTCATGCGGCGACCCCCTTCGAGCGTGCGTTTCGCGCGAGCGTAACCGCTCGCGCTAATCTAGAACAAGTTACAGACTTGAACGGTCACCTGATCGTTCGCCTGCTCTTCCCGGTCTTCTCGATCCTCTGCGGAGGACTTCGAGGACGAGGCGGGGAGGAGTCAGGGAGGACAGAATCTACCGGCAGGTAGCTCCGTGGTGAGATCCGGAACAGGTGATTCGCACCACGGCGCCCGCACGGCCATACTGACGCTCCCCACCGCACGGAACGGGACCCCATGACCGCAGACGACAGAGCGGACCACAGACCCGCGTCGCCGCCCCTCACGGAGCGCCAGGAGGCGCGCCGCCGCCGCATCCTGAACGCCAGCGCCCAGCTCGCGGCGCGGGGCGGCTTCGACGCCGTGCAGATGCGGGAGGTCGCCGAGGCGGCCGGGGTGGCCCTGGGGACGCTGTACCGCTACTTCCCGTCCAAGATCCACCTGCTTGTCGCGACGATGCAGGACCAGCTCCAGCACATGCACGCCACGCTGCGGAAGCGGCCGCCCGCCGGCGCCGATCCGGCGGAGCGGGTCGCGGAGACCCTGATGCGGGCGTTCCGCGCGCTCCAGCGCGAGCCGCAGCTCGCCGACGCGATGGTGCGGGCACTGACGTTCGCGGACCGCGGGGTGAGCCCCGAGGTGGACACGGTCTCGCGGCTGACGACGGCGATCATCCTGGACGCGATGGGGGCGGAGCACCCGACGCCCTCGCAGCTGTCCGCGGTCCGGGTCATCGAGCACACCTGGCACTCGGCGCTGATCACCTGGCTGTCAGGACGTGCCTCGATCGCACAGGTGAAGATCGACATCGAGACGGTCTGCCGGCTGATCGACCTGACGGCGCCGGAGACGACGGCGCACCGCTGACGCGCCGCGCCCGCGCCCCGGTCCGTACGGCGAGGCGCGGGCGCGAGCGGCGGCCGAGGATCAGGGCTGCTTGGTCTTGGCGTTGTCGGCGGCGATGGCCGCCGCGCACTCGGGGCTGTTGTCGGCGGCGATGAACATGACCATCTTCACCGGGCCCTGGGAGTGGTTGCTGGCCTGGAGCTGCCAGCTGCCCTTCGCCAGGGACTTGATGACCGAGCCGTTCATCTCGTTGCTCCGGCTCTCCTTCCAGCCGCCGCCGGTCAGGGTCGCGACCGTGCCGTCGTAGGACTTCTTCGGGTCAGCGGCCTTCTCGGCGTCGGCCGTCCAGCTGACCATGCAGTCCTTGAGCTCGGCCGGAATCTGCTCGCCCGAGGCGTCCTGCGTGAAGCCGGCCCCCGTCGCCGCGTCGGTGAGCTCCTTGGTGACGGAGGCCGCGTCGACCTTCTCGTCGCTGGAACCACCCGCACCGCCCGAACTGCCCGAACCGCCGGTGGCGGTCGAGCCGGCCGAGGAGGAGCCGCCCTTCTCGGAACCGCCCTCGCTACCGCAACCAGCGACCAACAGCACCACACCGGCGGCCGCGGCCACCCACTTCGCCTTGCGCACAGTTCTCCCAAATACGCACGTACGACGGCCTCTTGCCCCCGTTGACAAGGAGCCAGTTTTGCACGTGGGAACGACAGAGGCACGCAACGGCACCTTGTCACGGAGCGGGAGCGGGGGCGCTACTCCTCCGGCGGGAACACCGGCTCTCCTCCGTCCGCGAGCGTGATCAGGATCGCCTCCACCGGGCAGCCCTCCGCCGCCGCGAGTAGTCGTTCGGTCGCGTCGGACTCCGGTGTGCGGGGGTGGGACTGGCGGGCCGTGTCGAGGCGGAAGCCGTCCGGGGCGTGGTTCACGCACATGCCGGAGCCGATGCAGACGCCCCGGTCGACCTCGACGTGCCAGCGGTCCCCCATCAGTGGTCCCCGTGCCCGGCCGGGAGGTGGATCATCTTGTGCTCCAGGTACTCGCCGAAGCCCTCGGGGCCGAACTCCCGCCCCAGGCCCGAGTTCTTGTAGCCGCCGAAGGGGCCGAGCATGTCGAGGCTGAACGTGTTGACGTTGAAGGTGCCGGTGCGCACCCCGCGCGCGAAGTCGATGCCGTGCTCGACGTCGGCGGTCCAGACGCTGCCGCTGAGCCCGAAGTCGGAGTCGTTCGCGATCCTGAGGGCCTCGGCCTCGTCCCCGTACGGCAGGAGGCAGATCACCGGGCCGAAGATCTCCTCTCGGGCGATCCGCATGGAGTTGTCGACGCCGCCGAAGAGCGTCGGCTCGACGTACCAGCCGCGGTCGAGCCCCGCCGGGCGTCCGCCGCCCGCGAGGACCTTGGCGCCCTCCTGCTGGCCGATGCCGATGTAGTCGAGGGAGCGCTGCTGCTGGCGCCGGGCGACGAGCGGGCCGACCTGGGTGGCCGGGTCGAGCGGGTCGCCGACGACGAGGGAGCCGGCCGCCGCCGCGAGGGCCTCGGCGATCTCCTCGTACCGGGAGCGGGGGGCGAGGATCCGGGTCTGGGCCACGCACGCCTGGCCGTTGTTCATCCAGGCGGCCGGGACGATCCCGGCGACGGCCGTCGCCGGGTCCGCGTCGGGCAGGATCACCGCGGCGGACTTCCCGCCGAGTTCGAGGGTGACGCGGGTGAGGTTGCGGGAGGCGACCTCCATGACCCGCTTGCCGGCGGCGACCGAGCCGGTGAAGGAGACCTTGTCGACGCCGGGGTGGCCGACGAGGTACTCGCTGACCTCGCGGTCGGCGGGCAGGATGCTGAGCACGCCCTCGGGCAGCCCGGCCTCGGTGGCGATGTCGGCGAGGATGTACGAGTCGAGGGGCGACTCCGGCGAGGGCTTGAGGACCACCGTGCAGCCGGCGAGCAGCGCGGGCCCGAGCTTGGCGGCGGCGGTGAACTGCGGCACGTTCCACGGGACGACGGCCGCGACCACGCCGACCGGCTCGCGGCGGACGAGCAGCGGCCCGAGGACGCCACCGCGCCGCTCCTCGAACACGAAGTCGCGGGCCACGGTGATCGCCGCGTCCCAGACCATCATCGCGCCGAGCGCCTGGGCGAGGACGGACCAGGAGTACGGGGAGCCGTTCTGGGCGCTGATGGAGCGGGCGATCTCCTCGTACCGCGCGGCGACCCCGTCCTTGACGCGGCCGACGACCGCGATCCGCTCCTCGACGGTCATCCGGGGCCAGGGCCCTTCGTCGAAGGCCCGGCGGGCGGCGGCCACGGCCCGGTCGACATCGGCGGTGGAGGCGTGCGGGACGCGCCCGATGACCTCCTCCGTGTGCGGGGAGATGACCTCGATGACCTGCTCGCCGAGCGGGTCGGTCAACTCCCCGCCGATGAACAGCTTTCCGTGCTCCACAAGTTCGGTCATGACGGCCGCCTTCTGAGGAGAGGATTTCCCTGACGATGTCTCAGAACTGATACCAGTTCTAGTTATGATGGGCAACGGTCGAGCATGCTCCGTACCACCGTGGAGAGATGAGGATCCATGCGGGAACCCGCGCACCAGGTGACCGAGCACGGCGGGGGCGTCTGGTCGCTCCGGGTGCCCATCCCCGACAACCCGCTCGGCCACACCCTCGTCCACGTCCTCGACACGGACCGCGGCCCGGTCCTCGTCGACACCGGCTGGGACGATCCCGCCTCCTGGGCCGAACTGGTCGCGGGGCTCGGCGCGTTGGGCCTGGCCGTGAGCGAGGTCCACGGGGTCGTCGTCACCCACCACCACCCCGACCACCACGGGCTCTCCGGCCGGGTCCGCGAGGAGTCCGGGGCCTGGATCGCCATGCACGCCGCCGACACCGCCGTCGTCCGCCGCACCCGCGAGTCCGAACCCGGCACCTGGCTCGACTACCTCGCCCGGAAGCTCGCCACCGTCGGCGCGCCCGAGGACCACATCGCCCCGCTGCGGGCCGCGAGGACCTCCGGACGCATGGACACCCTGCCCGGTCTGCGCTCCGCGATCCCCGACCGCGAGATCGTCCCCGGCGAGCTGCTCGACCTGGCCGGCCGCCGGCTGCGCGCGATCTGGACCCCGGGCCACACCCCCGGCCACGTCTGCCTCCACCTGGAGGAGGAGCACCCCTCCCGGCTCCCCGGCCACGGCCGTCTCTTCTCCGGCGACCATCTGCTGCCCGGGATCTCCCCGCACATCGGGCTCTACGAGGACCCCGACGACGGGACCGTCACCGACCCCCTCGGTGACTACCTCGACTCCCTCGAACGCGTCGGGCGCCTCGGCGTCGCCGAAGTCCTCCCCGCCCATCAGCACGCCTTCACCGACGCCGCCGGCCGGGTCCGCGAACTCCTCGACCACCACGAGGAACGGCTCACCGGGCTCCTCGGGCTGCTCGCCACCCCGCTCACCCCCTGGCAGCTCGCCGAGCGGATGGAGTGGAACCGCCCCTGGCAGGACATCCCCTACGGGTCGCGGAACATCGCCGTCAGCGAGGCCGAGGCCCACGTCCGCCGCCTGGTGAAGCTGGGACGCGCGGAGCCGGTGGCAGGGACGGACCCGGTGGAGTACGTGGCCGTGTGAGGTCCCGGGCCTTCCAAGATCACCCCGGTGACCGTCCCCGCGCAGGTACGACCCCCTCGCACCCCCCGGGGCCCGGGCCGTACGGGCCGGTAGAGTGAGGGCACGTCGTCATCATGCCCGTAAGGGGGGAAGCCGGTGCGAATCCGGCACTGACCCCGCAACCGTGAGCCGTCTCCCAGGAGACGGCGAGTCGGAATGCCCCGCCCGGGACGTGACCGCCGGCACCGTCGAGGAATACGGAGCCGGAGCCTGGTGCCCCTGTGGCGTGCCGGTGCCCGGCCGCAGGAGAGGGCCCCATGAACACCGTCCGCCGCGGCGCCGCCGCGCTCGCCGCCGCCGCCGTCCTGCTCGGCTCAGGAGCAGCCGGGGTGGCCATGGCCGCACCAGCCGCTCCCGCCGCTCCTTCCCCGTCCGCCTCGGCCGTCGCGATCCCGCCCGGCCTGTACGGCAAGAAGGACCCGACGTACGACGGCGTCTGGCGCCAGTCGCTCGCCTTCCTCGCCCAGCGCACCACCGGCTACCAGCCCGCCGACCAGGCCGTGGACTGGCTCCTCGGCCAGCAGTGCGCGGACGGTTCCTTCAGCTCGTACCGCGCGGACGCCACGAAGGCCTGCGACGCGAAGACGATGCGGGACACCAACGCCACCGCCGTCGCCGTGCAGGCGCTCCGCGCCGTCCGCCGCCAGTCCACCGACCCGCAGAAGATCGACACGGCCGTGAAGGCCGGCTCCGACTGGCTGCGGACCGTGCAGAACAAGGACGGCGGCTGGGGATACGGCGTCGGCGGCCCCAGCGACGCCAACTCCACCTCGATCGTCGTCGGCGCGCTCGCCGCGAACGGGGTGCGGCCCGGCTCGTTCACCTCCGCCGAGGGCCGTACGCCCTACGACGCGCTCCTCTCCTTCGCGGTGCCCTGCTCGGACAAGGCCGGGGCCGGCGCCTTCGCGTACCAGCCGGACAAGGCCGGCAAGCTGCTCGCGAACGCCGACGCCACCGCCGCCGCCACCCTCGCCGGGCTCGGCAAGAGCATCGTCGCCACCAAGGCGTCCCCGGCGCAGCCGCCGGCCTGCGCCGACCTGTCGAAGCCGACGGTCGAGCGGGCCGCGCTCAACGGCGCCTCCTACCTGGCGAAGGCCCTCGCCAAGACCGGTCACCTCGCCCTGCCGCCGATGCCCGGCGCCACCGACACGACCGAGCAGCCCGACTTCGGCAACACCGCCGACGCCGTCGTCGCGCTCGCCGCGTCCGGCGCCGCGAAGGAGGCGCAGCCCGCCCTCGACTGGCTGGAGAAGAACTCCGCCGCCTGGGCGAAGGAGAGCGGCCCGGCCGCGTACGCGCAGCTGATCCTGGCCGCCCGCGCGACGGAGACCGACCCGCGCGAGTTCGGCTCGGTGGACCTGGTGGAGCAGCTCAACGCCACCGGTCCCGCGCCCAAGTCCCCCGACACCTCGGCCTCGTCCACGACGAGCGACGACGAGGGCCGCGGTTTCGACGTGTGGTGGATCATCGGCATCGGCACGGTCGTCGGCGTCGGCATCGGCTTCCTCGTGAGCGGCCGCAAGAAGTGAGGACCCTCAGTGGGGCGACCGCGCGGGCCGCGGGCGCCGCGGCCGGCGCGCTGCTCACCCTGACCGTGGTCGCGGCGGCTCCGGCGCAGGCGGCCGGCTACCGCTACTGGTCGTTCTGGGAGAGCGACGGCGGCAAGCCGTGGGCGTACGCCACGCAGGGACCCGCGACCGCGCGCCCCGCCGACGGTGACGCGATCGGCTTCCGCTTCGCGGTCAGCAACGGCACGGGCGACACCTCCGTGCCCTCCGCCGCCCCCGACTTCGCGGGAATCTGCGGGGGCGTGGAGAAGAAGGACGGCACCAAGCGGGTCGCGGTCGTCGTCGACTTCGGCGGCGCGGCGGACGCGCCGCCCGGCGAGGCCCCGCCCGCGAAGCCGGTCGAGGTCGGCTGCGCGCAGGTCCGGGAGGACGCGACGGGCGCGGAGGCGCTCGCCACGGTGACGAAGCCCCTGCGGTACGACAGCGCGGCCATGCTGTGCGGGATCGCCGGCTACCCGGCGCGGGGCTGCGGCGAACAGGTCGCGGAGAACGCGTCGGAGTCGGCCCCCGCGTCGTCGCCTCCGCGCGCCGGAGAAGAGGGAAGCGGCGGCGGTCCGTCCTTCGGCGTCCTCGCGGGCGGGGCGGGCGTCCTGGCCCTGGGCGGGGCGGCGATCTGGAAGGCCCGCCGCCGCGCATGAGTGCGGCCCGTATGAGCGAGGCCCGTGCGAGCGCGGCCCGTACGAGCGCGGCCCGTACGAGCGCGGCCCGAGGCCTCAGTGTGTTCACGGCCCCCGTGGCGAGCCGGGCCAATGCCCTGCACGCGGGCGCGTGGTGGCTGTGGGCGCTCGGCCTGGCCGTCGCCGCCTCCCGTACCACCAACCCCCTGCTGCTCGGTCTGCTCGTCGGGGTCGCGGGTTACGTCGTGGCGGCCCGCCGTACGGACGCGCCGTGGGCCCGCTCGTACGGCGCGTTCGTGAAGCTCGGCCTGTTCGTCGTCGCGCTGCGGGTCGTCTTCTCGCTGCTGCTCGGCTCCCCGATCCCGGGCACGCACGTCCTGTTCACGCTGCCCGAGGTGCCGCTGCCCGACTGGGCGCAGGGGATCCGGATCGGGGGGCGGGTGACGGCCGAGCAACTGGTGTTCGCGGTGTACGACGGGGCCAAGCTGGCGACCCTGCTGATCTGCGTGGGCGCGGCGAACGCGCTGGCCAACCCGGCGCGGCTGCTGAAATCGTTGCCGGGAGCGCTGTACGAGGCGGGGGTCGCCGTCGTCGTGGCGATGACGTTCGCGCCGAACATGGTCGCCGACGTGGTCCGGCTGCGTACCGCCCGACGGCTGCGCGGCCGCCCCACCGGCGGTGTGCGGGCGGTCCTCCAGATCGGCCTGCCGGTCCTGGAGGGCGCGCTTGAGCGGTCGATCGCCGTCGCGGCCTCGATGGACGCGCGCGGGTACGGGCGGACGGCGCGGGTCCCGGCCTCCGTGCGGCGCACCACGAACGTACTGACGCTCGGCGGGCTGCTCGGGATCTGCGCCGGTTCGTACGGGCTGCTCGCGGCGGAGGGCGCGGGGTACGGGCTGCCGCTGGTCGGCGCCGGGCTGCTCGCGGCCATGGCCGGGCTGCGGCTCGGCGGGCGCCGGACCGTCCGCACCCGCTACCGGCCGGACCGCTGGGGCCTCCGGGCGTGGCTGGTCGCCGGTTCGGGGGTGGCGGTCGCCGCCCTGATGATCTGGGCGAACGCGTACGCGCCGGACGCGCTGCACCCCGGGGTCGTGCCGCTGGAGGCGCCGGAGCTGCCGCTCTGGCCTGCCGCGTCGGTCCTTGTGGGGCTGCTGCCCGCGTTGGTGGCCCCTGTTCCCCCCGTTCCCCCCGCTCCCAAGGAGAACGCGTGATCCGCTTCGAGAACGTCTCGGTGACCTACGAGGGGGCCGACGAACAGCACGAGCCGACCCTGCGGGGCCTGGACCTCACCGTCCCCGAGGGAGAGCTGGTGCTGCTCGTCGGCCCCTCGGGCGTCGGCAAGTCGACTCTTCTCGGCGCGGTCTCCGGGCTCGTCCCCCACTTCACGGGCGGCACCCTTACGGGTCGGGTGACGGTCGACGGCCGCGACACCCGCACGCATCCGCCGCGCGAGCTCGCGGACCTGGTGGGCACGGTCGGCCAGGACCCGTCGGCGCATTTCGTCACGGACACGGTCGAGGACGAGCTGGCGTACGGCATGGAATCGCTCGGCCTCGCGCCGGCCGTCATGCGGCGCCGCGTCGAGGAGACCCTCGACCTCCTCGGCCTCGCCGAACTCCGCGACCGCCCCATCGCCACGCTCTCCGGCGGCCAGCGCCAGCGGGTCGCGATCGGCTCCGTCCTCACCCCGCACCCCAAGGTCCTCGTCCTCGACGAGCCGACCTCCGCGCTGGACCCGTCAGCGGCGGAGGACGTCCTCGCGGTGCTCCAGCGGCTGGTCCACGACCTGGGCACGACGGTGCTGCTTGCGGAGCACCGCCTTGAACGGGTGGTGCAGTACGCGGACCAGGTGCTGCTGCTTCCGGAGGGCGTGATGGGCTCCCCCGCCGAGATCATGGCGATGTCGCCGGTGCACCCGCCGGTGGTGGGGCTGGGGAGGCTGGCGGGGTGGGAGCCGTTGCCGTTGACGGTGCGGGATGCGCGGAGGAGGGCGGACGGATTGAAGGCGCGGCTGGAGGAGCGGGGCCCCCGGCAAACCTCAGCCCCGCCGGCGTTTGAGGCGCGGGGGTCCGGGGACGGAGCCCCCGGTTTCGGGAAGTGGGGGTCCCCCCACGCCCGAGGGCGTGGGGGGAGGGGTGGGGGAATCTCCCTCTTCAAGCGGCGCCGCAGCCCCCCCCCCCCCCCCCCCCCCCCGACCCACCACACCCGCACCAACAAGGCGGG
>NZ_JBEOVO010000061.1:0-16368 GCF_040295605.1 Streptomyces sp. NPDC002773
AGAGCCCCCTGTCGGGTTCGAACCGACGACCCCCGCTTTACAAGTCCGTTACGGCTGTCGCTTCAACCTGCGTCGCCGGTACCACAGTTCGCTGACCTGCGAGTTTTCTATCCCGCCCTGTCCTGCGCTATCCCGGACTATCCCGTACTGACGTGTACGGCATGTGTACGGCTACTCAGGCGGCCGGTTATACCGAGCGAGGGTGGCCTGCGTGGTCGATGCGTCGCGGAAGACGAGTTCCCACGGGCCGGTGTTGATGTCCATGTCCTTCCCGAACCCCACCCACTTACCCGCCATGCGCCGGCCGGTGGGTTCGACGAGCAGCTGCACGGCTCCGTGGTAGCGGGCGCCGCGGTAGTACCCGTCCGTGGCGGTCTGTTCTACCCACGTGCCAGTGACGACACTTCCGTCGGCCGTGAGGTCCATGGTGAGCGGTGAGTCCGGGTTGGTGGACGCGCTGGGCAGGGAGCGGACCGTGAGCCGGTTGCCGTGCTGCAGCACGACGACGTGGTGCTGGCAGACGTAGGTGGTGTCGCGGCCGCTGGAGTAGTACTCGTACCGGGAGAGCCACACGCCCGAGTAGCTGGCGCGAGCGTCGGGCTGGGTGCCGGCCGCGGCCATGGGCGGGGCGACGCCCTCTACGGATGCCTGGACGTCGTGGCCGCCGCGGCCGTCGTCGCCGACCCGGGCAGTGGGCACTATGCCTGTGAAGCCGAGTGAGGCGATGGGGAGGCCGGTGACGGTCTCGAGGGCGCGGGCGTATAGGGGGCGGGGGGCGGCGACGTCGCCCGCTTCCCAGCGCTGCACGAGCCGCTTGGTGGCGTCGTTGGGGTGTCCTGCGCGCTGGCCGGCGTCGCGGATGGCGCGGGCGAAATCGTCCTGACTCATCAGCATTCCCATGCGTACAGCACGGAGTGTCGGGTTCGGCGTGTTCATGCCTTCACGGTAGCGCCAACCTCCGTACAACGACACCGAAATGACGCCCCGTATGACGTCGAAGCGTCGCCCTTCGTGACGCCGCGCGAGGCGACATGCCGACGTCATGGTGGACGCAAGACGGCTCCCCACCAGGAGGTACGGGCATGTGCTTATGGGCGCTGCACGCGGCGATGCCGAGTGAGTTGCTTTTCGACTCACCTAGGCCTACAGTCGACTCATCGCTTCCACAACGGAAGCGGCCCCGACCGGTGTTACTAGCACCGGATCGAGGCCTAGGTGTCGACCCTGATGAGAGGGACCGAACCATGAGCATCACCGTACCCGAGACCTTCAAGTCCTCCGGCGGTTTTGTCCGCCCCCTCGTCGAGCAGCCCGTGCAGGCGTCGGCCGAGGACCGCACCATCACCGTTCCGCTCCGCGTCGGCGGCTTCCTGACGTTCGAGTGCCCGGAGTGGTGCACGTCGGACCACAGCGAGGACATCGAGAGCGGCGTCTACAACCCCTCCGAGCTGTCCCACGACGGCGCCGAGGTGTCGGTGGAACTGGCCGACTTCTCCGGGGAGACGACGCAGATCCTGGCCGCGAGCATCCGGCAGTACCCGTTCTCCAGCGAGGAGAACCGCCCGTACATGGCGGTCCTGCCGCACGCGGGCAACGGCGAGTCGATGGGCTACCTGACGGCCGCCGAGGTGAACGAGACGATCGCCCGCGTCGAGGCGCACCTGGTGGCCCTGCGGGAGATGTCGGAGAAGCTGGCGGAGGCGACGGCGGAGTACCACCGCCAGGTATCGGCCGGCCGCTCGACCCGCTGGACGTCGCTCCTGTCGGACGACGTGCGGACGATGCCGATCGGCTACCTGCTGGAAGCGTTCGGTGCCCGGGTCGTCGAGGGCGACGGCGTCGAGGGCCTGGCGACGATGGAGCCGGAGGGTGACGGGTTCGTCATCACCCTCGACAGGGTCCTGACGCAGCTGATGCGCGAGACCCGTGTCCGCGCCCTGCTGCTGCAGCGGATCGGCGGCCGGCGATGAGCGACCGCGACCCGCTCGAGGGCGTCGGCCCCGACCGTCTCGCCTGGCATCAGGGGGCGTTGGACCGGGACCCGGCCGTGTGCGCCGAGGAGCAGCCCGACAAGCCCGGCTTCCCCTGCGTCCGTCCGAAGTTCTTCCACGACGTCCACGAGGACGTCCTCGGCCGCACCTGGCCGTTCGCCTTCGAGGGGCGGCTGACGGTCGCGCACCGGGCGCCGGTCGCCGACGGCATGGTCACGGTGCAGACCGGTGACCACGGCACGGTCGTCCTGCCCGAGCCGACATGGTGCACCGGGCACAAGGCGGCGGAGCCGTACCGGGAGGACATCGAGCATCAGGGCACCGAGCTGGTGGCGACGATCCCCACGCTGTGCCACCGCCCGGCGGACGTGCTGGGTGTGCAGCTGGTCCAGCGGCCGTTCTCTCCGTCGGAGCCGCGGGTGCACGCGGTGCTGAACGCGTCGGAGGACATGCACGCGCTGAACTCGGCCGGCCTGGACGTGGCGGCGGCGGTCCTCGTCGAGCACGCCGCGACGCTGCGGCACCTGGCCCGCCAGCTCGCCGCGCTGGAGGTGCAGCGATGAGCTCGACCTACTGGGAGCTGCTGTTCAAGGACGTCTCCGCCGACAAGCTGTTCGCCCTGGAGGACGAGGCCGGAGAGATGGACGCGGCCAGCGACTACATGGAAGCGCTGGTCGCCCTCCTCGCCAACTGGCGTCAGCAGCTGCAGGCGCGGGACTGGGAGTGCGAGCGGGAGCGCCGCGTCTACCAGAAGTGCGTCGACAAGGTCAGCGAGGCGTGGCTGCTCTACAGCTTCACCCACCGCGACAGCGCGCACATGCCCGACACGTTCGCCCTCGACACCCGGAAGCGGGGTGCGAAGTGATCGCGACCATGGTGCGCCGGCCGACGGAGAACCTGGCCGTTGGCAGGGTCGCGGCGGCGGCCCGGCCCCTTCCCTCGATCGCGGAGGCGTTCGCCTGCCTGGCGGCCTGTGAGGCGCGCGGGGACCTGTGCGGCGCGCGGCTGTGCCGGAACCTGCTGCAGCGCGTAGCGCGGGACGGGCGGGTGGGGGAATGAGCAAGCGCGGGTTCCTCAACAACCCCGAGACGAAGCGGATGATCCGGGCCTACGTCCTCGAGCGCGACGGCTGGCACTGCCACTACTGCCGCCGGCCGTTCGCCGACGAGGCCGAGGTCACCCTCGACCACTACATCCCGTGGAGCATCTGGCAGCAGAGCAAGCCGCGGAACCTGGTCGCCGCGTGCGGGCCGTGCAACAACGTGAAGGCCGACGCTCTGCCGCTCACGTTCGCGTGGCTGCTGCTCCGTCAGGCGCCCGCCCTCGGGCTCGCCGCGTAGCTGCAGGTCGAATCCCAAAAGGGTCGGCATCGCTGCAGCGTGCTTCCCAAATGCCCCCCCTCTCCGGAGGGGAGGCAAACGCCCAGCATGCGATCCAAGTGAGGCCCGTCGCCGCAGGTCGTTCCACAAGTGTTCGGGGCCTCTCCCCGTGCCGTACCCGCCCCCGCCTCCTACCGGGGACGGTGACGGTTCGGGGCGCCCCGAGCCTTGCGGTGCCCAATCCCCCCAAGGGGTCGGAGCCCAATCTTCACTTGGCCTCCCGCCCAATCCTCACAAGGCCTGCAGCCCAATTCCCCGTTGGCCTCCGAGCCCTTTACCCCCAAGGGCTCCGGACCGCTCCGGACCCCTCCGAGCCCAATACTCACAAGGCCTGTAGCGGCCTCCGGTAACACTCCGAGGAGACGTTCCCATGACCCTCTACACCCTGGCCCCCGGCATCACCCGCGACCTTCCGCCGGCCATCCCGCCGAGCCACCTGTGGGGGCCGGTCGACCGCGGCGAGGAGCCGCGCGCCATCGTCACCGTGCAGGTGGCCATGACCCGCGACATGCTCGCCCTCGCCCTCGACCACGCCGTCACCAACGCCTATGACGCGCTCGACACGTGGACCGTCGCCTACATCCGCGAGGGCGTCGAGATGGCCCTGTCGATGGAGGGCCCGTGGCGGATCGAGCAGGACGCCCACAGCTTCCCCGACCTTCTCGACGACCCGGCCGCCCGCACCAACGTCCAGGCCGTCTACCGGGCCGTCGACCGCGCCTTCCCGCTGTACGCCCCGAAGGAGTCCTGACCATGAAGACGTACACCGGGCCCACCGTCGGCGGAGCCGTCGCGACGATCCAGTGCCCCGACTGGTGCACCGTTGATCACGCCTACTGGAACGACGAGGCTGACGACTGCTGGCACGAGGCCGACCCGCTGGAGCTGCACCCGCCGCGCGACCGCGACCACCGGCGCGGCAACCCGCTGGTGCCGCTGCTCGACCTGCGGCTCCGCCTCCACTCCACCGAGCAGACCCCGGACGCCGCCCTCGTGTGGCTGCAGTACTCCGAGTACCGGGGCGACGGCATCGAGATGGACGTCCGCGGTCTCGACCAGCTGCTCGCCAGCCTCGACACCTACCGGGCCGGCGTCGCCGAGATGCGGGAGAAGCTGGCCGCGGCGGAGAACGAGCGGCGCAAGCGCTGACCTGCAGGTTTCGCGGCGCCGCGAAGTGGCCCGTGCCCGCACTCCACCGGGCACGGTACGCAGCCGGCCAGCACGAGGAGCTGTATAACATCCAGCTCCTCACCCGGCGCCCTGTCGCCCGCCCCGAGCTTCCACCGGGACGGTACGCGGGGCGCCCGCCGTCGTTAGGGGTCCGTGAACACGATCCAGTCGACCGGCATCGACGTCTCATGGGCGCGCTGCCGGGCCTGCTCCGCAGTGAGCGGCGTCATCCTGGCCACCGACCCCCTCACTCCGCTGCTCCGGGCTGGCGGAGTCCACACGCAGGCCAAGCACGGCCAGTCCCCGATGCGGCTGCTTGAGGTCCTTGTCGAGGACGCGGCAGTGTTCGGTGGGCACGACCCCCGGCCGGACCCGGCGGGATGGGTCCAGGCAGTGAACAAGGCCCTGCCTGCCGACTTCTGAGCCCGTGACGGGCCCGTGACGCCGCAGGTCAGGCCCGTGACGGTGCCCGTGACAGGGTGGTGACACGTCACGGGCTCAGGGCCGTTTGTCACGGGGTCTGTCACGGGCTCGACCTGCGGTTTCGTCCAGCTGTCACAGGCTTGTCACGCCCCCCTTTGCCCCGATATGCGGGGCGGACAGCCAGCCGGACACGGGGTGGACCCGGGGCGGACGGGGCCGGGCCTGTCCGGGGGACAGACCGGGGCATCTCGGGTGCTCAGGGGGTGCTCGGCGGGTGCTCGAGGGTGCTAAGCCCCAGGTCACAGCTGCTCACGGAACTGCTCAGGGGGTGCTCGGCCTGAGCAGCCGAGCACCCCCTGAGCACCCTCTGAGCAGGGTCGCGAGCACCCCCGACCTGCGGCTTAGCAGCAGCCGAGCACCCCCTGAGCAGGCGACAAAGGGGGACGTTACGGACCGCCATCAAACCCGATCAAGCGATGTGATCAAGAGACCACGAGGAGTAGCGTTGACGCACAATCAGCCGCCCATCGGAGGAGGGCCGATGCCGACGCGCAAAGAAGCCGCAGACCTAGTCCGCGGCACCCGAGACCCATCCAAGGCAGGCCTATGGCGGGCCGCGAGCGAGGACACCCAAGCCGACCACATCAGCCGGCTCACGGAGCTCGAGAGCGCGGCGGACGCCATCCAGGCATGGCACCCCACCCTCGTCCCCGGCATGCTGCAGACCTACCAGTACGCCGTGGACGCCATCCAGACCACCGCCCCGTCCCTGCCCATCGAGCAGGTGGCCGACCGGGCGGAGGCCAGGGCGAAGCGCATCGACGCACTCGGCTACGGCTCCGGACGGCGAGCCTGGTTCATCATCGACGAGCAGGTACTGCGGCGGCCGGTCGGCCACAAGGCCGTCCTCGTCGAGCAGCTGGAACACCTGCTCAGCATCGCCTCGCTCCGCCCGTCGGTGACCATCCAGATTCTCCCGAACGGCACCGGCGGACACCCCGGCCTCACGGGGGCGTTCACCCGCTACCAAGTCGGCCCGCAGCGGGTCGTGTTCGTCGAGACCCTGACCGGTTCTGTGATCTCCACCCGGCCGGAAGACAATGCCGCCTACGCACACGCTTACGATCACTTGCAGGCGTCGGCCGCCGGTCCGGCGGAGTCGCTCAGGATGATCGACTCAGCGAGGAGAGCGCTGTGCACGGAACTGATGATGAGCTCGTCTGGGTGAAGTCGACGTTCACGGACTCCGGTTCGTGTGTCGAGTGGGCCCGCCCCGCTGGCGGAGTGCTGGTGAGGGACAGTAAGCGGCCCGCGGGGGCCAGGATCCCGCTCAAGCCGGCCGCCTGGTCGGCTCTGGTCGACTGGGCCAAGACGCACCAGGTGTGACAGCAGGAAGCCCCTGCCGCAGGAGAGTTGCGGCAGGGGCTTTCGTGCGTCATGACCCGACCATCATGCACGAAGGGCGGGCGCCGGATCAGGGGTCGACGTCAGATAGATCTCACGGATCCGGGCCGCTATCCGGTCCTGCGTCTCCGCGACCTGCCCGTGGCTAGCCATGAACACCGCGTCCGCTTCCCGCGGGTCCACGCGGACCATGCCGCCCAGCTGGTTGAGTGCCGACCGGGCGGCCTTCACCTGCTCCCGCAACTCGTCATCGAGCACCAGGCCCGCCAGCATGTGCACGTCCTGGTTCGCCACGCGAAGCGTCTCGTTCAGGTCATCAGGGAGCATCTCCCCGCCGTACAGGCGAGTCTCGCGGCTGGCCATCATGTCTGCGTGGTGCGCCTGAGCCGTGGCCCTGCCAAGCGCCTGCAGGGCCTCGTTGAGCCGTTGCAGGTGCTCCAGCTCGAAAGTCTCCCGACGCTCGTGGAGAGCCGCCGCCGCGTCCTGCTGGCGCTCCTTCTGCTGCCGGCGATGCGTCAGCCAGCCGGTGAGCTGAGTCGCCAGGCCACCCAAGAAGAACGCTGCCACCGGCCATACGGCCATCCATCCTGTGTCCATCGGCGCAGTGTACGAGCGGCCTACGACAGCAGGGGGTGCTTCACCGCAGCCCTGGATGGGTCTCCGGCGGGCGGCGACGGCCCGGACTCGGGTTGGCGGCGCGGGCCGCATTCGCCTCCGCGGACGTCTTCAGCCGGTGGCACGGCTCGCACACGCCCTGCAACGCCTCCAGCCGATGGTCATCCGTCATCGCCTCGATATGGTCCGCGATCACGCTCGGCCTCACGCGGCAGATCTGGCACAGCGGATCCCGCGCGATCACCCGGGCCCGGATCGTCTTCCAGTTACCCGGCAGCCGGCTCGCCCTCGATGACGTACCCCAGTTGTGGGCCACGGCGGGCCCTCCTTCCTTCTCGTCGCTCAGCGCAGGACGATGACGCGGCCCTTCCCCGCGGACGCCCCTGCCTTCTCCTTGCCCAGCCCCTTCGCCAGGGCGTCCACCCGGCACTGCCACGCCAGGACCGCGGCGACGGCCGCGTCGATCTTCCGGGGCGAGTCGGGGTGCTCCTTCGCGATCTGCACGCCCACCCGCGACGAGCGGCGCCGGGCGTTCAGCACATGCCGGGTCAGGACGCTCGACCCGCTATGGGACAGCTCCGCCTCGACCACCGACGACCGGAACTTCTCCAGGGCCCGCACGATGAGGTGGGCACGGCCGCCCGTCATCCACCATTCGATGGGGTGCTGCAGGGTGGCCTTCACCTTCAGCCGGCGGCCGTGCTTCGCCTCCCAGGTCGCCACGTGGGACTCCCACTTCGCTGGGTCGGCGTACATGCCCACCACCCGGTAGGCCTTGAACGCGTCCTCGACGGTGGCCAGGACCTCGACGACGGGCACCTGCCAGTTCTCGCCCTCCGGGCCGTCAGGCTGCTCCCAGCAGCCCAGCAGGAACAGGTGGCCGTCCGAGACGCGGCAGCCGACGAGGGCGGTCGCGTCCGTGACGCCCTTGGAGCGGCGCCGTGAGCCGTCGAAGCCCAGCACGATCGGCTCGCGCTCGCCCACCACCTTCTCGACGTCCGCGACCCCAGCCCACTCGGGCTGCGTGATCCACGAGTCGGACGCGTGGGTGATCTGGCCGAGATAGAACCGGCGGGCGTCCTGCGGGTCGGTGTCTGGGTCCCACACCTCGGCGGCGATCCGCTCCAGGTTCACCCACCCGCCGGCCGGGACCGCCGAATCGCCGTAGGCGTGCAGCAGACCCGCCAGCAGCGAGTCCCGGTCGGACATGTCCGTCTCTGGCGGCGCCTCCCGGTGGTCGTACAGCAGACCCTCGTCGCGGGCGCGGCCCTCACGGATCCGCTTGAAGTACTCCGCCGAGGACTCCGCCACCGACCCGCCGCCTGGGATGTAGGCGTTCGGGGACTCCACCGACGTCCCCCCGGTCTTGCCCAGGTTGCGGCGCAGCGTCGCGGCCAGCTTCACGCCGCCGTTCGAGACGCGCCACTCCTCGGTCTGGTCCAGCACGCACCACACCGGCCGGTTGCCCTCGCGGGACGTGGCCGCCGAGGTCACGAACTCGATCCGGCCCGTGGGCAGGTTGACGAACGAGTCCAGCGGCTCGACCCCCGGATAGGCGTCCAGCACCGGTCCCTCGCGCAGCATCTCCAGCAGTGGGCCCCACGCGTTCTTCGTCTGGTCCTCCGACACGGCCGCCAGCTGCAGCCACGGCGTCCGTATCGACGACCACGGTCGGCCCACCGGCTCGCCCTCGGCGTCCCACCCGTCCGGCACGACGTCGGCCAGGGCCTCGGCGCACGTGAGGGCGGCCAGCAGCGGCGACTTCCCCCACCCCTTCGGACGGGACAGGACCGCGCGCCGGTAGCGGCGCAGGCCCGTCCGCGGGTCGATGGCGTACAGGTTGAGAACGAACTGCGCCTGCTCGCGCGTCAGCCGGAACGGCACATACTCCGAACGGTCCGGCGCGGCCAGGTTGCGATGCATCCAGTTGATGACCTGGTGCCCGAGCGTCGGCAGCTCGCCCTCGTATCTAGGCCCCCGCCACGGCATCCGGACCACCCCCTGGCAACACCTTCAGGTCCGCGAACTGCTCCTCGGACGAGGTACCGGGAGGTCGCTTGGAGTCGGCCTCGTCGGCCTGGGCGAACTGCATCCGAAGCCGGGCCCGGTCCTCGGGCGTCGCGCCAAACTTGGCGACCCGGAGCCGCAGCTCGGCGCCGGCCGTCGACTCGCCGTTCCAGTGCCGGGCGTGCACCAGGGCCGTGTCCCGCAGGAACGACCAGTCGGTAGAGGTGAAGTGCTCCGCCTGCGGAGAGGCCTTCCACATCTCCCACCACTCCAGCGTGGCCGCAGGCCAGGGCACCTCGACCATCTCGTCGCCCTGGCGGGCGCGCAGCGGCGGCAGATCGGGCGCCTCCGCCTGCTCGAAGCGCAGTACGGTCTGCTGCTGCGCGTCCTTGCGGTGGCCGGCGCGGCGCCGGGGATCCTTCGGGGCGGGTCCACGACCAGCCATGGCGTACCTCCTAGCTCAAGATCCAAAAGCCCCAGACGTGGGGCCACAGACGGCGCGTACACGGCTCCGATGGGCGAGAAGGGGGTATGGGGGTTATCCCCCCTATGCCCCATGTGTCCGGTTCGGCGTTCGTTCGGCCGTCCGCTCGGTACGTCGGCCGTAACGGCGACAGCTGGCAGAGGGGTCTCGGCCGGCCGTCGCGTCTGCTGCTCGTCTCGCTCGATGCTGCTGTTGATGTTGCTTCGCTTCGTTGATCGATTCGCTTGTTGATCTCGAACTTCGTTCTTCGATCTTCGTTCTTTGATCTTTGTTCTTTCGTCTTGTCTCTGCCCTTGCCCCCACCCCCCGGGGGGGGGGAGGGGGGTGGGGTGAGGGGTGGTCCCGGCCGACGGGTGTGGGTTCGCCTGGCCGGGACCGTCGACGCTGGCGCGTGAGGCTGGCTGCTGCCCCTCGCACCATCGGTCTGCTGCTCGCCCATGAGCCATCGAGAGCAGTGCCGTTGACGCCGAGTCTGTAGGTCACGCGGTCTCCGCGAGGTACCGCTGTGCTGCCGCGTGACCGCCGTTGAGGGTCTGTGCAGACCGCTTAGCGTGGCCCGCGTTCCTCCAGCGCTCGACCTGGGCTGACCTCTGCCTGACCTCGCCCGGTGTCGCGAGACTCAGGGTCAGCTCGCTCTGCCTCACGAGGTACACCCAGCGTGCGACGGGCCGACTCTTCAGGTCCCGCCACTGCTGCAGCGTCGGGTGCAGCTGACGCCAGTCGTCGGCCATGACCCGCTCGACGGTGGGGTCGGGGAAGTGGGCGACGGCGAACAGGGCGTTGTCCCTGCCCCCGTCGCCCCCCGCGACCTTCACGATGTCGGCCCGGTCGTGGATGAGCTGTTCGAGCTGGGCGACCGCGCCTTCGGCCTTGTTGTACGCGGTCGCGTGAACCGGGTCGTTCCAGTTCAGCCGACTGGAGTCGACGAGGTCGATGGACTCGGGCAGCTTGGCCGCGGCCTTGGTGATGACGCCGACGAGGGTGGAGAACTCCTTCTGGAGTCCACCGATCCAGGCGGGGACCGCGTCACGGGCGGCGCCGATGTACCGCTGGTCGGCCTCGTCGGTGAACAGGCCGGCGGCGCGGCGGGTGACGTCGGTCAGGCGGAGCGCTTCGGCGTGCTGCCGGATGACGCCCTCGGCGTCGGCCGCCAGGTAGGGCAGCTCGGGCCGTTCGGGGTCGGGCTTGGTCGCGGTTTCGAAGACGGCGGTGCGGAGCCGCTGGGCTTCCCTTACCTCGTCGGGGACGGGCAGCTTGCGCCGCTCGGCCGCCTGCACTGCCTTCTCCGCTTCGTGCACGCGGGCGCCGTAGTGCATCACGCGGCATCACCGCCGAAGATGGACGGCACCACGGGGGCGACGGGCTCGTCGCTGTCGAGGTTCTGCTGCGCGTACCAGTCGATGGCTCCCGGGTTGGAGCTGTCGAAGCCGGGCGGGGTGGGGGCGATGAACAGGGCCGTGTGCCCGAGCTTCCAGGCGATGTCTTCGGTGTCGGGCATGGAGTTCCACTCCTCGACGTCGCGGACGAACCCGGGCCGGTCGGCAGCGTAGGTGTCGAGGATGTCGGTCCATCCCCATTCACTCGCGCGGGCGGCGATGGCCTGGGCGAGGACGGTGTCGCCGTCGCGCTCGGCCCGCTCCAGGGCGGTGGCCGCCTCGCGGGGGTCCTCGAGCTTGGCGGCCCGGTCGTTGGCGTCGCGGCGGGCGATGACCGCGCCCGGGTCGGAGATGGACGAGGTGGTGCCGAACATGCGGCGCTGGAGCTGGGTGCGCTGCCGGGCGGCGCTGTCGAGTTCGGCCTGCCGCAGCGTCTCCAGATCGCCCTGCGCCTTCTTGTAGGCCTGGGCGGAGAGCACCTTCTTGGCGTGGTCGGAGTACATCCGGTTCCCCTGGATGCGGCCGAGCTGCTGCTGGTACGCGTTCATGATCTGGTCACGGCTCATGACGGATTCCTCCGGTGGTGGTGAGGGCGAAGCCCTGCAGGGTGTTGATGATGTGGTCGATGTACTGCGGGTCGCAGATACCGCGGAGGGTGTCTGCGAGGGCGAGGGTGGCGCCGATGGCCACCTGCGCGGTCTCGTCGGGGCTGAGCCCGTCGAGGAGCTTCTGCGCGCCGTCCTGGTCGCCTCTGAGCGCGGCGATGACGACGCCGTAGGTGCTGAGGGTCAGGTCCGTCACGACGCCCCCTGCGGGTCGTCGGTGAACTGGTCGGGCCGGCTGGCGCACTGGGCGTTGTGCTGTTCGTGGCAGCGCTTGAAGCCGCGGCACAGCTTCGCCCCGCAGCCCTTCGAGCAGAGCACGTAGGTGTTGCGCATCAGCGGACGTGCGCACGAGCCGCAGAACCCGAGCCGGATCCCGGCCCGCTTCGCCTTCGACCGATGCCGGGCCATGACACCGCCCTTACGACGGCCGGCGAGCTCGGCCCGCTGCTGCTCCTTCTGCTGCGTCTTTGCCTTGGCCGCGGCTATCCGGGCCTGCACCTGCCGCTCGACGTGGGACTCGGTCATGACTCGGCCACCGACAAGTTGTGGTCGTAGCCGTTGGCGGCGTGCCACTCGACGGTCGTCCAGGTTTCCCCGTCGGCGATAAACACGGGCTGGATGCCGGTGCCCTTGGAGCCGTCCTCCTCGATGCCGAGGGTGACAACGGCCCAGGCGACGATCGGGTAGTCGATGCCGACGCCTTCGGGGTCGGTGTCCCGGACAACCCAGCCGGGCTGTGCGGGGGCGAGGGATACGGGGCAGTGAAGCGAGATGTTCAAGGTGGCTCCTGGTCTGTGGTTGCTGTCGAAAGGCGGCAGCAAGGGGAGTGACGGGCCGATGCACGTCCTTCTTCTTGCTGCGGTCTTGTCCCCCCGGGGGGCACCGGGCTGCAGTTCGGAATCTGGCTGGGTGTCCCCCGTCCACGTGTCCCCCCTATAGGGGGACTGGGGACACGGGGACACCGGGGGGACGGCGTCCCCCGGGGACACCGGGGGGACACTCGGGGGACACGGGGACACCGGTTACTCCTCCTCTTCGAATGGCTTCAGGAGGACGTGCAGCTTGGACCTGTTGGGGCCGGGCTGCACCTCTACGAACCCTTCGTCTGTGAGGAAGGCGAGCCCGGTTGCTAGCACGCCCTTGTTGCCGCCCACGCGGGCCTCGATTCCGCGGACATTCAGAGGCTCTGTGGCGCCTGCCAGTGCCGCCGAGATCTTCCGCATGACCTCGGTCGGCCGGAAGGGTCCGTCCTGCTCGACGGGCGGGTACAGGGACGCCTCGGTGAAGGTGGCGTCGTGGGACTTGAGGACGAAGTCGGCGAACCAGTGCATGCCGCTGCTGTGGGGGAGGGAGTGGCGCCGCAGCTGGCCGGGCCGGTCCTTGGCGATGCGAACGGTCGATTTGCCGGTCATTCCGATGCCGAACGGCGCGCGGTTCTCCAGGATGTACATGGCGCCGTTGATGCCGTTGAGCTTGTGGACGCCACCGATGGCGTACCGCCCGCGCCCCTCACGGTCCTTGGTGACATGGTCGAGAGTGGCGACTGCGGCGCCCATCTCGGCGATCGGCCGCAGCAGCATGCGCCCGAACTTGGCGATGTCGGTGTTGTCCTTCAGTTCCATGCCGTGCATCGCCATGCCCTCGGTGACGCCGTCGACGGGTACGAACGTGGGCCGAAGGTCGTTGAGGGCCTGGCCGATCTCCAGCCGGTTGATGCCGATGGTGAGTGGTTCCTCGGGCCGGATGTAGGCGAACCGGTCGCGGATGTCCTGCACGCTGGCGCCGAGGGCGAGGAGCCGGCCGACGACGCCGGGGGCGTCGTCCTCGAAGTCGAGGAACACGACCGCGTTTCCGGCGGCCAGCTCGGACGCGACGGCCATGAGGGCGAACCATGTCTTGCCGCCTTCGGACTCGCCGACGACGGAGTGCATGCGGCCCGGGTAGAACAGGCCGATGCCGTCGTTGCGGGCGCCGATGGTGGGCTGCGGTGGGGTGTACGTACCGTCGAGGACATCCTCGAGGTCCCGGGGGCGCCAGGTCGGCACGGGGGGTGGCGTCGCTTGCGCGATGGCGAGGCGGGGCTCGGGGACGACGAGCCTGACGGCGTCTGGGGGCGGTGGATCCGCCCAGTCCTCAGGCCACATGTCGGGCTCGCTCATGCGGCCTCCTGGTAGGCGATGGGGCGGGGTCGGTTGTGGGGCAGGTCGACCTGGCGGCCGTCGAGGTGGTGGCGCCAGTTCCCGGTGCCGGGAACCTTGATGGGCGGCCAGCCGGGGGTAGCGACTACCTCGTGGGGGCGCCGGTGCTTGGCCAGGGCGTCGAGCTCGGCCAGGGTGCGCCGTGCCCACAGCGGCTCGCGGGGTGCGGCGACGTCGCGGAACCACCGCAGCAGCTCTTCCTCGTCGCCGTACTTGCGCCAGTTCTCGGCGGCGTCGAGTGCGCCGGCGAGCCGCTTGGGGTCGTCGGGGTGGAGCTGTCTCCACTCCTTGCTGGCGTACTTGGGGAAGTCGGCCGCGAAGTACAGGGACCGCGCTTCGGCCCACAGCTGCACGGCGTCTTCGGCAGGGATGTGCTGGACGACTTCGGCGAGCACGACGGGCGGCGGCGGCTCCTCGTTGCAGCCAGCCGGTCCGCAGTCGAGCGGGTCGCGGTGCCCGCAGTGCAGCGGCTCACACCGGCCCGCGGCTTCTCGGCGCCGCAGGATCTGTGCCACCATGGCAGCGGACGTACCGCTGTCGGCGGAGTCTTCCTGAAACGCCCCGGATACCCGCCGGGGCGTTTCTGCATTCCGGATCATGCTGCGGCGCCTCCGGCCTGAACGGTCCTGGTCTGCAGCCACGCCTCGATGGCGCTGCGCCGGTACTTGATGCGCCCGCCCTTTCCGGGCGTGGTCTTGATGTAGTCGGGCCCTGCCCCCGTCCACCGCCAGTTGGCAAGCGTCTGGGGGCTGAACCCGTACTCCGCGTGTACCTGTCGAGGTACAAGGAGTTCGTCTGCCACAACTTCTCCTCACATGAGTTGTTTTACGACTCACATGACCCTAGAGTGGGGCCATGACAGTGACAGTAGCAGACAGTCTGGGGCTGAGCGAGATTCACTTGAGTCCTAAGATGGCTTGCATGACGCCGCCCCCCAGGACCCGCACCCAGGTATCAGACGAGACCGGCAGGAACGTTGCAGCGAACGTGAGGCGCGTTCGCGAGCTCCGCGGTCTCTCCACCTACGACCTCTCCCGACTCATGGAAGCGATCGGCCGGCCGATCGCCGCTTCGGCTGTCGCGAAGATCGAACGCGCGGAACGACGTGTCGACGTGGGCGACCTGACCGCCCTCGCGGCCGCGCTCCGCGTCAACCCGTCAGCCCTGCTCCTGCCTCTCACGGACCGTGCGTCCGAGACGGTCGAGATCACCGGGGTCGGCTCCGTTGACGCCGAGTCGGCCTGGGACTGGATGGACGGGGAGATGCCCATTGAGCGCATCGAACCGGGGGACCCGACCGGAGCTCTGCTGCAGTTCCAGGTGTACGCCCGCCCGCCGGGCCGGCGCATGCAGCTGGCGCCCGGCGAGGAGGGCTAGATGGCGCGAGTCTGGATCGAGGACCGGGAGTCGCACGCGGACTATCAGGCGGCGATGGAGAAGTGGCAGGCCGCGAAGCGTGAGGGCAGCAAGCGGCAGCCGCCCGGCCGGTGGCGGGTTCGCTGGTACGGGCCGGACGGCAAGGGCAAGGCGAAGACGTTCGGCAAGCTGCCGCAAGCCGAGGCCGAGGTGCACGCGATCACGGCCCGCCTCGACAAGGGGTCGTATCGCGATCCTCGGTCAGGCAAGGCAGCGGTATCCGTCGTGGCCGAGGAATGGTTCAAGACTCTCCGCAAGCAGGCCCGGCGAACGAAGAACGACTACCGCGAACTGTTGGACCTGTACGTGATCCCCAAGTGGGGCGATTGGCAGGTCTCGGCGATCCAGTGGGACGACGTCTCTACATGGGTGGACGACCTGATCAACAAGCCGGGCGCGTCCGGCCGACCCCTGAGTCCTGGCCGCATCGCCAAGACGTTCTACGTGTTCGGCGGCGTGATGAAGCACGCGATCCGGACGCATCGCATCGCCGTGAATCCCGCCAGCGAGCACACGCTGCCCCGGGCGGACGATGACGACGAGCACGTCTACCTCACCCACGACCAGGTCGAAGCGTTGGCCGAGGCCGCCGGAGATCACCGGCTTCTGGTGCTCGTCCTCGCGTACAGCGGGATCAGGTGGGGCGAGGCCATCGCCATCAAGGCGTCCCGGTTCAACGTGGACACACGCCGCATCCGGATCGTCCAGGCGTACTCGGACGTGAACGGCAAGCTTGAGCTTGGCCCGGTGAAGAACCACGAGAAGCGGTCCGTCCCGGTACCGCGCTCCTTCGCTGAGGACCTGCGGCCACTTCTGGACGGTCGGAAGCGCGACGACCTGGTGTTCATCGCCCCGATGGGCGGCCCCCTGCGCTACCGGAACTTCCGGCAGCGTGCGTTCGACAAAGCCGTGGTCGCGGCAGGCCTTGGAGACCTCGGCATCACGCCCCACAAGCTGCGACACACGGCCGCGTCGCTCGCCATCGCCGCCGGCGCCGACGTCAAGGTCGTGCAGACGATGCTCGGTCACAAGTCCGCAGCAATGACGCTGGACGTCTACGGGCACCTGTGGCCCGACCGCCTCGACGAGGTCGCGGATGCCCTCGATCGGGGCCGACTTGCCGCACTGGAGCGGCGGGGAGCGGTGCTCGCCGCGTAGGGCCCGAAGATCCAGCGTGTACGGAATGTGTACTGCCCCCCAAGATGATCTTGGGGGGCAGTCGCATGTGTACCCACTCTGAGCAGGCACTTTCCCTCAGAGCCCCCTGTCGGGTTCGAACCGACGACCCCCGCTTTACAAG
>NZ_JBEOVO010000062.1:0-15721 GCF_040295605.1 Streptomyces sp. NPDC002773
ACGATCACCACCCCGGGCGGCAAGACCCAGGCCTCGGTCGTCTACGGCACCACCGACGACGTGGTCCTCCAGGCCACCGACGGCAACGGCGGTACGTGGAAGCTCAACCCGGCCACGATCACCGGCTCCTCGCAGGTGTACCGCTCGTCCGTCATGGGCTCGGCCCCGGCCGGCTACTGGCGTCTGGACGACACCCAGGCCGCGGCGCAGGCCGCGAACCAGGTCAACACCGGCTTCGGTACGTACAACAACGTCATCCAGGGCGCCGAAGGCCCCTTCGGCGCGGACGACGCGACCGCGGCCACCTTCGACGGCACCAGCTCCTTCGTGGAGGTGCCGCACGGCGTCTGGCACAACAAGCCGGACCGCACCGTCGAGCTGTGGTTCAAGACCGCCAACCCCGGCGTCCTCGTCAGCGACCAGAGCCGCGCCCCCAACGACCCGCTCGGCGCGGGCGGGGCCTACTCGCCGCTGCTGTACGTCGGCGCCGACGGCAAGCTGCGCGGTCACTGGTGGAGCGCCACCGGAAGCGGGACCACGGACTTCGGCTCCCTCTCCACGGTCACCGACAACACCTGGCACCACGCGGTGCTCTCGGCGACCGGCACCAAGCAGACGCTCTACCTCGACGGCGTGAAGCAGCGCGAGTACACCGGCGCCGCCAACGACCAGTCCACCAACCGCACCTTCATCGGTGCGGGCTTCACCAAGGGCTGGTTCAGCTCCCCCGAGGACGTCAGCTTCTTCACCGGCTCCCTCGCCGAGGTCGCGGTCCACTCCAAGGGCCTGACCGACGCCGACGTCGCCACCCACTGGTCCGCCTACAAGGCGTCCTCCGGTGTCGCCCCGGTCCGGACGGTCAAGCTGACCGACCCGAGCAACAAGACGCTCACCTACGTGTACGACGCGGAGATGGGCAACCGCCTGCTCACCGCCATCGACACCGAGGGCAAGCGGACCACCTACGGCTACGACACGGGCGGCTTCCTGCACACCGTGACCGACGCCAACGGCAACCGCTCCATCACCGGCCACGACGTACGCGGCAACGCGGTCTCCCAGACCACCTGCCAGGACACCAAGTCCAACAAGTGCTCGACGGAGTACTACACGTACTTCCCGGACGCGACCACCGTGCTGCCGACGATGGACCTGCGCAACGACCTCATGCTCACCGAGCGCGACGGCCGTTCCTCGGGACCCACGGACAACACCTATCTGACGTCGTACGCGTACGACACCGGGGGCAACCTGCTCTCGGTGACGACGCCGCCGGTGCCGGGCCACCCCAACGGGCGGACCGCGTCGACGACGTACACCACCGCCACCACCCCCGCCGCGGACACCGGCAACACGCCCGCCGGTCTGGTGGCGCAGGTGACCACGCCCGGCGGCAAGAAGACGTCGTACACGTACTACGCCAACGGTGACCTCGCGGAGATCACCGACGCCAACGGCGCCAAGGTGAAGCACACGTACGACAACCTCGGCCGACTGCTCACCAAGACCGAGACGTCCGACGCCAACCCGTCGGGCCTCACGTCCACGCAGACGTACGACAAGAACGACCAGGTCGTCACCGACACCGACCCGAAGGTCACCAACCGGGTCACCGGCGCCGTGCACCAGGCCAGGACGACGACGGCCTACGACCCGGACGGCAACATCCTGTCCCAGACCGTCGCCGACCTCAGCGGCGGCGACACGGCGCGCACGACGTCGATGACGTACGACGCCCACAACCAGATAGCGACCAGGACGGACCCGGGCGGCGACACCACGTCCTTCGAGTACGACGCCTACGGCAACAAGGTGAAGGAGACGGACCCCGCGGGGAACGTCAACGTCTACACCTTCGACGCCGAACAGCGCCCGCTCACCACCAGCCTGCTCAACTACACGGGCGACCCGTACAACCCGTCGCCGGCGACGACCCTGGTCCAGGAGTCGCGGGCGTACGACCCCGCGGGCCGCCTCGCGTCCATCACCGACGCCATGGGCTGGGTCACCGCGTACGCCTACACCGACGACGGCCTGGCGGCCAGCGTGGTCCGCAAGGACCCGCACACCGGCAAGTCGTTCACGGAGCAGGCGAACAGCTACGACGCCGCCGGCAACCTGATCGAGCAGATCACCGACGACGGCCAGACGCGCACCACCTTCACGGTGGACGCCGCCGACCGCACCACCACGTCCGTCCTCGACCCGAACGGGATCGCCAGGACCAGCAAGGTCGGCTACGACCCGGACGACAACGTGGTGACCGAGACGGAGTACGACCCGGCGACGGGCGACACCTCCACCACGGACAACCGCTACGACCACCTGGGCAACGTCACGGGCAACACCGTCCACGACGGCACCACCGCCCCGGTCTCGCGCTACAAGCTGGACGAGACGACCGGCTTCGGCCTGGCCGACTCCTCCGGCGGCAACAACACCGGCACCCACGGCACCGGAATGCACTGGAACACCGACCGGAGCGGCAGCGCCGCCTTCGACGGTGACATCAACTCCTGGGCACAGGCCTCGGGCCCGGCCGTGAACACGGCCGGCAGCTTCACGGTCTCCGCCTGGGCGAAGCTGTCCGACCTGACCACGGGTCGCACGGTCCTCTCCCAGGACGCCGGCAGCGTGTACGGCTTCGTGCTGTACTACGCGGCCAACACCGGCTGGGCGTTCGCCCGTCCGCGCGCGGACGCGCTGCCCCTCGCCTACGACCGGGCGGTCTCCGCCCCGTCCGCGGCGGTCGCCGGAGCCTGGACCCACCTGGTCGGCATGTACGACGCCCAGGCCTCCAAGCTGCGCCTGTACGTCAACGGCACGCTCGCCCAGGAAGTCGCCGTCAGCGGCAACTGGGAGGCGACCGGTCCGTTCCAGATCGGCCGCCACAAGATGGGCGCCGCGAACTACGACTACGAGTTCAAGGGCGGCATCGACGACGTCCAGGTCTACTCCGAGGCACTGACCGCGGCGCAGGTCACCGCCGTCAAGGGCGGCACCCTGCCGGCCGCGGGCAGCTCCGTCCGCACCACCTCGTGGAAGCTGGACCAGCGCGGCCTGCCCACCTCGGTCACGGACGCCAACGGCGCCGTCACCGACTACGGGTACGACGAGGCGGGTCAGCAGACCTCCCTCACCGCCCCGGCCGTCAACGCGGAGCAGAACGGCGGGACCCCGGTCTCCGTCCGTCCCGTCTCCATGACCGGGTACAACACCTTCGGTGAGCCGACCGAGTCCTCGGACCCGCTCGGCAACGTGACGTCGACGGCCTACGACGCCGAGGGCCAGGAGTCCTCGGTCACGTCCCCGTCCTACACCGCTCCGGGTGGCGCGACCGCCATCCAGGCCACCTCCTGGAACGAGTACAACAGGCTCGGCCAGGTCACGGCGGAGGTCGACCCCATGGGCGGCCGCACGACGTACACGTACACCCAGCTCGGCGACCTGGCCTCGGTCACGGAACCCGGCGGCGGGACGACCAAGTACACCTACTCCACCAACGGCGACCAGCTCTCGGCCACCCGGCCGAACGGCGCCCGCGAGGAGACCACCTGGGACTACCTGGGCAACCCGCTCACCAGCACGAGCATCGAGCGCATGCCGACGCAGCGCGCGTACACGGCGATCAACGAGTTCAACGCTCCGGGCGGCGAGCTGTCCCGGACCGTGTCGCCGACCGGCGTCTCGGAGTCGTACAAGTACAACGCCGAGGGCGAGGTCACCGAGGTGACCGACGGCGCGGGCAACAAGTCCACGTTCACCTACGACATGGACGGCCAGGTCCTCAAGGCCACGGACCCGGACGGGACCAGCACGAAGAACACGTACGACGGGTTCGGCCTGCTGACCTCCTCCCAGGACCTGGACGCGAACGGCGCGGTGCTGCGCACCAGCACCTCCACGTACGACCGCGGGGGCAACCCGCTGTCGCTCACGGACGCCAGGGGACACACCGCGACCTTCACGTACGACAAGACGGGCCTGGTCACCAAGGTGGTCGAGCCGGTCTCGGCCACCGAGTCGATCACGTCGACCTTCGGGTACGACGCCGCGGGCAACCGCACCCGCTTCACCGACGGCCGGGGCAACCCGTTCCTGACGACGTACAACGCGTGGGGGCTGCCGGAGTCGCAGATCGAGCCGTCGACCCCGACGCACCCCGACCTCGCCGACCGCACGTTCACCGCGACGTACGACCTCGGCGGGCGCGTCAAGGAGATGCGCTCCCCGGGCGGTGTCGTCGTCTCGCACGAGTACGACGCGAAGAGCCGGCTGGTCCGCCAGGCGGGCTCGGGTGCGGAGGCCGCCACGGTCGACCACACCTACGACTACGACGCGGACGACCGTCTCACCGCGGTCGCGGGCGCCGGTGACGAGAAGAACACCTTCTCCTACGACGACCGCGGTCTGCTGCTCTCCGCCAACGGGCCCTCGGGTGCCTCCTCCTTCGCCTGGAACGGCGACGGGGCGATGACCTCGCGGACCGACGCGTCGGGCACGTCGACGTACGGCTACGACACCGCGGGCCGGCTGAAGACCGTCAACGACGGTGTCACCGGCACGACGGCCACGTACACGTACGACGTCAACAACGCCGTCACGGCGATCGACTACGGCGCCGGCAAGTCGAAGCGCTCCTTCGGCTACGACTCCCTGCAGCGGCTCACCAGCGACAAGCTGGTCTCCCCGACCGGAAAGGAGCTCTCGACCCTCACCTACGGGTGGGACGCGAACGACAACCAGACGTCGAAGAAGACCACGGGTCTCGCGGGTTCCTCCACGAACACCTACACGTACGACTGGGCCGACCGCCTGGCGTCCTGGAACAACGGGACCACGACGGAGGTCTACGGCTACGACGGGTCCGGCAACCGCACGCGCGTGGGTGGCGACACCTACACGTACGACGCCCGCAACCGACTGACGTCGGACGGCAACAACACGTACGCGTACACCGCCCGCGGCACGATGAGTTCGGTCGTGGACGAGAGCGGCAAGGCGACCTCGGTGAAGGCCGACGCCTTCAACCGCGTGATGCAGGAGGGCGACCGCACCTACACGTACGACGGCTTCGACCGGGTGCGTGAGGCGAAGGACGAGACCGGTTCCGCGATCCACACCTTCCAGTACAGCGGCGCCGGCAACGACGTCGCCTCGGACGGTGTGACCTCCTACAGCAGGGACGCGGACGGCTCGCTGATCGGCGTCAAGACGGCCGCTTCGGCCGTGCTGGCGCTGACGGACCTCCACGACGACGTGGTGGCCCAGTTCTCCGCCACGGGTGAGGCGCTGACGGGCTCGACGACGTACTCGCCGTTCGGCAAGGTCGTCCAGAGCACCGGAATGCTGGGTGCGCTCGGCTACCAGTCGGGCTGGACCGACCCGGAGACGGCCAAGGTCAACATGGCCGCGCGCTGGTACTCGCCGGAGACCGGCCAGTTCAACAGCCGTGACACGGTCGGCCTCGACCCCGTCCCGAACTCGATCGCGGCGAACCGGTACGCGTACGCGGACGGCAACCCGATGACGGGCGTCGACCCGACGGGCCACTGGTTCGAGTGGGCGAAGAAGGCCGTCAAGAAGGTCGCGAAGAAGGTCAAGAAGACCGCCAAGTCGGCCTGGAAGAAGACCAAGGCGACGGTCAAGAAGGCCGCCAAGGTCGTCAAGCGGGCCGCGAAGGCGGTCAAGAAGGCCGCCAAGAGGGTGGTCAAGCGGGCGAAGAGGGCGGTCAGGAAGGCCGTCAGGTACGTCGCCGACAGCGTCAAAAAGGTCAAGAGATACGTCAAACGGACCTATAAGCGCGTCAAGCGGTACGTCCACAAGGTCGTCAAGCACGTCAAGAAGACCGTGCGGAAGGTGGCCAAGGCGGTCAAACACGTCGCCAAGAAGGTGGTGAAGGCGGCCAAGAAGGTCGGCAGAGCCGTCAAGAAGGCGGCGAAGGCGACAGCCAACTTCGTCAAGCAGCACGCGTCGACGATCGCTTCCGTAGCGACCGGTCTCGTGGTGTTCGCGGGCTGTACCGCCCTCACCGCCGGTGTCGGCGCCATCGGATGCGCGGCCCTCGCGGGCGCGGCGGCCAACGGCGTCGGCTACATGATGAGCGACGGACCGAAGTCCGTCGGCGGGTTCCTGGGATCGGTCGTCCTGGGCGCGGCCACGGGCGCGATCGGCGGTGCTGTGGGCGGTCTGGCCGCCGGTGCCGCGGGGCGCCTGCTGAGCGGTGTCGGCGGCAAGATCGCCCAGGGCGCCGCACAGGGTGTCGCGGGCGGTGCCGCCGAAGGCGCCGTCAGCTACGGCGTGTCCTGCGTCGGCAGCGAGGAAGGCTGCAGCGTCGGAGGCGCGGCCAAGGCCACGGCGGCGGGTGCCGCCGTGGGTGGTCTGTTCGGCGCGGCCGCCGGAAAGCTGTCGAAGGGGTGCCACAGCTTCACCGGTGCCACCGCGGTCGTCATGGCGAGCGGTCTGTCGAAGCCGATCAGCCAGCTCAAGGCCGGCGACTACGTGCTGACGGCCGAGCCCGGCAAGGACACGAAGGAGGTCCACCGGGTCGAGAAGGTGCACGTCACCACGCACGACCGTGACTACGTGAAGGTGACCGTCGCGACCAAGGACGGTGCCAGGACCCTGGAGACCACCGCCCTGCACCAGATCTACAACGCCACGACGAAGACGTGGACGCGGGCGCAGGACTTCAAGGCCGGGGACCGGCTCCAGACCGGTGACGGCTCCCCCGCGAAGGTCCTGAACATCCGCACGTACAGCGACGACACCGTCACGTACGACCTGACGGTGAACGGCCTCCACACCTATCAGGTGGTCGTCGGCAAGACGCCGCTGCTGGTCCACAACTGCAACTTCCCGAGCCGGGCGGAGGAGATCCGCAAGGTCATCCACGACGGATCGAAGCGCGGCGGCCGGCCGTACAAGAACCAGACGGTCGCCGTGGTACGGGCCGACACTCCCGACGGTCCTCGGGACGTCGTGGCCGCGAGCGGCGACGGCCTCACCAAGGCGCAGGAGGCCGCGCTGAAGCCGGGCGAGGTCGCCGCGGTGAACGACCCGGGCCTGCATGCGGAAACCAACGCCATGCAGCACATCAACAATCAGCCCGGGTGGTCCTTGGCCGACGGCGGCGCGAGCCGAAACGTCTGCCCCTACTGCGAGCTCTCCATCCGGAACGCGGGTGGTAGCTTGACCGGGCCGTCCTCATGGAAGGGGCGAATAAACTACATGCTCAACGGAAAAGCGAGACACAACTTCCGTTGGGGCCAGCGTTCGTTCACGTTCGGGAAAAAATGAGGTCACATGACTCTGCCGCATAGTCAAGCAGCCAGGGTGCAGCTCGTGCGGTGCGTCGTCGCCAAGTTCGCACCGGTCATCGGGGCGGGGCTCTCCTCGGAGTGGGACGACGTCGTGCTCGATCATCCCGGCCTCCCGGAGATCACCGAAGGGCTCGCCGGAATGGCCGACCCGGGTGTGGCCGTGAGCCTCGACGACGTCGAGGAACTCACGGACTCCCTCGAGGAACTCCTCGACCTGTTCGAGGACGAGCCGATGGGGAGTGCCTACTACCCCTTCAAGGCCGCGGAACTCGTCGAGCTGTACTGCCGTATGGCGACCGGTGATCTGCCCGATGACGCGCCGGTTCCGCTGGCCGAGTGGGTGGACCGATTCGCCGGACACGTCGACTGGCAGCTCGACAAGAGCGGAATCGATCTCGGCCGGCCGAAGTACTTCGCCGAACTCGAGCTGGAACTCCGCTCGGGTCAGGCCGGGCTCACCGGCCATGAGGACTCGAATTTCCGTGAATTCATGGAAAGTTCGAGAGACATCGGAAGCCGGTACGTATCGGCTCTGCGGTCGGCCTTGAGCTGACCCATTCGGGGCCGTCACTCCTCACGGGGTGGCGGCCCCGCTTTTTTTCGTGACACGTAGGACCGGATGACTCGGAACGGGTTGGTGCGCAGGATGGCCGTACTGGTCGATCACCTCGAAGCGCGGCTGGGCGGGCTCGAAGGGGCCTGGTCCGCCGGCGAGCAGTCCCCCGAGGGGGCTCCCCAGGTGGGGTACTTCACCGGCGGGGTCCTTGAGGGTGCCCGGTCGTTCGCCACCATCGGGCTGCACCGGACCCCGCTGGCGTCCCGCTCGGGCCGGCATCTGCACCTTGAGCTTCTGGGGTGCGACCGGCCGGAGCCGGGCGAGGAGCCGGGGCCGTTCCCGGGCGTGCTGGAGTACGTGGCCGGGCGCCTGATCTCCGGCGGGCAGGCGGTGCTGCGGGGCGACGTCCTGCGTCTGCCGATGCCGCTGACGCCCGGCGGCTCGATGACCGCGCTCTACGCGGCGGCGCCGGTCTGCTTCGACGAGGCCTTCGGGTCGGTCGTCCTGGAGAACGGTTCCGATGTGGCCATCGTCTGGCTGGTGCCCATCGGGGACCGCGAGGCCGAGTTCGTCGAGCGGAACGGCTGGGAGGCGTTCGAACGCGAACTCGTCCGCCATGATCCCGACCTGCTCGACGTGGGCCGTGCGGAGATCCTGCGCTGACGCCGGATCCCTGACGTGCCCCCCGCGCCCGGTGGACGTCAGGACGTCTTCGCCCAGTCGCCGCAGCCCGAGGACTTGAAGTAGCCGTCCTTCGCGGTGACCTTCACGATGGCCGTGCCCGTGGCGTTGTCGTTGGCGAGGATCGAGTCCGTGCCGTGGCTCGCGTCCTTCGAGCGCTCCCAGTAGCACTCGGCGTCCTTGTTGCCCGTGGACTTGTACGTGCCGGGGGCGATGTCGACACCCACCTTGAACATGCCGCCGTCGCCCTTGAGCGTGGCCTTGGGGGTGCCGGTCGCCTTCGGGTCGACGGCCTCCCACGTGCCGCAGCCCGAGGACTTGAAGAGCTTGTCCGAGGCCTTGATCTCGACGTAGCCGGTGCCCGTCACGTTGTCGTTGGCGAGGATCGCGTCCGTGTCCCCGGAGGCGCTCTTGGCGCGCTCCCAGTAGCAGCCGGCGTCCTCGTTGCCCGTGGAGCGGTAGAGGCCGGGCTTCACGTCCGCGCCCACCTCGAAGTCCCCGTCGCCGTCGATCGTGACGGCCTTCTTCTCCGGGGCCTTCGGGGCGTCGGGGGCCTTGGACTCCGGGGCCTTCTTGTCGCCGCCCTGCCCCGCCGACTGCTCCTGCTTCGCGCCGGCCGTGGGGGACTCGCTGTCGCCGCCCCCGCTCACTGCCGCGCCGATGACGACGACGGCGACGACCGCGCCGGCGGCGGTGAGGACCTTGTGGCGGGCGAACCAGTTGCGCTTCTGCTGCTGAGACATGGCTGTGGCACCTTCCGGGCGTTGTGGGGGCCTCCTGTGAGGACCCCGCGTTCCGATGACGTAATCACAGCAGAGAGCGTGAACCGAGTCAACACCGTTCACGGGATTTCGGTTCGCTCACGCCGTGAACGCGTGCGGGCAGTATGCTCGGTGTGTTCACACACGTACGAGGGGAGTCGGACAGGTGCCCGCAGAGAGCACGACAGAGGTCACCGCCGCCGGTATCGCCCGGCTCGCGGGCGTCGGCAGAGCCGCCGTCAGCAACTGGCGCCGCCGCCACGCCGACTTCCCCAAGCCCGTCGGAGGGACGGAGACCAGCCCCTCCTTCGCCCTCGGCGAGGTCGAACAGTGGCTCCGCGACCAGGGAAAACTCGCGGAGGTCCCGCTCCGCGAGCGGGTCTGGCAGCAGCTCGCGGGACACCCCGCCGGCACCGTCGCCGCCCTCGTCCACACCGGCTGCGTCCTGCTGCTCCGCCGCGAGCGCCCCCGCGCCTGGACCGCACTTGGCGCGCTCCCCGACGCCCGGCTCGCGGAGGTCCTCCCCACCGCCCTCGAAGAGGTCCTCACCGTCCGCTTCGGCCTGCCGCGGGCCGTCCGCACCCCCACCCCGTCCGAGACGGTCCCCGCCGTCCCCCTGCTCCGCGCCGCCGTCGAGCTTGCCGACGAGCTGGGGGGAGCGCGCCAGGCCTTCGAGTTCCTGCTCGGCCGCCACCTGGACGCCAACCCCCGCCAGTACACCCTCACCCCGCCTCCGCTCGCCGAACTCATGGCGGAACTCGCCGCCGCCGCGGCCCCCGACGGCCGCCCCCTAGCCACCGTCGTCGACCCGGCCTCCGGCACCGGCGGCCTGCTGCGCGCCGTCCCGCACCCCGCCGCCCTGTTCGCCCAGGACACCGACCCCGACCTGGCCGCCCTCACCGCCCTGCGGCTCGCCCTCCACGGCAACGCCGACATCCGCGCCGCCACCGCCGACACCCTCCGCGCCGACGCCTTCCCGGACCTGGCCGCCGACGCCGTCCTGTGCCACCCGCCGTTCAACGAACGGACCTGGGGCCACGACGAACTCGCCTACGACCCGCGCTGGGAGTACGGCTTCCCCGCCCGTACGGAGTCCGAGCTGGCCTGGGTGCAGCACGCCCTCGCCCGACTCCGGCCCGGCGGGACCGCGGTGCTCCTCATGCCGCCCGCCGTCGCCTCCCGCCGCTCGGGCCGCCGCATCCGCGCCGACCTCCTGCGCCGCGGCGCGCTGCGGGCCGTGGTCGCCCTCCCGGCCGGCGCCGCACCCCCGTACGGCATCCCGCTCCACCTCTGGGTCCTGGTCAGGCCGGGCGGGGACCAGCGGCCGCCGGCGGAGACCCTGTTCGTGGACACCGCCGGGCTCGTCCCGGACGCCGGCCGCGACCGACTGCCCTGGGCCACCCTGCGGAACACGGTCCTCGACGCCTGGACCGGCCGGGGCGGCGAGGAGTCCGTCGCCCGCGCGGTCCCCGTCATCGAACTCCTCGACGACGAGGTCGACCTCGCGCCCGCCCGCTACCTCACGGCCCCCGCCGCCGGCGGCTCCGCCCCCGAACTCGCCGCCGTCCGCGACCGCCTGGACGAGACACTGCGCAGGACCCGGGGCCTCGCCCCCACCCCCGTCCCCGCGCGCTCCGGGCCCCGCCCGCTCACGACCGTCGGCGAACTGGCCCGCACCGGCGCCCTCCAGCTCCGTACCGGAGGCGCGGGCACCGCACCCGAAGGCGGCCACGACGGCACCGCGCCCGCACCCGCCCCCGTCCTCACCGAGCACGACGTCCTGTCCGGCGGCGCCCCTTCCGGCACCCTCCCCGGCGGCGGCCCCGCCGAGGAGCCCGTCCTCGTGGCCGAGGGCGATGTCGTCGTCCCCGTCCTCGGCGGCGGCTCCGTGGCCCGGGTCGTGGACGCGGCCACCGCGGGCGCCGCCCTCGGCCGCAACCTCCAGCTGCTGCGGCCCGATCCGGCCGCGCTCGACCCCTGGTTCCTCGCCGGCTTCCTGCGCGGCACCGCCAACAACCGGCAGGCCAGCAGCTTCGCGTCGACCGCGACCAGGCTCGACGTGCGCCGCCTCCAACTGCCCCGGCTGCCGCTCGCCGACCAGCGCCGCCACGGCGCCCACTTCAAGTCCCTCGCGGAGTTCGAGGAGGCCCTGCGGCTCGCCGCCCGCCTCGGCGAGCAGCTGGTGCAGGGCCTGTACGACGGTCTCGCCGACGGAAGCGTGGAGCCGGGGTGAAGACCGTCGTACTCTCTTAGCCGGATCATCCGCCTGGGGGAGCGTCGTATGTACGGACAGGTGCCCACACCCACCACCGCACCCGTGTCGGCGCGGGCCGCCGGCCCGTCGGCGGCCACGATCACCGTCCGCGTGCTCATCACGGTCCTGGTCGTCCTGTCCCTGGGGCTCCTCGCGTGGGTGGCCATGCTCCGGATCGCGATCATGCGGCGGTCGGGGCGCGACTGGGCGCTGTTCTGGGTCCACCTGGTCCTGAACATCGCCTGTGTGGTGCCGCTGGAACAGCGGTTCGCCGGCACGTGGATGAACACCGCGGGGATGGTGGCGCTGCTCGTCCAGATGGCGGTCGTGGCCTGCTACTTCCTGGTGGTCGACATCCGCCACCACCAGCCGGCCCCGGTCATGGTCATGGTCCCGCCGCCGCCCGCGCGGCCGCCGATGCAGCCGTCCGCGCAGCCGCCGTACCCGTATCAGCCGATCGGATACGCGCAGGCGCCCCAGCTGCCCCTCCCCACCGCCTCCCCCGCCCCCACCCCCGCCCCCGGCCCCCGGATCGACCAGGTCCGGGCCGAGCTCGACGAGCTGAGCGACCTCCTCCGCACCGGCGAAGAGGGCGAAGGCCGGGCGTGAACGGGCGTGTCATCGGCGGGCGTTACGAGCTCGCCACCGTCATCGGCCAGGGCGGCATGGGCCAGGTCTGGACGGCGTACGACGGGAGGCTGGACCGCCGGGTCGCGGTGAAACTGCTCCGGCCGGCCACCATGACCGGCCCCGCGACCGCCGCCGACGAGCTGCGGCGCCGCTTCGTGCGGGAGTGCCGGGTCACCGCGCACGTCGACCACCCGGGTCTTGTCACCGTGCACGACGCGGGCAGCGAGGGCGACGACCTGTACCTCGTCATGCAGTACGTGGAGGGCGCGGACCTCGCGGACCATCTCGCCGAGCACGACCCGTACCCGTGGCCCTGGGCGGTCTCCGTCGCCGCGCAGCTGTGCGCGGTGCTCGCCGCCGTCCACGCCGTGCCCATCGTGCACCGCGACCTCAAACCGCGGAACGTCATCGTCCGCCCGGACGGCTCGGTCGTCGTCCTCGACCTGGGCGTCGCCTCCGTCCTGGACGCGGACACCACCCGGCTCACCCACACCGGTTCCCCCATCGGCAGCCCCTCGTACATGGCGCCCGAGCAGGCCATGGGCGGCGCCGTCGGCCCGTCCACCGACCTGTACGCCCTCGGGGTCCTGCTCCACGAACTCCTCAGCGGCGACGTGCCGTTCGCCGGGTCCACCGCGCTCGGTGTCCTCCACCGGCACCTGTACGAGCCTCCCGTACCGCTCCGGCAGCTGCGGCCCGAGGTCCCGGAGGCGCTCGAAGCGCTGGTGCTCAGGCTGCTCGCCAAGGACCCGCGCGAGCGGCAGTCCGGGGCGCACGAGGTGTACGAGCACCTGCTGCCGCTGCTCCCCGCGCGCGGGGCCCCGGCCGGACCGATGGACCCGACCCGGCCGTTCCTCCGCCCGCACGCGCCCTGGCCCGACCGCCCGACGGCACCTGCGCAGGTGTCGGCGGAGGTGCACGCGACGCCTGCGACGCCTCCGCCCGTGGCCCGGCCCGATGTCGCCGCCGCCGTCGACGAGGTCAAGCGGCTGCTGGGGGAGGGTTCGCTGACCCAGGCCGTGGACGTCCTCGGCGGAATCCTGCCCGCCGCCGCGGCCGAGCACGGCGAGCATTCGCCGGTCGTCCGCATCCTGCGCAAGCAGTACGCGTCGACGCTGATGGACGACGGCCGGTACCGGAGCGCCCTGCCCGAGTTGCGCCGCCTCGCGGCCGACCGCGAGGCGGAGGCGGGCCCGGCGGACCCGCAGGCCGTGCAGTTCCGGTACGACGCGGCTCTTTGCCTGGAGCAGCTGGGGGAGACGGCCGCCGCGCTCACCGAGTTCCGTGCGGTCCTGCCGTACTACGAGCGGGATCTCGCCCGTGCCTTCGACATCCGGCAGCGGATCGGACTGCTCCTCGTGGCGACGGGCGAGCACGCCGCCGGGCAGGACCAGCTCCAGCGGCTGCTGTACGACGCGGAGCGCGCGTACGGCCCGTATCACCCGCTACCGGTGGACTTGCGACGGGCGCTGGAGCACCAACGGCAGCCGGGACCGCGTTCCTGACGGGACGGCAGAATCACGACTCGGCAACTGATCGGGTGGTGGAGTTACGTGATCCTTTTTGCCTGTTTTGGTGCATGTAACGTTCGCGTCTGATCATGTCCGCGCTCACAAGGAACCTCTCATGACGACGCCGTCCGCGCCATCCGCCCCCGAGCAGCCCGCCGCCCCCGAGCAGCAGCCTGCCGCTCCCGCGAAGAAGGGCGGCAAGCTCCTCAAGAAGGTCGGTGGAGTCGTCCTCGCGATCGCCATCGCCGTCGCCGTGAAGCTCGGTCTCCCGCACCTCACGGGCGACGCCCCGGTGCACGCGCAGGCCGGCGAGTGTGTCACCGTGACGGGCCCGGACGACAACCCCAAGGTCGACACCACGGACTGCTCCTCCGGGAAGCCCGACCTGTTCAAGGTCGTCAAGGTCATCGACAACACCTTTGACGTGAACCAGTGCGGCGCGGAGCTCTCCGCGCTCGCGCAGCAGCTGAACTCGGACAAGTTCGTGCTCTGCCTCGAAGCGGTCCCCGCGAAGTAGTCGCGCGCTCGCCGCTTCTCCCCGAAAGGGCCGGAACCCCTAGTGGTTCCGGCCCTTTCGCGTGCCTTCGCCCGCTGTCGCGGGCGGGCCCTTCACGGCTGTCCCAGCGGCCCCGGGGCGGTGGCGTCGCCGGACTCGGCGACGGACGGCGTGGACGGGGCGGACGGGGCGGACGGGCGCGGCGGGGGTGACGTCGTCGGCACGCCGACGCCCGGGGGGCGGGCGGGCGGCACCGGGGCGGGGGTGACCGGCCCGGCGGGCGTCAGGACGAGCAGGTACGCGGCCGCCACCGCGGCGGCGGCACCGAGGCTCGCGAAGACGACCCCGCGCACCCGGCGCGTCCCCCAACGGCGCCCTCGCGGGGCCTCGTCGCGCCGCAGGTCGCGGTACGTGACGAGGGCGGCCCGAGCGGCGAACGCGGCGCGCAGCCGGTCCTCGGTGGGGGAGCGGTGGTCCTCGTCGTGCGGTGTCAGCGGTCTCATCGGCCCGCCTCCAGCTTCTTCTCCAGGGCGTCGAGGGCGCGGCTCGCGGTCGACTTCACCGTGCCGCGCGACAGCCCGAGGGTCTGGGCGATCTGCGCCTCGGTCAGCTCCGACCAGTAGCGCAGCACGAGCACCTCGCGCTGACGCCGGGTCAGCCGCGCGAGCGCGTCGAGGACGTGCCGGTGCTCCTCGGCGAGCAGCAGCCCCTCGTCGACGGGCGCGCCGGCACCCGGATGGGGCGGGGTGTACGCGCGCGCGGTGCGGCGCCTGCGCAGCACGGAGCGGGCCGCGTTGACCACGGCGGTGTGCAGGTACGCGCCCGGGTCCTGGAGCCCGTGGAGGGAGGTGCCGTACGTCCGGCAGACGGCGGTGAACGCGTCCTGGACGACGTCCTCGGCGGTGGGGAGGTCGTCGACGAGGAAGAGCGCGAGCCGCACCATGTCGAGCCGCCGCGCCCGATACAGCTCGGTGAGCGTGGGCGGCTGCTCGTGGGCGCGGGACGGGCCGAGGGCATGCGGCTGACGCTCCCGTGCCGGCGCGTTCCCGGTCCGGGAGGACAGGCGGGCGAGCAGCCGGGACCACCAGGGCGGTGGTGCGGTGGCGGGTATGGCGTACGACAACTGCGAGGTCCTCACTCCGTCGCGGAGGGGCGGCCGGCCCGGCCGCGGAATCCCGGCCGACCGCCCGCTCCGCGGTGCTTGTACTACTTCCCGACGCCGGTACCGGGCGCGACCACCCGGGGCGCGCCCTCGGCGGGCGCGGGGGCGGGCGTGGCGCTGGGCGCGGAGGCCGGAGCGGGGGCGGCGGTCGGAACCGAGGGGGCGGTCGGCTTGACGGCCGGGGCGGGCGCGGCCGGGGCCGGCACGGTGGTGGGCTTCGCGGCGGGCACGGCCGGCGCGGGCGCGGCGGGGGCCGCGGGCGCCGGCACGGTGGTGGGCTCGACGGACTCGTCCCGGAGCGACAACTCCTGCGCCAGCACCTCGCAGCCCGCCTCGGTCAAGGAATCC
>NZ_JBEOVO010000063.1:0-15081 GCF_040295605.1 Streptomyces sp. NPDC002773
GAGGAGGTAACGATGCCGCTGCTCGTCCTCCTCGCCATCGTGCAGGTGGTGTTCTGCGGGGCGCTCCTGACCGTACGGGGCACGCCGGTCCTGGACTCCCGCCTGGCCCGGCAGGCTGATCGCGACCGCGACGGCGGTCCCCGTCACCGCCATGGCCGCTCCGGCCACCACCTTCCCCAGGTGGCGGCGCGCTATTTCGTACACACTTCCCCCTCTTTCCCCCTCTTTGATCTGCGGTCACCCGGTAGGACGGGGCGAAGTCCTAGGAGGTTGCCCCTCTTTCGGGCAGGATCTGGCCGAAGAACATCTCCACAAACCCGGACAGAAGAGGAATAGTCGTATCCATGCAAGTCTGGCCGGGACAGGCGTACCCCCTGGGCGCCACCTATGACGGAGCGGGAACCAACTTCGCGGTCTTCTCGGAGGCCGCCCACAGGATCGAGCTGTGTCTGCTGCACGACGACGGCTCGGAGACGGCGGTCGAACTGCGCGAGACCGACGCGTTCGTACGGCACGCCTATCTGCCGGGTGTGATGCCGGGACAGCGGTACGGGTTCCGGGTGCACGGTCCGTACGCCCCGGAGCGCGGGCTCCGGTGCAACGCGGCGAAGCTGCTCCTCGACCCCTACGCGCGCGCGGTGTCGGGGCAGATCGAGTGGGGCGAGTCGGTGTACGGCTACCCCTTCGGGCGGCCGGACGCGCGCAACGACCTGGACTCGGGCCCGCACACGATGGCGTCGGTCGTGGTCAACCCGTACTTCGACTGGGGTGACGACCGGCGTCCGCGTACCGAGTACCACCACACGGTGATCTACGAGGCCCATGTGAAGGGCCTGACGATGCTCCACCCGGACCTTCCGGAGGAGCTGCGCGGGACGTACGCGGGCCTCGCGCACCCGTCGGTGATCGGGCACCTGAAGGAACTGGGCGTGACCGCGCTCGAACTGATGCCCGTGCACCAGTTCGTCAACGACCACCGGCTCGTGGACGCGGGGCTCTCCAACTACTGGGGCTACAACACGATCGGCTTCTTCGCCCCGCACAACGCCTACGCCTCCTGGGGCGACCGGGGCCAGCAGGTCCTGGAGTTCAAGTCGGCGGTCAGGGCGCTGCACCAGGCGGGCATCGAGGTCATCCTCGACGTGGTCTACAACCACACGGCCGAGGGCAACCACCTGGGCCCGACGCTCTCCTTCCGGGGGCTCGACAACCCCTCGTACTACCGGCTCGCCGACGACCCCAAGTACTACATGGACACCACCGGCACCGGGAACTCGCTGCTCATGCGGTCTCCGCACGTGCTCCAGATGATCATGGACAGTCTGCGGTACTGGGTGACCGAGATGCACGTGGACGGTTTCCGCTTCGATCTGGCGGCCACCCTGGCCCGCCAGTTCCACGAGGTGGACCGGCTGTCCTCGTTCTTCGACCTGGTGCAGCAGGACCCGGTGGTGAGCCAGGTCAAGCTGATCGCCGAGCCCTGGGACGTCGGCGAGGGCGGCTACCAGGTGGGCAACTTCCCGCCGCTGTGGACCGAGTGGAACGGCATGTACCGGGACTGCGTCCGGGATCTGTGGCGGGGCGAGCCGCGCACCCTCGCGGAGTTCGCCTCACGGCTCACCGGTTCCTCCGACCTCTACCAGGACGACGGCCGGCGGCCGCTCGCCTCGGTCAACTTCGTCACCTGCCACGACGGCTTCACGCTGCGGGACCTCGTCTCGTACAACGAGAAGCACAACGAGGCGAACGGCGAGGGCAACCGCGACGGCGAGAGCCACAACCGCTCGTGGAACTGCGGCGCGGAGGGCGACACCGAGGACGTCGGGATCGCGGAGCTGCGCGCCCGCCAGACGCGCAACTTCCTCGCCACCCTGATGCTGTCGCAGGGGGTGCCGATGCTCAGCCACGGCGACGAGTTCGGGCGGACGCAGGGCGGCAACAACAACGCGTACTGCCAGGACAACGAGGTGTCCTGGGTGCGCTGGCCCAAGGCGGACAGCCCGGAGAGCGAGGCGGAGACCACCCTGCTCCGGTTCACCCGGGCGATGGTGCGGCTGCGCCGTGACCACCCGGTCTTCCGGCGCCGCCGCTTCTTCCACGGGCGGCCGGTGGAGGGCACCCACGACGAGCTGACGGACATCGCCTGGTTCACGCCCGAGGGCGAGGAGATGAAGTCCCGCGACTGGCAGGCGGCGCACGCCCAGGCGCTCACCGTCTTCCTCAACGGCAACGCCATCTCGGAGCCCGGCACCCAGGGCGAGCGGATCGCCGACGACTCCTTCCTGCTGATGTTCAACGCCTCGTCGAAGGAGCTGGAGTTCGCGGTGCCCGACAGCCACGGCGCCTGCTGGCAGACGGTGGTGGACACCTCCGACCCGGAGGGCATGCCACCGCAGGAGGGCCCGGAGCTGGCGGCCGGGGAGCGGGTGACGCTCGCGCCGCTCAGCCTGACCGTTCTGCGACGGCCGGTCTGACCTCGCGTACGGGAGCCGGCACCCGTACCGACCAGGACAGCAGCGCGCAGGCCACGGCCGCCCCCACCGCCACCGCGAAGGCGGCGGGGGCGCCGTGGCCTTCGGCGAGCCGGCCTGAGACGGCGAGGGCGAGGGCCTGCCCGCCGACGATCCCGCTGGTCAGGAAGGCCATGGACTCGGCCAGCCGGGCGGCGGGAACGGTCCGCTCGGTGAGGCCGAAGACCGTGATCAGATGCGGGGCGTACGCGGCGCCGAGGACGACCACGACCGCGTACAGCGCGCCGAGCGAACCCACGAACAGCAGCGGTACGGAGAGGACCACGAGCGCGGCGGTCGCGGCCCGCCAGCGGGTCATGAGCCCGATCCGGGCCGGCACGGCCGCCATCGAGAGGCCGACGGCGGCGCTCATCACGCCCATCGCCGCGTAGACGAGACCGGCCTGGGCGGGCGCACCGAGCCGCTCGGTGAGCGCGGTGATCCCGGCCTGCGAGGCGCCGAACATGGCGCCCTGGAGGACCATCGCGCCACGCAGGGCGTACGCCGATCCCGGCAGCCGCGTCCGTTCGGCCGCGCCCGATCGGGTGGACGCCGAAGGGTCCGGGGCGGTGGCCTTCGCCGTCGGGTGGAGGGCGAAGGCAGTCCCGCAGACGGCCAGCAGCAGCGCCGCGAGGAGGAGGGCCGCGGCCGGGTGGGCGAAGGCGGCGGCGAGGCCCACGAGCGCCGGGCCGAGGACGAAGGACACCTCGTCGAGGGTGCCCTCGAAGGAGAGGACGGTGCCGACGGTCCGGTCGTCCGCGCCGGAGCGGCGGGCGAGGGCCACCGACCGGGTCCTGGCGAGCGGCCCGACCTGGGGGACGGTCGCTCCGGCGACCGCGCCGAGGAGCATCAGCGGGCCGGTGGCGGCGTGGCCCAGCGCGGCGAGGACGAGGGCCGTGACGGCGACCGCGTTGGCGAGGGAGGCCACGAGGACGACTCCGCGCTGGCCGTGCCGGTCGGCGAGCCGGCCGATGACGGGCCCCGCGACGGTCTGCCCGGCGGCGAGCGCGCCGCCCGTGAGGCCGGCCGTGGCGAGGGAGCCGCTCGTCTCGGCGACCAGGAGCAGGCTGCCGAGCTGGCACATGGCGGTGGGCAGCCGACCGAGGAAGGAGACGAGGGGCAGGGCGGTACCGAGCAGCGACAGGGTGTCGCGATACATCCGGAGCATCAAGGGAAGCTAACGCGATGCACACGAACGGGTGCATGGGGCGATGACACAGAAGCCCTCCGGCCGGGTACGTACGTTCGCATGACCTCCTCCTCCGCATCGACTCCCACCGCGACCTACCGGCTCCAGCTCCAGCCGGAGTTCCCGTTCGCCGCCGCCGAGCGGGCCGTGCCCCACCTCGCGGGCCTCGGGATCTCGCACCTCCACCTCTCCCCCGTCCTGGAGGCGGTCCCCGGCTCCACCCACGGGTACGACGTCACCGACCACGGCTCCGTACGGGCCGAACTGGGCGGCGAGGAGGGGCTGCGGGCCCTCGCCGCCACCGCACGGGCGCACGGGCTCGGGCTCGTCGTCGACCTCGTGCCCAACCACATGGCGGCCTCCCCCCGGCACAACCGGGCGCTGCGGGCCGTGCTCCGCGACGGCCCCGAGTCGCCGTACGCCCGCTGGTTCGACATCGACCGGTCCGCCGGGGACGGCCGGCTGCTGCTTCCGGTGCTGCCCGCGCGGCTCCCCGAGGTACGGGACCGGCTACGGGTCTCCGGCGGGGCACTGCACCTGGACGGTCAGGAGTTCCCGCTGCGGCCCGGCACGGAGGGGCTGCCGCTCGACGAGCTGCTCGACGCCCAGTGGTACCGGCTCGGCTGGTGGCGGCTCGCCCGCACCGAGCTCAACTACCGCCGGTTCTTCACCATCTCGGAGCTCATCGGGGTGCGGGTGGAGGACCCCGAGGTGTTCGCCGCGACCCACGCGAAGATCGTCGAGCTGGTCCGGGACGGGGTCGTCGAAGGACTGCGCATCGACCACCCGGACGGGCTCGCCGACCCGCAGGGCTACCTGGAGGACCTGGCGGCGGCGACCGGCGGGAGGTGCTGGACGGTGGTCGAGAAGATCCTCACGGGTCCTGAGACGCTGCCCACGGCCTGGCCGGTCGCCGGGACCACCGGCTACGACGCCCTGCGCCACCTCGACGGGGTGTTCACCGACCCGCTGGGCGCGGCGGAACTGACGGACCTGTACCGGGAGTTCGTGGGCAGGTCCGGGGACAGGGGCGGTCAGTGGGAGGCGACCGAGCGGCGCGCCGCGTACGAGGTGGTGGGGCACGACCTGGCCGCCGAGACCGCCGTCCTCACCCGGATCGCGGAGCGGATCTGCGCCGCCGACCCGGCGCTGCGGGACCACGCGCCCTGGGCGCTGCGCACCGCGATCCGGGAACTCCTCGTCCGGGCGCCCGTCTACCGCGCCTACCGGACCGGCGGCGAGGAGGTCCTGACCCCGGAGGCGGCGCGCGGCGCGAAGGCGGCGTTCGCGGTGCCGGAGGAGGCAGCGGCGGTCGACGTCGTACGCGGTCTGGCGCTCGGCGCGCTCGGCGAAGGGTCCGAACACCGGGCGTTCCGGGCCAGGTTCATGCAGACCTCTTCGGCGCTGCGGGCCAAGTCGGTGGAGGACACGGCCTTCTACCGGTACACCCCGCTGCTCTCGGCGAACGAGGTGGGCGGCGACGCGGGCCGGCCCGCCGTGCCGGTGGAGGAGTTCCACGCGTACTGCCTGCGGATCGCCCGGGACTGGCCGGGTACCGGGACCGTGCTGTCCACCCACGACACCAAGCGCAGCTCCGACGTCCGGGCGGCGATCGCGGTCCTCGCCCAGTGCCCGCAGGTGTGGGCGGAGCTCCTGACGGAGGTGGCGGGGGTGCCCGCGCCCGACCCGCACGTGGCCTGGACGGCCTGGCAGACCGCCTTCGGCTTCGGCACCCCGGACGCGGAGCGGCTGGGACCCGCGATCCTCAAGTCCGTACGGGAGGCGGGGCTGCGGACCAGCTGGACGGAGCCCGACACGGAGTACGAGCGGGCGGTGGCCGAGTTCGCGGCGGCGGGACCCGGCCGCATCCCGCTCCGGGCCGCCTCGGAGGCGGCCTTCGCCCTGGAGCCGCACATCCGGGCGCACGCGCTCGGGGTGCTCCTCGCCCAGCTGACGATGCCGGGGGTGCCGGAGCTGTACCAGAACACGGAGCGGGAGTACCGGGCACTCGTCGACCCGGACAACCGGGCCCCGTTCGCGGTCGGACCCGACGACGACCGTACGGCCCTGGTCCGCGCGGCCCTCGGGCTGCGCCGCGAACGCCCGGAGGCCTTCGGCGCGGCGGGCACGTACACCCCGCTGACGGCCGAGGGTCCGGCCGCCTCGCACTGCCTGGCCTTCGCCCGCTCCGGCGCGGTGGTCACCGCCGTCACCAGGCTTTCGCTGCGGCTCTGGGAGGCGGGCGGCTGGCAGGACACGGAGCTGGTGCTTCCGGAGGGCCGCTGGGCCGATGTCCTCGACGGTGTAAGGGAGTTCACCGGTGGCCCGGCGACGGAGCTCAAGCTCGCCGAGCTCTTCGCGGAGCGGCCGGTGGCGCTGCTCGCGCGGCTTGGGGACTGAGGCGAGGCCCCGGGGGCGTCCCCCGGGGCCGTCGGACGGTCAGAAGCGGGAGGCGCGCGTGACCTCGCACTTGGTGTACTCGGAGCCGTCACCGGTTCCGGCGTACGGGGTGGTCAGCTCGGCCTTCGCGGACGCGCCCGACGCGACGGCGATGCCGGTCTCGATGGCGGTCATCGGGAGGACGTCGCTGCCGGCGCCGGTGAACTTCATCGTGACGTTGTAGTCGTAGTCCGTCGAGTCGTCGTTCTTGACGGTGATCCGGGCGACGAGGTTCTTGGTCGCCGGGTCGTACGCGCACTCGTCGATGGTCACGTCACGGGCGGCCTTGTCGGCGCTGCTGGAGCCGCCGGGCACGGAGCCGCCGGAAGTGCCGCCGGAGGTGCTGCTGTTGTCGCCTCCGTTGTTGCTGGAGCTGGAGCTGGAGCTGCTGTTGTCGCAGCTGCCGCCGTTCGAGCCGCGGGCACCGGTCAGGGCGACGACCGCGATGCCGAACACAGCGATGGCGCGAACATGACGCATCTTCATGTTTGAATCCCCGTTGAAAGTGGTACTAAAGAAGGCTCCTTGACGAGCGCACGTCACCCTAGCAGCGGTCGGGGGGCCGTCCGCCACTCCTGCTGCGCGGCTCCTGCCCCGACCGCATTTCAGCCGCCGGGACGGACGATCAGGCTGCGCGGGGCCCGGGTGATGAGCCCGGTGGGCGTGGGGCGGAAGCCGTCGGCGAGGCGGAGCCGCGGCATGGCCGTGAACAGCGCCCGCAGGGCGTACTCGGCTTCGAGGCCTGCGAGGACGACGGCCGGGCAGAAGCCGCAGCCGTACGTGAGTTGGCCCGGGTCGTCACGGAACGGGTCGAAGCGGTCGGGCTCGCGGAAGCGCTCCGGGTCCCGTCCGGCCGAGCCGATGAGCAGGGCGACGGAGGCGCCCGCCGGGACGACACCACCGCTGACGGGGACCTCGGCGCTGGTACGGCGCACGGCGACCTGCACCGGCGGGTCCCGCCGCAGCGACTCGGTCCAGGCCCGGCCCACGAGGCCGGCGGGGGCGTCGCGGAGGGCGGCGACCTGGTCGGGGTCCACCAGGACGTTGCCGAGGAAGGACGCGAGCGCCTTCTCCCGTACGGCGATCTGCGCGCCGCACTCCCCGGCGAGCGCCCCCGCGGCCCGGCCGCGCACGAGTCGCATCATGTCGCGGTAGGGCACGCCGACGGCGGCGGCGACGGTGCCCGCGGGCAGCCAGTGGCAGAAGTCGGCGACCAGGTCGGCCTGGGGCCGCTCGGCGATCCGGCGGGCCAGGACGTACGCGGTGCGTTCGGTGACCGACCGCATGGCCTCCACGTCGACGTCGACGTGGGCCCGCGCGCACGGCGGGTCCCCGGGCCGGTGCCCGTGCGTGAAGCGGCTGTCGGTGAGGGCGGTCGCCACGTCCGCGTACCGGGAGAGCACCCAGGCCCGCAGCAGCGGGTCGTAGGTGAGCGGGAACTCCTCGCGCAGGGTGCGGTGGATGCCGTGCGGGTCGCGCGTGGCACCGGGGTCGAGGGGGCTCGGTGCGACGGTCCTGGGACCGGGCGGGAAGGGCCCCGCGGGACTCCCGGGCCGAGCGGCGGTCGGATCGGCCACGGTCGGATCGGCCGCGGTCCGCAGGCGCCCGGGGAGGGCGGCGGCGACCCACCGGGGCATCCGGGTGGACGTACCGGAAACGGAGCGGGTCCCGGCTTTCGCCTTCGCCCCGGGCGTCCCGGCCTTCGGCCCGGTTCGTGTCGCCGGAGCCATGGAGGGCAGCCGGGTCCAGGGGTCGCCGGACGGCACCTCCGGCCTGTCGTCGTTCCCTATGCCGTGCTTCGGCTCGTCGCTCATCGCGGGCCCCTGTCGGTCGGCGGTGGGTGCCGCGGCCGGAGATCATGGCGCGCGTCCGACCAGCCCATCACCACGCGCGCCGCACCGCCCGCCGCGTACCACCGAACGGGTGAACGCGTGAACGGGGGGCCGGGGCCCGGTGAACGTACCCGAGGAGGGCTCAGCCGTGGGACAGCCGGAACGACATCTGACCAAAGCCCACGACGTCCCCCGCCCGCACCACCACCGCGCCCGTGACCCGACGCCCGTTGACGGTCGTGCCGTTCGTCGAGCCGAGGTCGCGCAGCACCCACATACCGCTCTGCAGCGAGAGCTCGGCGTGCATCCGGGAGGTGGTCTCGTGGCTGAGCCGGAGTCCGTTGACCGGGTCGCGGCCTATCCGCAGCGGGTACGGGCCGGGCAGGGGCAGCAGCAGCTTCGGCAGCCGCTCCGCGTGCCAGGCGCGCCCGAGCTTCGCCGTGAACGCGGACATCCGTTCGACCGCGCCCACCACCCGCCGGGTCCAGGTCCCCTCGGACTTCAGGTCGGCGGTGAGGAGGTCGAGTTCGTCCGGCCGCCGGGCCTGGAGCGCGCGCTCCATCCGGAACAGGAACGTGTCGTGCGAGAGGCGGCCTTGAGCGGCGCCCTCACGGAGCAGCACCAGCGCGCGGTCCCGCTCGGCGTCGGTGAGCCGAGGGGTGTTCGCCGGAAGCTCGAAAGGGGTCGTCACACCCGTGATTGTCGGCCCGCCGGACCCGACGTGTCCAGAAGGGCCCCGGATGGGGCCCACCCGGTACCTCCAGGAAGACGTGCGGCGTCGAGGCGGCCGTCGGTGGGCCTACGCGCCGAGCAGGGCGACCGTCTCCGTCAGCCGCGCGCACGCCCACTCGTACTGCTCGGTGTCGGCGTGTGCCCGGAAGTCCGTCTCGATGACCTGGATCAGAGCGAGGTGCAGGTTGTACAGCCGCCGGCGCGTCCGTTCGGCGGGGGTGAACGGCCGGCGGCCGTAGCCGCGGATGAAGGCCGTGGAGTCCCCGTAGGCGCTCGACTCGCTCCCGGCGAAGCCGAACTCCATCAGCGGATCGCCGTAGAACGCCCGCTCGTGGTCGATGACGGCCACGATCCGGCCGTCGCGCACCATGCAGTTGCCGGGCCACAGGTCCCACTCGACGAACCGGGGCTCGGTCACCTCGTCCAGGGAACCGGCGTGGGCGGCCACGACGTCGCGGATGACGTCATAGCCGTGGCGCAGGTCGACGCCGCGCCGCTCGCCGTCGCCGAGCACCTCCTCGACCATCCGCAGGAAGGCCGCGCGCCACGTGCTGTCGCCGGGCCCTGCCAGCGGGCCGAAGGCCGTACCTCGGATGCTGTTCAGCTCACGGGTGACCGCGCCGAGAGCCTCGCCGTACGCGTCGGTCTCCGCCCCGGTCAGGGTGCCCCCGACGACGCCGAGGTTGTCCGCGTCCACGTACTCCATGAAGAAGTAGTCGGCGTCGCACACCTCATGGCTCTGATCGGCGAAGTCGACCTTCGGCACCGGGACCTTCGTGTGCTCCCGGATCAGCCGCAGCGCCGCCAGTTCGGTGGCCATGGCGCCGCGCTCGTAGGTCATGACCTCGACGTCCGGCGGCGGCGCGATCTTGAGGACGGCCCGCGCGCCGGATCGCAGCCGGATCCGGTAGGCCACGTTGAACCAGCCCTCGCTCAGTTCGCCGACCCAGTCCTCGCCGTCGCACACCTCCTCCGGGCCGTAGGCCCGGGCGACCATCGCGCGCAGCGCTTCGACGGTCTGCCGGTTCTTCGTGATGCTCTCCATCAATCCTCCGATCGAAGCATGATCGGACGGTAACAGCGGGCCCTCGTCGCCCACTCGGATTTACTCCGTACCGGTCCCCCAAGATCACTGCTACGGTCTGCCGTCTCGCCGACCAGAGATCCCCAGGGGGAACCACGACGTGACCGCGTCCTCTTCGACCGCCCACGACCTCGACCACACCCGCGCGCACGGCCACGACCGCGACCGCGCCCGCGAACTCGTCATACGTCCGCTCGCCGGACCCGAGGAACTCGACCTGTTCCTCCGCCTGACCTACTCGCTCGACCACGAGCTGGCCGACGACCTCGCCACCGGCCGCCGGGTCCCCGGCTGGATGTGGGTGGCACTCGACGGCGACCGGCTCCTCGGCCGGGTCGCCTGGTGGACGCACAAGGCCGGCGCGGAGCCGCAGGCACTCGACTTCTTCGACCTCTCCCCCGAGCTGTCCGACGAGGACCGCGCGGAGACCGGTCTGCGGCTCCTGGAGACCGCGACGGCCGCGGTGGTCCCGGCGGGCGCCAAGCGGCCCGAGTTCGGGCGGTTCATACCGGCGGACTGGCGCGAGGTCCCGGAGACCCGCTCCCTCCTGGAGTCGCTCTTCTCGGTCCTGGAACGCTCGGGGGCCCGTCCGCTGGTCGAGCGGCTCCGGCTGGAGTGGCGGCCCGGCACCCCCGTACCGGAGCCGGCGGGCCGTCTCGACTTCCGCCCGGTGCGGGACCGCGAGGACCTGGTCGCGCTGATGACACCGGTGATGGAGGGCACGCTCGACGCGCACGGGCAGGCGGACCTCGCGTCCGGTCTCTCGGCCCGGGAGGCCGCCGAGCTGCACTTCGACGAGGAGTTGGCGCACTACTCCTCGCCCCGCGAGTGGTGGCGGGTGGCGCAGCTGCCGGAGAGCGGCGAGCCGGTCGGCTTCGTCGTCCCCGCGCGCAACAACTACCACCACACCATCGCGTACATCGGTGTGCTGCCCGCCCATCGCGGGCACGGATACATCGACGACATCCTGGCGGAGGGGACCCGGATCCTCGCCGCCGCCGACGTACCCCGGATCCGCGCCGCGACGGACCTGGGGAACGTGCCGATGGCGGCGTCGTTCGCCCGAGCGGGCTACGTCACCTTCGAGCGCGCGATCAACTACGTGTGGGACGCGCCGGGCGTGGCAGACGCCTGACTGCCAGGATGGTCGGGGTAGCCGGTCATGTCGGTCATGGAGTGGCTGGTCCGTCGACGAGGGGATTTCCGTGCTCTTCGAGGTGTGGGCGCCGAACGCCCGTGACCGGGTGACGCTGCGGCTGAACGGCTCCGGCCATGCCCTGGAGCGGGACGCCGAGCGGGACGGCTGGTGGACGGGCGTGGTGCCCGCCGAGGAGGGCGACCGGTACGGCTTCGCCCTGGACGGCGGGCCCGTCCTGCCCGACCCGCGCTCCCGCCGGCTGCCCGACGGGCCCGACGGGCTCAGCGCGGTCGTCGACCACTCCACGTACTCCTGGCGGCACGACTCCCCCCGGCTGCGGCTGCGCGGCGCGGTCCTGTACGAGTTGCACGTCGGGACCTACACCCCGGAGGGGACCCTGGACGCGGCCGCCGCGCGCCTCGGGGAGCTGGCGGGCCTCGGCATCACCCATGTGGAGCTGATGCCGCTGTGCCCGTTCCCCGGGGTGAGGGGATGGGGGTACGACGGGGTGGCGCCGTGGGCGGTGCACGAACCGTACGGCGGCCCGGAGGCGCTGAAGCGGTTCGTGGACACCGCGCACGGGCTCGGCATGGGCGTGGTCCTCGACGTGGTGCACAACCATCTGGGGCCTTCGGGAAACCATCTGCCGTCCTTCGGCCCCTACTTCACGGAGACCCACCACACTCCGTGGGGCGCGGCGGTGAACCTGGACGCGCCGGGCTCGGACGAGGTCCGGGCGTACTTCCAGGGCAGCGCGCTCGCCTGGCTGCGGGACTACCGGATCGACGGGCTGCGGCTCGACGCCGTGCACGCGCTCGCCGACACCCGGGCGCTGACCTTCCTGGAGGAGCTGTCGGCGGCCGTCGACGAGCTGGCGCGGGAGCAGAGCCGTACCCACTTCCTGATCGCCGAGTCCGATCTCGCGGACCCGCGCACGACCGCGCCGCGCGCGCTCGGCGGGACGGGCGTCCACGCCCAGTGGAACGACGACTTCCACCACTCCCTGCACACCGCCCTGACCGGCGAGGCGCAGGGCTACTACGCGGACTTCGCGCGCGCGCCGATGGCGGCGCTCGCCAAGACGCTCACCCACGTCTTCTTCCACGACGGCACGTACTCGGCCTTCCGGGGCCGCCACCACGGGCGTCCGGTGGACCGGGAGCGCACCCCCGCCCACCGTTTCCTCGGCTACGCCCAGACCCACGACCAGATCGGCAACCGAGCCCTGGGCGACCGGCTCTCCGCCTCCCTCTCCCCCGGTCTGCTCGCCTGCGCGGCGACCCTCGTCCTGACGGCGCCCTCGGTGCCGATGCTCTTCATGGGCGAGGAGTGGGGGGCGAGGACGCCCTGGCAGTACTTCACCGACCACACCGATCCGGAGCTCGCGGAGGCGGTACGGCGGGGCAGGCGGCGGGAGTTCGCGGAGCACGGCTGGGACGAGAACGAGGTCCCCGACCCGCAGGAGCCGGCGACCCGGGACCGTTCGGTCCTCGACCGGGGCGAGCGCGAGCGGGACCCGCACAAGCGGCTGCTCGCCTGGCACCGGGAGCTCATCGCGCTGCGCCGCACCCAGCCGGACCTGACCGACCCGGACCTCGCGGGGGTGAAGGCGGCCTTCGACGAGGAGGCCCGCTGGCTGGTCTTCCGGCGCGGGGTGCTGCGGGTGGCCGTCAACCTGGGCAAGGAGCCGGCGGTGATCCCGCTCGGCACCAACGGCCGCGACCGGGTCCTGGCGGCTTGGGAGCCGGTGGAGGCCCCGGCGGCGGACGGGGCACTGCGGCTGCCCGGCGAGTCGGCGGTCGTCCTCACGGACGGCTGAGCCCACCCCCGCGGGCCGCGACGCCCCGACCGCTCAGCGGCGGTCCGGGCCCTGGGCGATGAGGCGTTCCAGGAGCTCCTGGAAGTCGTCGCCGACGACGATCCGCAGGTCCCCCCGTTCCTCGTCGTGCTCGCTGAGCTGGGTGAGTGTGCCGCCGCGCCACCAGAAGACGTACGGGCTGATGGCGCCGGGCACGTCCTCGTACCCGGAGGCGGCGAAGGAGGCCATCGCGCCGAGGGCCGGGATGATCGAGGTGTCGCGGATGGGGTGGAAGGCGAGCTGGTGCCGGAAGGGCATCGCGACGAGGGCGCCGTGCTCGCCGAGGGGCAGGCCGGTGACGCGCTGGGCCACTCCGTCCAGGTCGAGGACGCGGCTCGCGGTGTAGAAGGAGTCGCCGAGGATGACCTCGAAGCACATGCCGTCGGCGTCGCGGACCGTCTCGTGCTCCTCGACGGGCAGCCCGCGCAGGTTGCGCAGGGCCCGGTCGCGGAGCTGGGTGTGGTCCCCGAGCCGTTCGAGCGCCTCGTCGGTGAGCATCATGACGCTCTCCGGCAGGTCGAGGGCGAGGATCTCGTAGAGGCCGGGGGCGACGGTCCTGGCGTAGCCGAAGGCGCCCGCGTCGATGCCGTCGCCGCTGACGACCCGGGGGTAGAGCTGGGAGCGGATCTGCTCGGGCGGCAGGGTGTCGAGGGCGGACGGGCCGTCCATGGCACGGACGACCAGGCCGATGTGCCGGTCGATCATGCCGGGCCAGACGCGGGGGCCGCGCCGGTCCTGGTGGCAGACGGCGGCGAGGTTGCCGAGGCCGAAGCGGCGCCCCTTGTCGTCGATGACGTGGTCGGCGTAGACGGTGACCTCGAGGCCGAGTTCGGCGAAGGTCTCCCGCACCCGGCCGCGGAAGAGCGCGGCCTCACGCTGGGAGAAGTACGCGAACTCGGGGTCCCGCGGCGCGTCGTCGCCGTCCCGCCTGGGCCCTCGCCGCATCCACCCCACGCCTGCCCGCCTTCCGTCGCCGTTGCGCCCCAGCGTAGCGACTGCGGGTGTCAGGCCCCCAGCCGTCGGGTGAACTCGGCACCGGGGACAACCGAGGCCGCGTAGACGGCTGGCGGGCTTCACAAGTTCCTTATGATCTTCACGAGTCGCACGCGCGACCGTTTCAAAAGATTGGCTTTTACACGTGAGTTCACACATATCCCCACCTAGTTCGCCAGGTGGTAGATGCTTGACGAGACGCGGCCTGCAGCGAGTGGCGCTCTCGACGGCCCTGCTGATGGCCGTCGAGGCCACCCTCGCCCTGGGGGTCACGGGGCAGGCAGTGGCCCTGTCGAAGCAACTGCCCTCAGCTGCTGATGACACGCGGCATGCGACCGAAGCGGCGGATCTGGCGTCCGCGACGGTCGCCGCCCGTCTGTCGGGCAAGCGGGTGGAGGCGCTGTCGGAGCGGACGGAGTCCACGACGACCTGGGCGAACCCGGACGGCACGGTGACGACGGACGCCGCGTCGGGCCCGGTCCGCTTCCGCGACAAGAAGACGGGCACGTGGCGCAACGTCGATGTCGCGCTGGTGAAGGGCCTGGACGGCTCGGTCATCGCCAAGGACCACCCGCTGGGCCTGAAGCTGGGCGGCAAGACCCCGGCCGCGCAGGCCGCGCGGGTACGGGCGTCGGGCGCCGCCGGTGAGGCGCGGACCGCGCCGGTTCCGCTGGTCTCCCTGGACGACGGTGACGGCCGGGCGGTGGACCTGTCGTGGCGCGGTGTCCTGCCGGAGCCGACGCTGTCGGGGACGACGGCGCGGTATGCGAACGCGTTGACCGCGACGGACCTGATCATCGAGTCGACGCGGACCGGTTTCGAGCAGTTCCTGGAGCTGAAGGACCGTTCGGCGATCGACGCGAACGGCTCGGTGACGCTGACGCTGAACGCCCGGGGCGTCAAGGCCCGCGCCAACGCGGACCGTTCGGTGACGTTCCTGGACAAGAAGACCGGTAAGGAGGTCGGCGTCCTGCCGGCTCCGGTCATGTGGGACGCGCACGTCGACCCCGAGTCCGGCGAGCACACCCGCCGCGCGGACGTCGGCCTAAAGGTGACCCAGCGCGGGGACGCGATCGATCTGACCCTCACCCCCGACGCCGCGTTCCTGGCCGACCCGGCCACGAAGTTCCCGGTGACCGTCGACCCGTCGGTGAACCTCGGGACGAGCTTCGACACCTTCGTGCAGCAGGGCTACACGACGGACATGTCGACGTCGACGGAGCTCAAGCTCGGCAACAACGGCGCCGGTCAGATCGCGCGGTCGTTCCTGCACTTCCCGATGGCGCAGATCAGCGGCAAGCAGATC
>NZ_JBEOVO010000064.1:0-13893 GCF_040295605.1 Streptomyces sp. NPDC002773
ACCGTGTGACCCCAACGAATCTTAAAACTTGTCCAACCGCGCACACTCCCTGCTCCCCGGGCCTGGGGGTGGGTGGGTTGCCCACCTGACGCACAACCCGTACCCGCCCGTTGCCCCCCCCCCCCCCCCGGGCCGCCCAGGTGGCTCAGGCCGGTCCGGGAAGCCCGCGAGCCCTGAACCGCCGACGGTCCAGGGCTCGCTCGCCTGTCATTCCGCCGACTCTGGCCAGGAGCCGGACGCCGTGCTGCTCCGGCGCTGCCAGCACCATCAGGTTGAGTGGACAGCGGAGGACCCCGGCAGTGCGATCGCCGGGGTCCTCCGCGTTCGACAGGCTTCAGGTCAGTTGCAGCAGTCGCATCCGGGGCGGCAACCGCACGAGTCTCCTTCGACGCTGACGGAGGGCGCTGCCGCGGCGGCCGGGGTTGCGCAGCAGCCCTTGCCCTGCCAGGCGTCGCGACCTTCCTTCACTGCGATGGCGCCGATGATGAGGGCGGCGATCGGGTCGGCCCAGGACCAGCCGAGGGTGGCGTTGAGGACCAGGCCGACCAGGAGGACGGCGGAGAGGTACGTGCACAGCAGGGTCTGCTTGGAGTCGGCGACCGCGCTGGCAGAGCCGAGTTCGCGTCCGGCCTTGCGCTGGGCGGCGGACAGGAACGGCATGATCGCGAGGGAGAGGGCGGCGATGACGATGCCGGGGATGGAGCGTTCGGCCTCGTCGGTGCCGGCCAGCGCGCGGGCGGCGTCGATGGTGACGTACGTGGCGAGCGCGAAGAACGACACCGCGATGATCCGCAGGGTGGTTTTCTCCCGGGCGGCGCGTACCGCGTGGTCGCGGGCGGAGAACTGCCAGGCGACAGCGGCGGCGGAGGAGACCTCGATGACGGAGTCCAGGCCGAAGCCGATCAGTGCGGTGGAGGAGGCGATCGTTCCGGCGGTGATCGCGACGATCGCCTCTATGACGTTGTAGGTGATGGTGGCCGCGACCAGCAGCCGTATCCGGCGGGCGAGGACGTCGCGACGGGCCGGGGCCGGGCCTATGCCGATGGGTATCTCGGCGGTCATCAGCAGCAGCCCTTCTCGTCTGCGTCCACGCAGGTCTTGTCGGCCTCGACGGCGACCACGGCGGTGCGCAGGTCGTCCAGTGCGTGGCCGAGGCGTTCGTCGGCGAGTTCGTAGCGGGTGCGGCGGCCGACCGGGACGGCGACGACCAGGCCGCAGTCCCGCAGGCACGCCAGATGGTTCGACAGCCGGGTCCGGGAGATCTCCAGGGTGTCAGCGAGGTCGGCGGGGTGAGCCGGGGCCTCGCGCAGGGCGAGGAGGATCCGGCAGCGGATCGGGTCGGCGAGAGCACGGCCGAACCGCGCCAGCACCTCGATCTCAGCAGCGAGAGTCAGCACACCACTGACAGTACACAGAAGCCTGAATTCACGAAACCTTGCACCCTCAGCTTTGCCGCCTTCGCGGCAGTCCAACTTCGATGGCAAACAGTCCAGGTTCTCTGTCACGGGACAGCCCGCTCCGGCGCCAGCTGACCGCACCAACGCTCCTTCCCGGCCGGGTATCACGCTGACTGAGCGTGAGCGTGACACCGGCTGTCACGCTCCCTCGGGAAAGTGTCACGCCACCTCGAATGTGTCCCTTTATGTCCGTTTCTTGGAGTCCATAGGGGCCTCCAGGCTGGATCCGAGGACGGAGCGTGACACATAAGAGTTGAAGTCCCGGGCGCTTGTGAGCAGTACGGAACGTAGTCGCGAAGGCTGGTTCGGCCGGAGTGGTCCCGGGGCCGGTTGCCCGGCGATACCGTGGTGAGCAACGCCAGTTCTGCCCTCTGGAGCCCTCGATGAGCGAACAGCCGGCCCCCGCCGACACCGCCGCCCGGCAGCTGGAGCCCGCGGCCGCCGACGCGGTCCGCGCGTACGCGGCCAAGACCCGCGCCGACGCCGACCGGTTCGCCGCAGTCCTGGAGGACATCGCCGCCAACGGCCTGCCCGACCCTGAGCAGTGCACCCCCTGGGAGGAGCTGCGCGAGGCTCACCTCGCCCGCCTCGCGTCCCAGCGTCCGGCCGTCGCCTGATGGCCCCGCAGCACGGCCGCCGCCGCGCCCGGATCGCGTTCTCCGACTCCGCCGCCAAGCAGCTGGAGAACATCACCAGCGAAGCGGAGATCCACGCCCTGGACCGCGCCCTGGTCGTCATCTCCGTCGACCCCGACGTCGGCGAGCCGATCCCTGGCGACACCGCCGGCCCCCAGCTGCGCGAGTACGCCGACGAAGTCGAGCGCGTGCGGCTCCTGTACTGGGTCACGGCCTTGAAGACCGTGGTGGTCGTCGCCTACCTCGAGGTCTAGCCTGTCCAAGCCAGCGCGGCAGGCTGACCTCGCCACCCATCACTGCGCCGCCGTCCGGCCCGGACCCCGCAGGGCTGACGCCCCCCTGTAGAGCCCTTCCCTCTCAGAGCAGAGCTCGCCGCGCGGGGCCCACACCACCCACCGCCACCTGGACCGGACCGCTTTGGGTGCAAGACGCCTCAGCGCAGTATTCGCACGAGCCAGCGCCTACGCGGTCACCCCTGCTGCCGCCGCTGGCCGCCGCTACGCGCGCACGCCCCAGCACGCAGTCGAAGAACACGTCGATGTCGGCGCCGACGTCCCGGCACGTGATCTCGTACAGCGCCTTCGTCGCCTCGAAGGCGGCCACGTACGGGGAGGGTGGGCGCCTGGTACGCCTCGGTCTCCCGGTCCAGGTTCTGAGCGAAGCCGAAGTCAGCGGGTGGAGCTGGTACAGACCCTCTTCCAAGGCTCAGGCGAGTCCGCACTCGCGTGCCAGACACTGGCACGGCGAAACAGCGGGGCCCCACGCCCAGAGGCGCTGATGCGGCTGACTTGGCGGCGCCGACGAGTCCAGGCGTCGGCCAGATGACGAACTAGATCCGGGCCGCATGGCGGCGCTTCAGTCGCTTGGGTCGCTGAAGCGACAGCCTCGGAGTGACCAGCGACTGAAGCTTAGCGACTCTGGAAAACTTCAGTCACTGGAACAAAAGAGCAGGTCAGAAGCTTGATACGGAAGTGGGTAGCGACTGAAGCGACCGAAGCCCTACATATCAGCGCTGCAGATCGCGCGTGTACGTGTCATATATAGGCGTCTTGAGTCGCTTCAGTCGCTGATTGGTTTCGGTAGGTCCCCTGACCTGCTGGTTTGTGGCAGCGACCCATGCGCTTGCCCAGTGGTCGAGTCGCTTGCGTCAGTCGCTCGGTCGCTGGCCGGGGCAGGAGAGCGGCACGCCCGGACGGGAAGGTGGTCCAGCCGAACAGACGTCTTCGCTAGTCTGTCTCCGTCGTTGAGTCGCTTCAGTCGCTATGGGGAGATCGAATGCCTGCTGACCTGCGGGTTTCATCCAGCGACTCAAGACGCACCATCGCTTCAACTGCCCAGCCCAGTTCGCTGACGCTGGCCCGCTGGTGCGCCAGCCACGGCTGGCCGGTCCATCCACTGGCCCCCGGCAAGAAGACCCCCGCTGCCAACTGTCCTGCCTGCCGGAAACCTGGACACGACCGCAGGACCTGCTCCTGCCGGACAGCAGGCCGTTGGTGCCACGGCTTCCACGCCGCCACCCTGGACAGCACCCGTATCCAGGAATGGTGGGGACCCAGGCCACAGATGGGCGTGGGTGTGGCCTGCGGGCCGGCGAACCTGGTGGTCATCGACATCGACGCCCACCCCGCACCGCCGCCGGCACGCAACCGCCTCCTGCCCGGCATCGACATCGCCGAGGACATCGATGTGTCGGCGATGACCACCGGCTTCCACACCCTGGCCGTCCTTGCCGCCCTCCGCGGCCAGCCCAGCCCGGCCGACGACACCACCACCCTTCGGGTACGCACCCCCTCCGGCGGCCTGCACGTCTGGTACCGCCAGACCGACTCCCGCCGCTGGCAGTGCTCCTCCGGCTCCAGCACCACCCGCGCCCTGGCCTGGCAGGTCGACATCCGGGCAGACGGCGGCTACATCATCGCGCCCGGCACCACCACCGGCGCCGGTACCTACAGCCCACTCGGCACCGTACGGACCCCGGCGCCGCTCCCGACGTGGCTCGCCCAGGAACTCCAGCGCACCCACCACCTGCCCGCCGCCCACGTTCCCGCCCCCCGCCCCGTGCCCGGCCGCGCCCGGCAGGCCGTCCTCGCCGCCCGTGGCACCGGCAACCCTGTCGTCGCCGTACTCACCACCGTTCTCGCCGAGATCGCCGACTGCGCCCACGCCGCCGAAGGCACCGGGTTCACCGAGAAACTCAACCGCGCCGCCTACACCGTCGGCGGCCTCGTCGCCGCAGGACACCTCACCGGCCAGGACGCGGAGAACGCACTCATGGAAACCGCCCGCCTCGCCCGCCCCGGGCAGGAATCCCGTGCCCAGACGATCATCCGCAGCGGCATGACCGCCGGAGCGCGCCGTCCTCTTCACCCCGGGAGCCGCCCGTGACCAGCACCGCCGGCGGCGAGCCGAACACGCTCTTCGACTTCGACCCCCACGCCCTGGCCGAGCAGATCATGGCCAAGGCCGCCCCTGTCCTGCCACCACAGCACGGCGCGCCAGCCGAGCAAACGACACCGACAGCCCCGTCGCCCGCGACCGCCCACGGCCTGCGACCCGACTCCCTCACCGACCGCGGCAACGCCAAGCTCTTCGTCAAGCTCTACCGGGCCGACTTCCGCCACGTCCCCGGACTGGGCTGGTACCGGTGGGACACCACTCGCTGGCAGGTCGACGAGGACGACTCCGTCCTCTGGGCCGCCGGCGAGATCGGCGAACACCTCGCCACCACCGACCCCACCGGCGAGCACCCCGTCGAGGCACTCAAGAAACACCGACGCCGAGCCCTGAGCACCTCCGGCATCAACGCGATGCTCGCCCAGGCCAAATCCGCACCCGGCATGGTCCTCAAGGCCGAATATCTCGACGCCGACCCCTACGCCCTGTGCACCCCGGCCGGAATCGTCGACCTCCACACAGGCCTCGTGCGCACCCCCGACCCGAACAAGGACTTCCACTCCCGCTCGACCACCGTCGGCCCGGCAGCGATGCCCATCCCCAGGTTCCAGCGCTTCCTCGCCGACACCTTCGGCGACGACGCCGAAGGCACCCAAATGATCGGCTTCCTGCAGCTGCTCCTCGGATACTCCATCACCGGCGACGTCGGCGGCCAGGTCATGCCCTTCCTCTTCGGCGCTGGCAAGAACGGCAAGTCCGTCCTCCTCGACGTCTCTATGAAGCTCTTGGGCGACTACGCCGACGCAGCACCACCCGGCTTCCTCATGGCCCGACTCTACGAAGGCCACCCCACCGACCTCGCCGAACTCCACGGCCGACGCGTCGTCGTCTGCTCCGAGGTCAAGCCCGGCGACAAGTTCGACGAAGCCCGCGTCAAACACCTCACCGGCGGCGACCGCATCAAGGCCCGTCGCATGCGGCAGGACTTCTTCTCCTTCAACCCCACCCACAAGCTCTGGCTCCTGGGTAACCACCGCCCCGAGGTCGGCACCGGCGGCTTCGCCTTCTGGCGCCGCATGCGCCTGATCCCCTTCGAACGCACCGTCGCCGACGAGCGCCGCATCGACAACCTCGCCGACATCCTCGTCGCAGAGGAAGGCCCCGGCATCCTCAACTGGCTCATCGACGGCGCCCGCCGCTACCTCGCCGGCGAAAAGGACCTCACCGGCCCCGACAAGGTGCGCATCGCCACCAACGCCTACGCCGAGACGGAAGACCACACGGGCCGCTTCTTCGACGAGGCCTGCCTCCTCCACGCCGACGCGCGCACCGAGCAGAAATCCCTTTACGACGCCTACCGCGGCTGGTGCCTCAGCGAGGGCTGCATCGCCATGAGCAACCGCACCTTCGCCGCCCGCGCCCGCGAGCTTCTCGGCCTCGCCTCCCCGAAAGAGATGATCTTGTCGAATTCGAGGAAGTACTACCCTGGCATCGGACTGCTCGCCCATGAGGAGACGTCATGAGTTCCCTGATCAGCGAGAACGATCTCAAGCACGAGACCGCACTCGTCTGGCTCGAGGACATCACCCACCTCGACTACGTACGTCAGAGCCTTGACCGCCTCCCCACCCGCGTGGGTAAGCCCGCCTACCACCGCGACGGCCGCATGGTCGGCTACGCCACACTCAGCACCGACGCCAAAGCCTCCCGGGCCTCCGGCACCTTCCGCCGCCGCGTCTTCTGGCTCCTGCCACACGACCGCGACAGCGACCCCGCCGGCCTGTACGCCAGTTCCGCCCCGGCCGAAGCCATCGACCCCGGCACTCTCGAACCGCGAGCCAAAGGCAGAAAGACGGAACGCTCGGAAGGAGGCCCCCCTTCCAGCGCGATGCAAGAGCTCGGGATAACGCTTCCTCTGTGACAGTCCACCGACAGAGACTGAAGCGACTCAAGCGACCGGACTTTCCACATCCTCGAAGTTCGAGCTGCCGTGCTTCCTCGCTCCTTGACCTCCCGCCACAGCGTGGCGGGCCACGCCCAGCACCAGGTGGCTGGGAATGGCAGTGCACGTGTTGCGTACCCTGCAGCACCCTGGGCCGGATGTGCTCATCGCCTGCTGCTGACGAGATGACGCGTGCGCAGGCCCGAGGCCTCCAGCGCGGGGAAGCTGATTGAACCCGTACTCGGGTCGCACTGCCTGTGCCAGAGGCTGTGTCACGAAGTCAAGTTCTTGGACATGATTGGCCTCGGGTGATTTGACCTGCGGGTGTGGCAGGGCGGATGCCGGCAGCCACAGCTCATAGGGACTATCCAGTGGAAGGGCATCGTCAGACGTGCCTTCTCGGCCGGCTACGTGGAGAGATTCTCTGCCCGCGCCGCCGGACACGACCCGCTGGAGATCGCCCGCGCCGGCGGCTCGCGCGTCCTGGCCCGCTACATAGACGACGTCGACCGCGTGAAGAACAGCCCCCTCGTCGGCATCGGTCTGTAACCCGGCCCGGCCCCAGGGGCGCCCGGTTGATCATGACCCGCGCATCGAGGACTGCTCGGACCGGCCGCAGGAGAGCGCCGCCGACTGGGGCGGTTCTGTTCGGCGGTCAGGCGGGAGCGCCGGCCCGGTCCAGGACGGCGGCCATCTCGCCTTCCGGGAGTGCGGGGTTGGCGCCGGCGCTGGAGGCGAGCTCGGGGACGTGGAGGGCTCCGCGGAGCCGGTGGAGCGGGAGGCGCGGGTCGCGGGCCGCCGCCTGGCGCGTCCAGAGCGTGGGGTCGTGGCTGAGCCGTTCGATCAGTGCTGGGGTGGCGGCCGGGTCCCGGACGGCCAGTCGGCGGTAGTTGCCGTCCGGGTGGTCCGCGTAGCGTGCGGCGAGACCCTCGCGGGGAAAGCGGGGGTGCGTCTCCGCGATCCACGCGGAGAACGTCCCGCCGAGCCGCGCGAACACGCGCATCAGGACCTCCTCCGGGGTGTCGGGGTGCCATCTGGCCAAGAACTCGTCCACCAGGGGGTCCTCGGCGCGCGCGAGCAGGCGCAGGAGGTCGGGCGGCAGGTGGGGGCTCTGGGCGGCGGTGCGCCGGAGCAGCGGGTGGGCGGAGGTCGCGGCCCGGTGCCGCTCGGGCGCCGCGCCGAAGAGGCGGCCGGCGCCGCGCAGCTGAGCGAGCGCGGCCAGCGGAGGAAGCGGCTGGACGATCGGGGTGAAGTCGCCGAGCAGGTCCAGGACCCTGCGGTGGCCGTCCGGGGTGGTGTCTGGACGGCACCGCACGTGCCAGATCACGTTGTCGGCTTCCCCGCTCATGCCGACGCCTTCTCCCGGTGCTGGGCGCGGGCCTGGTCCAGCAGCTCGGCGCGGCCGGCGCCCGGGCGGGGCCGGGCCCAGTACGGGTGGAACCAGACCTCGGCGGAGAGCCGGACCAGCCGGCGGACCGGGCTGGCGGCTCCCTGGTCACGGCCTCCACCGGGACCAGGACGCCGGGACCGCCGGCCGGTCCAGCTCCTGGAGCTCGGGCCAGGGCAGTCGATAATGCCGGTCATGGCAGCTCGTAGTCCGGTACTCCGGATCATCACCTCAGCGGCCCGGGAGTCCCTGAAGCCGCTCGGCCTGGCCCAGCGCGGGCGGTCGCGGCTGTGGATCGATGATCACGGGTGGTGGCTGGGGGTTGTGGAGTTCACCCCACCGCGGATTGCCGGCAGCGGTCTGTACGTCGGCGCGATGTGGCTGTGGCACGACGTGGACCACTTCGCCTTCCACGTGGACGCCGTCCGGGTCGGCTCCGATCTGTTTCGCACCGAGGACCAGTTCACACGGCTGGCACACGAACTCAGCCGGCAGGCGGCTGCGAACGTGACCGCGCTGAGGGAGAGGTTCCCCGTCCTGCCGGATGCCGCCCGATACCTGACATCCAGGCCGGTGCGGCGCGGGTTCCTCTGGGACAGCTTCGACTCAGGGATCGCAGCCGCCCTGCTCGGGGACGCGGACACGGCTCGTGAGCACTTCGACCGAGTCCTTCGAGAGGAGGCGCTGTTCCCTTGGATGGTCGATGCCCATGAGAAGGCCCGTGAGCTCCACGTGATCGCGGCAGACCGCGACGCCGTGACCGCCTGGGTCACGCGGGCCATCGACTCGTGCCGGAGCAAGCTGGGCCTGGCTCCCGGGCAGTATGCGATCAGCTGAAGGGCCGGCGCTCGTCCATCGGCAGAGGCCGTACGTCTGGCGCTGAACAATTTGATTCCGTTGGCGTGGCCTTCAACGACGATGACGGATTTTCTGGGGCAGCGTGTGGCCGGCGGGGATGGCGGCGAGGTCCCGTCCGAGGCCCAGATCAGGCGGACTTCCGGGGCCAGGACGGCCATGTTCTCGGCGTTGAAGAGCCTGTCCACCTGTTCCGAGGGTGTGGAGTGAGACGGGAGATCGGGGGCAGGTGGGTGGTGAGCGCATGGGGATTGCTCCGGCTGCCCGTGCACCTGCCGTTTTCCCCCTTCCGGCAGATGCATCGGCAGCCGAACGGCCCGCACCAGGCAGGGGTGCGGGCCGTTCGCCATGAGGAGGACCGGGCGCGGGACCGCAGCAGAGACGCGGGATATGGCCGGGGCTCAGGTCGCCATCGCCCCTGCAGGCGAGCGCTGAGGGAGCGTGTGCGGCGGGCCGGCTCTCGGTTCCAGGGGCATTCGAGGGCGGCTGATGCGAACGCGCTGTCCAGATTCGTATGGCTGATCCTATGTCTGCCGGATTGTCAGTGCCTGGTTCTACCTTCAGAGCGGGAGTTCCTCGAGGGTGGAAGGTGGGCCACGTTGGCGAACATCGTCTGGCACGAAAAGCTGCGTATCGAGCTGGACCTGACCCAGGACGATCTCGGCTGGGAGGGCAGGCCGGGCTTGTGGGAACTGCTGTATCAGACGGATCGGCTGTATGCCGACAGAAACGTGCCGGTGTCCCAACGAGGCCTGCAGTGCGGCGGGGTCTGCCGAGAGGCCGGCGTGGTCGCGTGGATGTACCTCCGGGAGCCGCGGAACGGCCGCAAGGAGGCCGTGCACGAGCGGGCCGAGGACGAAGCGCGCCATCAGGCGATGCTGTCAGACGAGCACAAGGCATATCAGGAACGCATCTGCCGGGTGTCGTCCACTGAAGGATGGCCCGCGCATAGCGAGGTACGCACACCGGTGGGGCCGCGGTCGTGGATCCAGACCGACACCCTCGTCCAGGGCGAGGGCGGGATCCGCATCGGGTGGGAGATCCAGCTTTCGTCCGCCGCTCATGAAGGGCCGCGAAGCGTGAAGGCCCGCGCGGCGAGGGCTGCGAAGCACGGGATCACCCCGGCCTGGCACACCGACCGCTCGGACTACGCCAGTCGCACCGACACACATTGGACGCGCAGCGACAACCTGCCGGCCGAGGTGATCGCGAAGTCGGGCGACCTGCGCGTCGTGTCGGGATACCGGGCGCTCGACTTCTGGCGCTGCGACCACCGCGCCCTGTACCGGTGTCCGGAGACACAACGCCGGTGCGGCCAGATGCACGTGACCCCGAAACCGCGGGACGTCTTCTTCGACGACCTGGTGCGCCGGACCGCTGCCGGGCTGATCGTTCCCGTCGAGCACCGCACGGGATCGAAGACGTACCGGTTCTGGGTGACGGACGCGGACCAGGAACGGCTCGAGGACTTCAACATCGGTCGCCCGGTCCTGCCGTCGGCCGAGCCGGAGGACGAACGAGAATTGCCCACACACGCGAGTCACCGGGCACCGACGTGCCGGCCGTCTGCCCAGGCCGCCGCTGCAGCCCTCTCGGTTGAATCCGCCGTCACGCTGCCGCCGTTTCCGGCTCAGCCGTCGGCCTCGCCCCGGCCGATCGGGGCATGGCCGTCGGTCCCTTCCATCCCTGCACAGCCCGAACCGCACTCCGAGCCCCCGGCGGCTGTGGTCCCGGCGATCCCGCGGCAGCCGGGGCCGGACGACCGTGTCGAAGAGCGCCTGCTGGACTGGCGGTCGAGCGTCCACTGGTCGTCCGAGCTGCGGCCGTGCCGGTACTGCTCGGTGGCCACGAATCTCCGTGATGAGGACGGTGTGCCGTCGCACAAGACCTGCGCGGAGGCTCAGGGACCGCGGCGCCAGCAGCCCGCAGGCCCTGGTACGTGAGTGCAGCTCGTTGGACGGCTTCTTCGTCGTGGGAGAGAAGGGTTGCCGGACATGGGTGGAGCCCCGGGGTGGTCCCCGGGGCTCCGCGTGGTGGAAGACCGGTTGCAACACGGGGCTTCCGCGCGCGGTTCAGAGGTCTATCTCGAACCAGACGACCTTGCCACCCGAGAGCCGGGTCGCGCCCCACCGCCTCGCGAGCCGGTTGACCAGGAACAGGCCGCGCCCGTCCTCGTCGGTGTCACGGGCCTGCCGCGGCTGTGGCAGGCGCGAGGAGTCGTCGGCGACCTCGCAGCGCACCACGTCCGTCCGCAGGAGCCGCAGTGCGACGGGCCGTTCCGTGTACCGCACGGCGTTCGTCACGACCTCGCTGACCAGGAGCTCGACCGAGTCGGTGAGGTTCTCCAGGTCCCAACGGGCGAGTGTCTGCCGGGCCAGTCGCCGGGCCCGGCCCGGGGCCGTATTCTCCGGGTCCAGGAACCAGTACGCCGTATCGTTCGGCGCGATGCCGTCGAAGCGGGCCGCGAGCAGCGCGATGTCGTCGTCGCGGTCGCCTGGGCCCAGCATGTCCAGGACGTCGTCGCAGAGCTCCTCCAACGGCGGCGAGTGGTCCGGGCCGGCGAGTTGCGCGGTCGCCGCCAGGCGCTCTTGGAGCTGCTGGATGCCGGTCCAGACGTCCCGCTGCCGGGACTCGACCAGGCCGTCGGTGTAGAGGAGCAGCGTGGCACCAGCCGGCGCGTCCAGATCGACCTCCCAGAAGTCCACCCCGCCGACCCCAATCGGAGGACCCGGTGGCACCTGCAGGACCTCGGTGCGGCCGCCGAGGTGGAGCAGTACCGGCGGTGGATGACCGGCGTTGGCGATGGTGATCCGGTGCGTGACCGGGTCGTACACCGCGTACATGCAGGTCGCCATCCGGTTCTCGCCGAGCCGCTGCGCCTGTTCGTCCAGGCGCTGCAGGACTTCTTGCGGCGGCAGGTCGAGGCCGGCCAGGGTCTGCACCATGGTGCGCAGCTGGCCCATGATCGCGGCCGAGGTCATGGAGTGGCCCATGACGTCGCCGACGACCAGGGCGACCCGGCTGCCGGGCAGCGGGATCGCGTCGTACCAGTCGCCGCCCACCCGGGCGGTCTCGGCGGCCGGCAGATAGCGCGAGGCGAGCTTGACCCCGGTCGGCTGCGGCAGCGAGTCCGGCAGCATCGTCCGCTGGAGCTCGTCCGCAATGAACGCCCCCTGGTCGTACAGGGCGGCCTTGTCGATGCTGAGCGCGGTATGGGTGGCCAACTGCGCCGCGACCTGCAGGTCGTCTTGCTCGAAAGCGGGACGTTCCGGGCGGCGTTGGAACACGAGCGTGCCGATTACGCGGCGACGCCCACGTACGGGAGCAAGCATTGTCCGCTGGCCGCTTTCCACGCGTTGATCCGGACCGAGGAGCTCGGTCAGCGCGGTGTGGGTGGTGGTGGAGTCGCCGAAGACCGGCCGCACCCCGCGCAGTACCTCGGCGAGCGCCCCGCCCGACCGCACCTCGCAGAATTCAGCAGCTGAGACATGGCTGGAGTCGGGGACGAGGACATGCTCCTCACCGGGTACATCTGAAGTCCTCATCCGCTCTGTCCGGCGCAGCCGCAGCACGAACCGCCTTATCGGGCGTTCGTCGCCCACCGGCAGCGGGTCGCGGAGGTAGACCAGGATCTCGTCGGAGAAGCTCGGCGCGGCGGCCCGGCACAGGCCGAGCACGATCTCGTCCAGGTCGAGGCCGCGGGCGATCCGGCGGGTCGCAGCACCGATGAACCTCACTCTGTCCCTACTCGGACTGCCGGGTAATGCCGTGGGAGAGGCACTAATTCCGCTGGTGGGAGGGTTGTGGGGGGTTGTTCCGAACAACCCTTCCGAGCTCTTCCCGCCTCGCGCGCTGGATGCTTCGCCGACGACGATCCGGTTCCGGGCCTCCTCGGCCCAGCCCACGTCCGCGGCCGCCTCTTCAACGGCTTCGTGCTCGCGGTCGAGGACGTCCCGGGCTTTCCGCAGGGCCATGTCGACCTGGTCAAGAGCGTCGTCGTCGACTGCTCGTCTCTGGTCGGGGAGCACGACAGCGGAATCGGTCACTGTCGTGTCGTCCGGGTCGGCAGCCGGGTGTAGGCCGCGGAGTTCTTCCTCCAGCTGGCTGATCTGCCGGGCCGCCAGGTCGGCCACTTGCTGTGCCTTGTCCCGTTCGGCTTCTGCTCGTGCGAGCTGCAACCGGAGGTCTGCTGCCTGCTGCTGAGCCCGGTCGAGCCGTGTCTCGGCCTTCTCCACCTCCACCGGCGGAGGGTTGTGGGATGTCCTGATCGTGTCGAGTTGCCTGCTGAGCTGCGCGACCTGCGCCTGGGTCTGTCCGAGCAGGGCAAATAGGAGGGTCGCTACCTGAAGGGCCTGCAGCCGGGCTTGTTCGCTCACCTCGTACGCCTGGCGTACGCGGTTGAGGTCTTCCAGCGCCGCGATGGTGCGCTGCTGGGCCTCGATCAGGCTGTACGCCGGATCGTGCGAAGCCGGCGTCGGTGACGTGTCAGCGGCGGTCCACAAGACCTTGATGCGCTTGAGCCGTGCACTCGCTTCGTGTCCGGTCTCGGCGGGGAAGCAGACGTCAGCGACCGCTTCGGCAAGCTCCCAGGTCAGGCCCACACCGTTCAGCTGTTCACGCAGACGACGCAGCGCCGGAATCGGGCCTTCGAAGTGCTCCGGGGTCAGAAGTTCGTGGAGCCTGGCGACAGAGATGTTCGATTCGTCGAGCCAGTCCCGCAGAGTGTGGACCAAGTCGTTGATCTCTCGGCACGGCCCGCGGGCCTGCGCCCAGGGTCGTCCGGGCCTCTTCGCGGTCCCCACCTGATCCCTCCAGCCACGAGTTAATCCCCGAACAACCCCACGTTGTCCCGGGAACAACATCCAACCGGTTCATTCGCGCAGGTGGGGGGTGGATGGTGAAAACAGGGCGTACGGCAGGTGCCCTTTCACCGAGAGATCTGGAGGCAGACAGTGAACGCGACCGACACCGCGCTGTCATTGATGACGGACAGCGGGCCTACGGTCCCCCCGAGCCCTGTGAGCGCGCGGTGATTTTCAAGATCGAGGTACTCAACGCTCTCGTGTTCCTTCTGGCGTTGTTCGCCGGCGGGGTGGTGTACCGGCGTTCGCGCAGCATCGAGTCCGCTGTCGTGTCGGGCGCCGCAGTGGCGGCCACGCTCGTCATCCTGTTCAACCCGATCGCGAGCGGCACGGCGATGAGCGAGACGACTGGTCCGGCGCC
>NZ_JBEOVO010000065.1:0-13089 GCF_040295605.1 Streptomyces sp. NPDC002773
GCCCTGACGTCCTCCCCGAACCCGGCCATCATCGGGGTGTCGACGATGCCGGGGGCGATGGTGACGACCCGGAGGCGGCCGGGCCCGGATGATCGGTGAGGGTCAGGCATCGATGTAGTCGGCAATCACGTCGAGCGTGGATTCCACCGAGCTGAGCTGGGTGTTCAGGTGTCGGATCCAGCGGCCCTTGGGCTGCAGGGCGGCGTGCGTGGCGACGAGGCCGGTGATGAACCGGCGGATCTCGGTGAGCTTCTCGCGGATCACCGAGACCTCGTATGCCTGAAGCTCGGCCGGGTCCGAGCAGAACCTGTAGCCGTCCGCCCGGTTCCAGATCAGCGGAGGCCAGCCGCGCTCGGCGATGATGTCCCGCAGGCAGGCCAGCCCCGCCGTGACCTGGCTCTTGCTGAGCGCCGAGGCCCGGCCCAGCTGCTCGGAGGTCAGCCCGGCCGGCCTCGCCTCGAAGAGGACCTTGCGGCCGGTGTCGGCGTGCCGCTCGGCGGCCGGCGACCGGCGCTTGGAAGCGCGGGGCATCGCCTACTCGCCCTGGAGGAGACGGGCCAGGGCGCCGTCCATGTCGACCTTCCCGGTGTCGACCGCCGTCTCGACCCAGTCGAGCGTCGCCCTCACCCGCGCGCAGTTCTCTCTGATCACGGCCTGCTCGTCCTCGCCGAGCTGCCGGTCCCGCAGGCCCGGGACGACCCGGCCCGCGGCGGCGACGAACGCGTGGCAGGCAGAGACCAGGTCGAGGGAGGAACTCCACCGTGCGGTCGATCTGGCGGATCGCCGGCGCGACGGGACTGGTCTGCTCGAAGCGGAGATATTCACGCATTGGATGGGACTAAAATCCCTGCCGCCGACACGGATGAGCTCCGTATGCTGATGAGTGGAGAGCATGACAGTCTTTACGGTCGTGCGGATGAACTTCTTAAGTCATCAGGTCACGAGTTGTATCCGTACAAGGCTAAGGGTGCATACAGTATCGCTTCTCACGTGGAGACGAAGTATGCCGCCTTCATGAAGGATAACGGAATCCAGAACGCCTCCGTTGTTATCAACAACAGCGGAGTGTGCAAGAGTTACTGGAACTGCACAAACGCGGTGGAGGCGATCCTGCCTGTTGGATCGACGCTCAAGGTATGCTATCCGGGCTCAGGAAGTCCTGTGACGCTCTACGGTAAGAGGGTGAGGCCTTGATTTCGGCTGTCAATTTCAACGGAGAAAAGCGCTATCTTCGAGACGCTGAAGAAGTTCTGGACTCTCTCGGCGAGGTGCTCCGGCCTGGAGTCGGGGACGAAAACCATGTAAAGGCAGTCTGGCTGGCCTTCGAGCGCGAAGAGGACAAAGCTCCGGTGAGCTTCCTGGACGTTAGCGCAAATCTGGAGGTTGATCTCGGGGGGATCGTTTGGTTCGCAAGCGACAGCGAAGCCAGGCGAATCGAAATGGAAACAGGAAGTGACATGGGGAACTACTTTTGGGTGTCCGAAAGTGAAACGGTTCCGCAAGGTGAATTTCCCGTCTTCTCTGACCATTACGCCCCCTCGTACTTCGACCCGCGCGGAGTGCTCTCTCTGGCGGATGTTCGAAAAGCTGTAGAGGAGTTCTGTCAAACAGGCGGAAGTCGCCCCAATGGGATCCGTTGGGTTACCGGAAACCAGAACGGCACATGGCTCGACTGACAACCCACCAGGTTTTGGGCGGACTAGATTCACGCCTGCGAGCCGACCGTGTGTAGGAGTGGCCCTGCGAGATCTCTTCTCGCAGGGCCACTCTGCTGTTGTGGGTCGCGGACCGGGCAAGATAAAGGCACACGTAAGCCTCTGCGCCCCTGAGGCAGCAGCCGGGCGCGGACGCCGCACGTGGTTGACCAACAGGATGCAGGGCCTTGGAACCGGTGGTGTTCTCGCGATGAGCTGCGCCGGACACCGCGGTACCCGCGTCCGACATCACGGCGACGCCGACGAGTACGCCCCCGCTCCCAGTGCAACGAGTCCGGCCGTTCTGTTCCAGATCAGACCGGCTTTCTATGGAATGGGCCTGTTTATCACTATTTTATGGGTAGGGGCGAGTCGACCAGTCCTTCTCTGGAGGTCATCATGGCGACCACTCATCGCGCACCCATCGACGAGCATCCCGACCTGGTGGAGCTGCGGGCCCGGCACGACCGTGCCGCTGCCACTCCGCGGGCCCAGATGATCGAGGCCCTGGCCCTGATCACCGGTCTCTATCTCGCCGCGTCCCCGTGGATAGCCGGCTTCAACGGCTTCACCACCCTTGCTGTCACCAACCTCATCGCCGGCATCGCCTACATGCTGCTGCTCGGCGGCCTCGGCAACTCCTACGAACGCACCCACTCCATGGCCTGGGCCGCCGCCGCCATCGGCATCTGGACTTGTGTCGCCCCCTGGGTCGTCGCCGGGGACGTCGCCCACACCCGATCCATCACCAGCAACCTCATCACCGGCGCCGTCGCGACTCTCCTCGCCCTTGCCGCCGCCTCCGCGGCCCGCGACCGTGGCGACAACCGCCACGGTGCACGCAGCCGCCGCTCCACGGCCGACGAGCACTGACCTGATCCCGCACGGCGAGATCCTCGGGACGAATCGTTCGGGCGAGCAGTGATGGCGGCCCCGCCGAGATACGGCGAAGGTGATCAGTGCTCGTCCGCTTCCCCGGCCACTCCCATCTCCAGGGATCTTTGCCGGCCACATCCACCCCACTCCTTCGAGGAGCACTGTTATGTCCGAGCGCAACACACTCATCCGCAGCCTGCACGATGTCGGCCTGGCCGCCTGGTTCGGCGGCTCGCTGATGGGCGCGGTCGGCCTCAACGGCGCCGCCAAGGACGAAGGCGGCACCGACACGGCCACGGACCGGATCGCTTCCGCCGGCTGGGCGAAGTGGACGCCGGTCAACGCCGCCGCCATCGGCGCGCACCTGTTCGGCGGCGGCGGACTGCTGGCCGCCAACGCCCACCGCGTCGCCACCCAGCAGGGCGTGGCCGCCTCCACCACGGCCAAGACGGTCCTCACCGCCGCGGCCCTGGCCGCCACCGCCTACGCCCGCGTCCTGGGCAAGAAGATCGAGCTGGCCGCCTCCACAGACCCGGACGACGCCGAGAAGGCGAACGAGCACCCCATCGACCTCTACAAGGCCCGCAGGCAGCTGACCTGGGTCCAGTGGGCGGTCCCGGCACTCACCGGGGGCCTGGTGGTCCTCAACGCCTTCCACGGCGAGCAGCAGCGTGCCCACCAGCAGATCACCGGCATGTGGGAGCGAGCACGCTCCGTGAGCCCCTTCATGCAATGACACTCCACTCCCGCACCAGCTCAAGAGGCGCCGGTAGAAGGTCGAGGACATCGACGAGGCTCGCCATGCGGGTTTGCCGTATCTGGGTGACGCCAGCAGTGTTCATGAACTATGCCACGTGGATTCTTTGCAACCGCGGACAGGCCAGAGGCACGGTAAGGAGAACGCAGCCGCTGCCAGTGCCGGTGCAGCGCGGGTGAGGCACGCCCCTCGAGTACGGACCGGCCAACGGGCTTCCTGCGCCTCGACGCACATGCCCCGACGCACATGCCCTCGGTGGTGACTGCTCGGCGACCAGGAGGGTGTACCTCACCCACGCACATCCCGGCGCGCCCGACGCGCGGTCGAGGTCGAGCCCGTCCGTGCCGTCATCGGCTGGGACGGTCGCCCCCCGCACGAGTGGCACAAACGCGCCTTCCCACCCATCTGGTGAACGAGAGATCAGCAGCGCACCGTACGGGCTCGTTCGCGCCGTGGGCGGCCAACAGAGCGCAGGCAACGGCGTAGCGTGGAAGTGGTCGGGTGCCCTTGCGGGCGGCGCCTGCCGTCCGAATCCTGCCCCGGCCGCAGCCCCCTTTGGACGCATCATGGTCATCACATACAGAGTCGCGACGGCGGGGATCGCGGCGGCACTCTCCTTCGGTGGTGTGGCAGTCGTCAGCGCCGTACAGGTTGCCGGGCAAGCCGAACAGGGCATCGTCCAGGCTGACCGGCAAAAGCCCCGCCCGCTCCAGCCGGTTTCGCCTCCTGGGCTCGTTCAGTCGGAGGTGGAGCGCCCCGATCAGGCGAACACCCCAGTCACCGGGCGCACGAACCAGTTCAAGTAGGCCGTACCGCAGCTCACCCGCCCCATAGCCACGGCCAGGCCGAACGCCTCTTCTCGCCCGACTGGTGACCTGGCGGCGCTCCGGTCAGCCCTCGTCTTCGTCCTCGTCTGGTTCCGCGTCGCCGATGGTGACGCGGACGTCGTGGACGGCCTGGAGCAGCTCAGGCAGGGCTCCACGCGGCCCAGAGACCGGCGGACCCCGGCCGCGTCCTCGCGCCGGCCGTGCATGTGGACGCCCAGGGCGGCCGCCGCCGTCGTCACCGCCGACCACGCTGTGAACTGCGTCGGCGGCGTGTTGTCGGCGTCCGGGTCGTCGGGGCCGTCGCCCGCGGCCTGGACGGCGAACTCCTCGGCCAGGCAGAGAACTCGCCGTTGCGGGGCAGCCGGTTCGTGCAAGGAGCACTCCGCGCGCCGTCGCACGCCGACCTCGGACAGGTACGGCTCCTGGAAGGCGGCGACCCCCCCAGGACGCACCCGGCACAGGCAGGGGGAGCGGCGGCAGCCGTGTGCGGCGGGCCGGGATGCTCGTCGGCCGCCGTCAGCTATGACAGACCCCCAGGGCGGCTTAGAGCATGAGGGGCCTAACCGGCGGCGATCGGTTGCCGGTGTTCGAGGCGAAAGAGCTGTGCCCCGTCACCGCAGCGCGGTGACGGGGCGACGAGGCGGAGACTGACTCGGCTCAGGGCTGGTCGCCGGTGTAGCGGTAGATCTCGGCGTTGGCGTTGACGCCCCAGACGGTGCCGTCGGCCGCCGCGCTGATGTCGGTCAGCCCGCCGGGGACGCCGTGCCACGGAGTGGCGTCGTCGTTGGTGAACCGGTAGATCTGTCCCTGCGAGTTGACGCCCCAGACGTTCGACCGCGACCCGGCGGAGATCTTCACCAGACCGCCCGCGATCTTCTTCCAGTGGCCGCCGGTGCCCTGGTCGCCGATGTAGCGGTAGATCTCGGCGTTGGCGTTGACACCCCAGACGGTGCCGTCGGCCGCCGCGCTGATGTCGGTCAGCCCGCCGGGGACGCCGTGCCACGGAGTGGCGTCGTCGTTGGTGAACCGGTAGATCTTCCCTTCCGAGTTGACGCCCCACACGTTCGACCGCGACCCGGCGGAGATCTTCACCAGACCACCCGGGATCTTCTTCCAGTGGCCGCCGGTGCCCTGGTCGCCGGTGTAGCGGTAGATCTCGGCGTTGGCGTTGACGCCCCAGACGGTGCCGTCGGCCGCCGCGCTGATGTCGGTCAGCCCGCCGGGGACGTTGTGCCACGGCGACGCGTCGTCGTTGGTGAACCGATAGATCCTCGCCTCCGAGTTCACCCCCCACACGTTCGACCGCGACCCCGCCGAGATCCCCGTCAGACCGCCCGCGATCTTCTTCCAATGAGCCATGCCGACCTTGTTCCCCTCACTCGTGCTACGCCTTCAGGCGCTCAGCCCGAGACTAGGTCCGTCAAATGGCCCAATACTGGGATTGTTCAAACAAAATAATCTGAAAATAGATGTTTGGTGCTGATCCTTCCCGAACCGCCTGACGAAAGGGCCAGCCGAGCGCCGACACATTGGCCGGATGCGCGGTACCACCTGAGGGGGATCGACACAGCGGCACGAAATGTGCGGGGCCCGGCTGCGCCGCGCGACGGCTGCTCGTGGCGCGAACCTACCGAGTCAGACATGGAGCTGGGGATAGGGTGGCCGGGCCGGCTCCTGCTGAGCACGATCTGCGGTTGGGCCTCACGGGCCAGAAACGATCTAGGCTTCCGCTGAAGCGGCTCGGCCACCCATCCCCGCCGGGGCACAGCCCGGCTTCAAGGCGCGCTCCTCGATGGGAGCCACCCTTAGAGCCGAATTAGAAACGGTCCGCTGGCCGGGGCGCCCGCGTCGGCCAGCGGGAAGCGAGCGGCGAGACCGGTGGGAGAGAACGGGGCAGGAATATGGGGATCACCGCACAACGCTGCCCCATTGAACCGGGAGGGGTAGCGGGGGCTGCGCCGGCTGCGCAGTGGGCCCGGGTTCGTCGCCGGGCCCGGCCGCTACCTCAGCACGGCGGCGAGGTCAGGTCACGGGAGGACGTGAACCTTGATGACCTTTGCGCAGATGGCATACGCCCGCATCGTTCCCGGGTTGACGGTGTCGGTGTTGGTGGCGAAGGCCCACCACCGTTCCCCGCTGATCGGGTGGGACGAGTGGAGCTCGTACCGCTCGGCATGCGAGTTGCCTGCCGTGACGTTCGCCCCGCCTCCGGTAAGGACTTCACCGTCGGGGCAGGCGGCCAAGGCTGCGGCCGTCCCGGGGTGGGTTCCGTCGCCGACCGGGATCGACACGGCAGGGCCCTCAACGATGTGCGGGACCGAAATCGACTTGTCGTCGGGGAGGGATCGCGGCGCCGGGGCGTCACTCGGCACAAGACCGAGGCCCGTACGACGCGCTGGTGTCACGAACAGCTAGTGAGGTGGCGGCCCGGCCCTGGCGGCCGAGGCCTGGAATTAGAATGCTGCGTGACCCACATGGGCTCGTGACCGGCAGGAACGAGGCAATTCTCAGGGAGGGGTGACGTGATCTACTGCGGAATCGACTGGGCAGAGAACCACCACGACGTGGCACTGGTCGACGACTCGGGTCAGCTCCTGGCCAAGGCCCGGATCACCGACGACGTGGCCGGCTACGGGCAACTGCTCGACCTGCTGGCCGAACACGGCGACAGCGCCGACGCTCCCGTCCCCGTCGCGATCGAGACCAACCGAGGGCTGCTCGTCGCCACCCTGCGGTCGGGCACTCGCAGCGTGTACGCGATCAACCCGCTGGCCGCCGCTCGATACCGCGACCGGCACTCGGTGTCCCGGAAGAATCGGATCTCGGCGACGCGCTCGTCCTGGCCAACATCCTGCGCACGGACATGCACGCCCATCGCCCCATAGCCGACGCCTCCGATCTGGCCAGGTCGGTGGCCGTTCTCGCCCGCGCCCAGCAAGACGCCGTCTGGAACCGGCAACAGACCGCCAACCAGCTCCGGTCCCTGCTGCGCGAGTACTACCCCGCCGCCCTGGAGGCCATGGCACGGTGGAAGGGTGGCCTGTGTCGGCCGGAGGCGCTGGAGCTGCTGAAGGCGGCTCCGACCCCGACCGCCGCCGCTCGCCTCACCCGGGCCCAGATCACGGCTGCCCTGAAGCGGGCCGGCCGGCAGCGCGGGATCGATGCGGACACCGAACGGCTCCGGGAAACCTTCCGGGCGGCTTGGGCGCATCACCGTCCCCTCACCGAGCAGGCCATGGGCCGGCAGATGCTCGCCCTGCTCCGGCAGTTCGAAGCTGCCTGCCTGGCGGCGGACGATCTCGCCCAGGCGGCCGAGGAAGCGTTCCTCCAGCACGAGGACGCCGAGATCATCCTCAGCTTCCCCGGTCTCGGTCCGCAGCTTGGCGCCCGCGTCTTCGCCGAGATCGGCGACGACCGGACACGGTTCACCACTGCCCGCGGCCTGAAGGCATACGCCGGGTCCTCACCAGTCACCCGCGCCTCTGGAAAGAAAGCCGCGGTCTCCTACCGCAGGGTCAAGAATCAGCGCCTGAACCACGCCGGCTACCTCTGGGCCTTCTCCGCCCTGCGCGCCTCTCCTGGGGTCATGGCCCGCTACCGCCACCGCCGCAACGCGGGAGACTGGCACGCCTCCGCCCTGCGCAACGTCTTCAACGGCCTGATCGGACAGCTTCACCACTGCCTGCAGCACCGGCAGCTCTTCGACGAGCAGGCGGCCTTCCAAACGGAAACGCATGTGCTGGCGGATGCCGCCTGATTCACGACATCGCCGCAGTCGGCGGGCCAGCCTGGCCAGTGCTTTTCTCTACTTGGCTCTCAGAATCCGTCGCCCCATCCGAAGGCGACCTTGTACGCGCGTTGAAGCGCGTGCTGGCCATGGTCCCCGTCGACATAGGCCCATGCGAGGGCTGCGGCGAACCAGAGCAGAAAGACTCCGCTGACGATGCTCAGAGCGACCAGATTGCCGTACCAGCTGAGGAGGATCAGGGCGATGGCCACGATGGCCGCGCCGATGTGAGCTCCCCGCAGGTCGAGGGACGCAGCCTTGCGTGCGGCTCTGCGTCCGGCTCGTTCTGTGGCGAAGCGTTCTTCTCGAACAGACTGCGGTTCGTTCTCGTCGAAGTTCATCTCATCCCCTTGGAGCTGGACGTCACATGCGCCTGAATCGCGTCGACAGAGACTCGACGTACTTCGCCAGCCCGTCAACTTGACGCTTCGCTTCGTGAGGTGTCTGCGGTGAACCTCTTCGCCCACCCGGCTGATCTGCACGCGAAACGCCCTGCTTGCTCCAGGCCGGGGCCTGTATGCCTGCGGTTGTGATCAAGAACTTTGCCCGCGGCTTCGCCGCTCTCTCCCTCGCCCTGACCCCGCTCGCCGTCCCGGCCTCGGCCCACGCCACCCCGGCCGCTCCCGCGGCGTCGGTGGCCGCGGTCGCGCAGACGTTCCCGCATTCTTTGCCTGCGATCAAGAGGAGTCTGTGACCTGGTGACGGGCTCTGCTCGCCGGGGTAACCGGCGGGCGTAGACGGCTTCCTCGGGTGGGTGGTGGTGCGGAGCCTGCCCCGTGCGGCGTTCTGGTTGATGTCGGTCACACGTGAAAGCCGTCTGGCCTGCCACGAGGTGATGGGGGAGAAGATCCAGCGGCATCGCATGAGTCGATTCATGCCGCGATGCGTACACCTTTACCGTCCCGCCGCTGACCGCCCGCTCCGACCATCAAGCCCAACGTTCTCGCCAGGATTTCCCGCACCCCCACTACTCACCCCCGGAGTCGTGGACGGCCGCGAGCGGTGGCATCTCGGCCAACCTCGGCCCTCGCCACGTTCGCGCAGGTAGCAGGACTTAGAAGGTATTCGCAGCATCGTGCTGTCTGCTGCTGGTTGGTCAACGTTCTGCGTACCTTGACCAGCGCATTCGTTCACCCTGGCGGATTCCAACGGGGTCCCAGGTCGTCCGGTGGCGTCAGCATCTAGTGTCTGATTCCAGGCGCCCGAGCGATGCTGCTCGCGGATCCTCCGGCCGCGATGTACCTTCCCGCTCCACTGGGTGGCACCCCGTCATCCGGTGCTCCGGCAAGACAACGCGTGCACTACCGATTCGCGAGGAGAGCAATGACCGCTGTGCTAACGGAAAATGTGTCCCACCTCACTCTCGTTCGTCTCGTGACGTCTCGTTCTGTTCCGATGCGTTCCGATGAGGACCGAGTCAAGGTCGATCTGTTCCCGAAAGCCCTCTGGAAGCACTGTGCTTGCAGTCAGCAGAATCGGGTTGTCCGCGCCCGCCGGATAAACTCCCAGAGACGCACAGAAGGAGCCCTGTAACCCCGACGGCCAGGTCGGGAGGGCTCCCTGCGCGGCATCCCAGCACGCCCTCAAAAGACGAAAGGAAGACCTGAATGCAGGGTAACAAGAACGCGGCCGGTGGCGATAGCGGACCGGAGAACACCTGGGTCGCTCGCACGGCCCGCAACCTGCGGAAACGCCTCCACCTGCGTGGACATCGTGTCCATCACCACTTCATCCATGGAGCCAGCTACAGCCTCGGAAGCGGAGCGGTCAGCCTGATCATCCTCTGGCTCCAGAACCGTTTCTGACGATCCAGAGCAGGAGCCCCCGAGGCCCCACGGGGGCCTCGGGGGCTCGAGGGCTTTCATCTTCTCGATATTGGGCGACGATGACGCTCTCTTTCGGCCCGACCTTTCGAGAAACCGACAGTCGGCCGTGTTATGGGGGGCGCGAGACTGTGCAGGTGACCACCGACTCCCCCTCTCACTACGCAACCCCCGGAGAGAGCGTCATCTCGAACCAGACCACCTTTCCGCCGGAGATTGATGCCGCTCCCCAGCGTCGTGCCAGGTGGTTGACGATAAACAGGCCGCGCCCGCCCTCGTCGGTGTCGAGTGCCCGCCGCTGTCGCGGCAGCTGCGGGGAGTCGTCGCTGACCTCGCAGCGGAGCACGTCCGTCCGCAGGAGCCGCAGGGTCACGGGCCGTTCCGCGTACCGCACGGCGTTGGTCACGACCTCGCTGATCAGCAGTTCCACCGAGTCCGTCAGCTCCTCCAGGTCCCAGCGGGCGAGCGCCCGCCGGGCGAGCCGGCGGGCCCGGCCGGGGGCCGCGTCCTCCGGCTCCAGGAACCACAAGGCCACGTCGCTCGGCGCGATGCCGTCGAAACGGGCCGCGAGCAGCGCGATGTCGTCGTCCCTGTCGCCGAGATCCAGTATGTCGAGGACGTCGTCGCAGAGCGGCTCAAGGGGCGGCGGTTGGTCCGGGCCCGTCAGCTGCGCGGTCGCCGCGAGGCGCTCCCGCAGCTGCTCGATGCCGGTCCACACGTCCCGCAACCGGGACTCCACCAGACCGTCCGTGTAGAGCAGCAGCGTGGCACCCGCGGGCGCGTCCAGCTCGACCGCCTCGAAGTCCACCCCGCCGACTCCGATCGGGGCGCCGGGCGGCACCCGCAGCACCTCGGCGCGGCCGCCGAGGTGGAGCAGTATCGGCGGCGGATGGCCCGCGCTGGCCACGGTGATCCGGTGCGCAATCGGGTCGTACACCACGCACATGCAGGTCGCCATCCGGCCCCGTCCGAGCCGCTGCGCCTGCTCGTCCAAACGGTGCAGGACCTCCTGCGGCGGCAGGTCGAGCCCCGCCAGGGTCTGCGCGGTGGTGCGCAGCTGGCCCATGATCGCCGCCGAGGTCATGGAGTGGCCCATGACGTCCCCGACCATCAAGGCGACCCGGCTGCCGGGCAGCGGGATCGCGTCGTACCAGTCACCGCCGACCCGGGCGGTCTCGGCGGCCGGCAGATAGCGCGAGGCGAGCTTGACGCCGGTGGGCTGCGGCAGCGAGTCGGGCAGCATCGTCCGCTGGAGCTCGTCGGCGATGTACGCCTCACGCCCGTAGAGCACGGCCTTGTCGATGCCGAGCGCGGTGTGCGTGGCCAACTGCGACGCGACCAGCAGGTCGTCCTCTTCGAAGGCAGGACGTTCTGGGCTGCGATGGAACACGACTGTGCCGATGACGCGGCGCCGTCCTCGTACGGGCGCGAGGATCATCCGATGGCCGCTGTGCGGAGACTGGTCTGCGCCCAGTAGCTCGAGCAAGGCAGCTTGGGCGCTGACGGAGTCGCCGAAGACTGGTCGCACCCCGCGCAGCACGGCTGCCAGTTCTCCTCCGGACCGTACCGTGCAGAGTTCGGACACTGGGAGCGGGGTGAAATCGGGGATGAAGGCGTGTTCTTCACCGGGCACGTCCGAGGGCCTCATACGGTCCGTGCGGCGCAGGCGCAGTACGAACGGCGCCACCGGGCGTTCATCACCCACTGGTAGCGGCTCCCGCAGATAGACCAGGATCTCGTCGGAGAAGGTCGGCACGGTGGCCCGGCACAGGCCGAGCACGATCTCGTCCAGGTCGAGGCCGCGCGCGATGCGCCGGGTCGCAGCACCGGTGAATCGCATCCTGTCTGTACTGGCGCTCTCGGGCAATGCCCGGGGAGGAGTACTCATGCCGCTGGTGGGGGAGTTATCGGGGGTTGTTCCGAACAACCCCTCCGAGCTCTTTTCGCCCTGCGCGCTGGACGCTTCGCCAACGATGATCCGGTTCTGGTCCTTCTCGGCCCAGCCCACGTCCGCGGCTGCTTCCTGGACCGCTTCGTGTTCGCGGTCGAGGACGTCCCGGGCTTTTTGCAGGGCCACATCGACCTGGTCGAGCGCGTCGTCGTCGACTGCTCCTCTCTGGTCGGGGAGCACGACAGCGGAATCGACCACTGTCGTGTCGTCTGGGCCGGCAGCCGGACGCAGACCGCGGAGTTCTTCCTCCAGCTGGCTGATCTGCCGGGCCGCCAGGTCGGCCACCTGCTGTGCCTTGTCCCGTTCGGCTTCCGCTCGTGCGAGCTGCAGCCGGAGATCTTCTGCCTGGTGCTGAGCCCGGTCAAGCCGTGTCTCGGCCTTCTCCACCTCCACCGGCAGGGGGTTGTAGGAGGTCTTGATCGAGTCGAGCTGCCTGCTGAGCTGTGCGACCTGCGCCTGGGTCTGCCCGAGCAGGACGAACAGGACGGTCGCTACCTGAAGCGCCTGCACCCGGGCCTGCTCGCTCACCTCGTACGCCTGGCGTACGCGGTTGAGGTCTTCCAACGCCGCGATGGTGCGCTGCTGGGCCTCGATCAGGCTGTACGCCGGATCATGCGAGGCCGACGTCGGTGACGTGCCGGCAGCGGTCCATAAAATCTTGATGTGCTTGAGGCGTTCGCTCGCTTCGTGTCCTGTCTCGGTGGGGAAGCAGACGTCCGAGACCGCTTCGGCAAGCTCCCAGGTCAGGCTCACGCCGTTCAGCTGTTCACGCAGACGCCGCAGCGTTGGGATCGGGCCTTCGAAGTGCTCCGGGGTCAGAAGAACGTGGAGCCTCGCGACAGAGATGTTCGATTCGTCGAGCCAGTCCCGCAGAGTGTGGACCAAGTCGTTGATCTCTCGACACGGCCCGCGGGCCTGCGCCCAGGGCCGTCCGGGCCTCTTCGCGGTCCCCACCTGATCCCTCCAGCCACGAGTTAATCCCCGAACAACCCCACGTTGTCCCGGGAACAACATCCAACCGGTTCATTCGCGCAGGTGAGGGGTGGATGGTGAAAACAGGACGCACGCCAGGTGCCCTTTCACCGAGAGAACTGGAGGTAGACAGTGAACGCGACCGACACCGCGCTGTCATTGGTGACGGACAGCGGGCCTACGGCCCCCCGAGCCCTGTGAGCGCGCGGTGATTTTCAAGATCGAGGTACTCAACGCTCTCGTGTTCCTTCTGGCGTTGTTCACCGGCGGGGTGGTGTACCGGCGTTCGCACAGCATCGAGTCCGCCGTCGTGTCGGGCGCCGCAGTGGCGGCCACGCTCGTCATCCTGTTCAACCCGATCGCGAGCGGCACGGCGATGAGCGAGACGACTGGTCCGGCGCC
>NZ_JBEOVO010000066.1:0-12290 GCF_040295605.1 Streptomyces sp. NPDC002773
CGAAGACGTCGTCCTGCCCGAGCCGGTTGATGATGCCGGCGGCCGGAAGGACGGCGATCGGGAGCTGGAGGCTGCGGCCCATCTTCTGGAGCCCCACTGCCTCGATGATCTCGTCCGCGGCGTTCCTGGCGTGCCGCTGCACAAACCGCCCTGTCTCCAACAGAGTTGCCCTGTCCCCCATAAATACCATCGTCGCACCACCCGCAACCCGAGCACACCTGGTATACCGCAGCCAGTGAGGTCACTCAGCGTTTTGTCGACATGCCCACAGAGAGACAAGTCAAACACGACTCACGCCAACTCGCCCCTTCCCTACCGCTCTTCGGGCTCCCCGTGCACGCCGACACACGACGAGGGCCCGGATCCTTATGGATCCGGGCCCTCGTCCTCTGAGTAGCGGGGACAGGATTTGAACCTGCGACCTCTGGGTTATGAGCCCAGCGAGCTACCGAGCTGCTCCACCCCGCGTCGGTGAACCAACAGTACCACGGACGCGGGGTGGAAAACCTCAGGTCAGCCGCCTGATCCAGTCGCCTTGAGCTTCGCTCCGGCTTCCGCGGCCTTCTGGAGCGCCGCCTGGAGCTCGTCCTGGGCCTTGCCGTACGCGGTCCAGTCACCCTTCTGCAGAGCCGCCTGGCCCGCGTCGTACGCCTTCTGCGCGTCCGCGATCGCCTGCTTCAGAGCGGCGTCGTTCGACACCGGCGGCGGCGTGGTGCCCGGCGGGTCCGTGGGCGAGGTGGGCGGCGGTGTGGTGGGCGCCTCCACCCCGAAGACCGCGTTGAGCGCCAGGGTGAGGTTGTCCTCGAACACCGTGGTGTCCTTGGTCGTGTCACCGTCCGGCTGGTCCGCGTCCACGTACGACACCGCGACCTTCTTCAGGAGCGGGTAGAGCGCGTTGCGTCCCTGGGCGTACACCGGCTCCACGTACAGGAAACCGCCGTCGAGCGGGACGGTCAGCAGGTTGCCGTACTGGATGTCGGAGTCGGCGCCCTTCATGTCCCGGACGAACGTGGCGACCGAGGGCAGACCGTTGAGCTTGCTCTGCACCTGGGCCGGGCCCGGCACGTCCTCGGTGACCCGCAGCAGTCTCAGCCGGCCGTACTCCTTGCTGGTGGCGTCGGCGTCGACCGCCATGAAGCCGCCCAGGTTGGGCCGCCCGCTCGGCGTGAACGTCGTCGTCAGCGAGAAGCGCTGCGCCGAGTCCCCGGGCATCTTCATGCTCAGGTAGTACGGCGGGACCGCGTTGCCGTCCTTGTTGGTCGGGTCGTCCGGCACCTGCCAGGCGTCCGAACCGCTGTAGAACTGCGCGGGGTCGGTGACGTGGTAGCGGGTCAGCAGCTCGCGCTGGACCTTGAACATGTCCTGCGGGTAGCGCAGGTGCTCAAGGAGGTCGCCCTTGATCTCGGACTTCGGCTTGACCGTGTCCGGGAAGGCCTTCATCCAGGTCTTGAGGACCGGGTCCTGGGTGTCCCACTCGTAGAGCGTGACCGTGCCGTCGTACGCGTCGACGGTGGCCTTCACCGAGTTGCGGATGTAGTTGACCTGGTTCTGCTGGGCGACCACCGCGCGCTGCTGGTTGCCGACGGTCAGCGAGTCGGCCGTCGTGTCGCCGAGCGTGGTGCGCGAGGCGTACGGGTAGCCGTTGGTCGTCGTGTAGGCGTCGATGATCCACTGGATCTTGCCGTTCACGACCGCCGGGTAGGCGTCGCCGTCGATGGTCAGCCAGGGTGCGACGGCCTCGACGCGCTCCTTGGGGGTGCGGTTGTAGAGGATCCGCGAACCCTCGCCGATGGCCCCCGAGTAGAGGATCTGCGGCTCGCTGAACGCCACCGCGTACGCGGCGCGGTTGAAGGTGCTGGAGAGGTTGACCCCGCTCTTGCCCTCGTAGCTGGTGGTCTTCTCGCCGTTCTCCTCGTAGTCCAGCTCCTTCTGCGGGCCGCCCACGATCGAGTACTGGTCGGTCTTCTCGCCGTAGTAGATCCGCTGCTGGTACGGCCCGAGGGTCCCGGTGGTCGGCAGGCCGGCCTCGGTGAAGACCGGGGAGCCGTTGGCGTCCGTCTGCGTACCCGACGCCATGATCGCGCCGTAGCCGTGGGTGTACGTGAAGTGGTCGTTGATCCAGTTGCGCTTCGGGATGCCCTTGATGTTGAGCTCGCGCAGACCGACGACGGTGTCCTTGCCCTGGTAGCGGTCCACGTCCAGGGTCGTCGGGAACTGGTAGTACTTCCGCTTCTGCTCCAGCTGCTGGAACGTCGGCGACACGATGTTCGGGTCGAGGACGCGGTAGCCGGCCGCCGAGTCGGCGTCGGTGCGCAGCTGGTCCTTGGCCTTCACCGTCGACTTGCCCGAGTAGTTCTCGGGCTTCGTCCCGTCGATCGCGTACGCCTTGCGGGTCGCGTCGATGTTCTTCTGGATGTACGGCGCTTCCTTGGCCTGCTCGTTCGGCTGGACCTGGAACTTCTGCACGATGGCCGGGTAGAGGCCGCCGATCAGGACCGCGGAGAGCACCATCAGGCCGAAGCCGATCACCGGCAGCTGCCAGGTGCGGCGCCAGAGCGTCGCGAAGAACAGCACGGCGCAGATCGCGGCGATGCAGAACAGGATGGTCTTCGCCGGCAGGTACGCGTTGGCGTCGACGTACCGCAGACCCGTCCAGTTGCCGGTGGCCTTGAAGTCGCTGGACTTCACGGCCAGGCCGTACCGGTCGAGCCAGTACGCCACGGCCTTCAGCGACACGAAGACGCCGAGCAGCACCGAGAGGTGACCGGTGGCGGCGGCGGTCGCCCGCGCGCCCGGGCTGGTGACCCGGAGCCCGCCGTACAGGTAGTGCGTGAGCGCGGCGGCGATCAGCGACAGGACGGCGGCGGCGAAGCCGAACGCGAGCAGGAAGCGGTACCAGGGCAGGTCGAAGGCGTAGAACGACACGTCGAGCCCGAACTGCGGGTCCTTCTGGCCGAACTTCACACCGTTGACCCACATCAGCCAGGTGCGCCACTGGCCGGAGGCGGAGGCGCCGGCGATCAGCGCCACCAGGGCGGTGACCGCGAGCAGCACCCACTTCTTGAACGGGGCGAGACCCATCCGGTACCGGTCGAGACTCTGCTGCTCCAGCGACATCGCGCTGAGCGGCGGCCGCAGCCGGTACGCCAGCCAGATGTTCAGGCCGACGGCGAGCCCCATCAGCAGACCGAAGACGGCGAACAGGCCGACCTTGGTCCACAGCGTGGTGGTGAACACGGTTGAGTACTTGACCGAGCGGTACCAGAGCCAGTCCGTCCAGAACCCGGCGAACATCACGAACGCCATGGCCAGAACGGCGAGCACGCCGAGTGTCATGAGCAGGGTACGGGCCCGCCGGGACGGCCGGCCGACTCTCATCCTTGGCCCGGTCGGGCCTCCGCCGCGGTCCGGCATCTGGAAAGCCAACGTGCGCCCCTCGATGTTGATGCGTCTGAAAGCAGGCCCCGCGATCGTAGAGCCCACTGGTGCAACTTACTGAGGCTTTACCTAGTTCCCGTGTTCCGGGGTGGAGGAGGCAGGATGTTGGTCATGTCCAACGTTTCCCCCTCCGGCCCGGCGATGGCCGCGAGCCCCCTCACCCGCGCGGTGCTCGAGATCGACGAGTACGCCGCGGGCCTCGGCTGGGACCAGCCGGCCCGCCTGTTCGCCCTGGTCGACACCGCACGGCTGCGCGCCAAGGAACCCGCGCTCGCCTCCCAGCTGGGCCTGGGTGACGATGCCACCGCCTACACCCCGATCGAGCAGGACAAGCTGCCGCGCGGGAAGCCCCTCGACGAGTTCCTCGGCACGATCGCCTGGCCCGCGGGCGTGGCCGGCTGCGCCATGACGGTGGAACGGCTCATGCTGCCCCCGTCGGCGGAGGCCCAGGTCCCGCAGGGCCTGAACGAGAAGCAGCTCGCCAAGTGGGTGGCCGCCCACCCGGACCGGCAGGAGGTACGGATGACCGTGGCGGTGCTGCGCGGCGGCGCCCGCGAGGCGGCGATCCGGCTGCGCGAGAAGGACACGGCGACCGAGGTCCTGACGGGCCCCGACCTGGTGCCGGGCCTCGCCGAGGCGCTGACGGCGACGTTCGAGTCCTGACCCGCCCTCGTACGGGAAGGGGCGCCCTGGACGTGTCGACCTGGGCGCCCCTTCGGCGTGTCTCCGTGCTTTCCGGGCTTCTCAGCTCTTGGAGCAGCTCGGCAGGGACTTCGTGTCGCCCTTGCGGAGCTTCTCCAACGACTTCGTGGCGTCGTCGATGGTGTCCACCTTGACGAGGGTGAGCCCCTCGGGGATGTCGGCCGCGGCGGTCTCGCAGTTGTCGGCCGGGGTGAGGAAGTACTCCGCGCCGGCGTTCCGCGCGCCGACGAGCTTCATCTCGATACCGCCGATCGGGCCGACCGCGCCGGCGTCGTCGATGGTGCCGGTGCCGGCCACGAACCGGCCGCCGGTGAGGCTGTCCGGGGTGAGCTTGTCGACGATGCCGAGGGCGAACATCAGCCCGGCGCTGGGGCCTCCGACATCGGCCAGGTTGATGTCGATCGTGAACGGGAACACGTGGTCGGTGCCGGCCTGGATGCCGACGACGGCCCGGTCGCCCTCCTCCGACGTGGTGGTCGTGATGACCACCTTCCGGGTAGCGGTCGGCTCCTTGCGGGCCTTCTCGGCGGCGGCCGCCTCCTTGGCGGGGACGATCGTGAACTCGACGTCCTGGCCGGGCTTCCGCTTGACGACCTGCTCGGCGACGTCGGCCTGCGCGGCGATCGGCACCCCGTCGACAGCCTTGATCACGTCCCCGGCGTGCAGCTTGCCCTCGGAGGGCGAACCCTTGACCACCGTGCCGACGACCACCCGGGAGACCACCGGGATCCCCAGCTCCTTGAGCGCGGCCACCTTGGCGCTCTCCTGCGACTGGGTGAACTCCTCGGCGTTCTCCTGGCTCGACTGCTCCTCGGTCTTGCCGTCCGGGTAGAGCGTGTCGTGCGGCACCACCACGTTGTCGTGGGCCAGCCAGCCGTACACCGCCTCGACGGCGTTCATCTTGTAGTCCGCGCTGGTGACCCGGACCGTCGTCATGTTGAGGTGCCCGTCGGTCGGGTACGTCTTGCGTCCCGAGATGTGCAGGACGGGCTCTCCCCTGGCCTCGCCGAGGGTGTTCACCGTGGGGCCGGGGCTCATCTCCGCGTACGGCACCGGGATCAGAACGCCCGCGATGAGCAGGCAGATCAGGACCAGGGTGGAGGCGAGCATCGTCGCGGTGCGGCGTGGCATGGAACGACAGTACGGGACTCGTCTACGGGTGCACCCGTGGGGCGGGTCCGTATGAGCAGGGGCCGGAGTCAGCTCGACGGCGAGGTGGTGACCCCGCCGGCGGCGGCGGCCGGTTCACGCTCGAGCCGAGCGGAATCGGGGGTCGTGGTGTGGGAGCGTTCCATCGCGTCCCGGAAACGTGCGTAGCCGGCGAGTTCGGCCACGTCACCTATCGTCTTGTTCCGCGAAGCCCAGCTTCCCCATATCGCCGCGCCGACGACTGCGAAAAGCGGAATCAGCAACCAGGCCAGTGCTGCCATGTCGACCTCCCATCCCCAGTGAGTTGATCCGCAGACTGTGTCATCTGTGAGGTCAACGCTCGCGCGTGGGGGCCGGTTACGCAAATCGGGCGTTCGGCTACGGGGTGTCGGCGGGTCGGCTTGCGCCTCAGCAGGCGCCCACCCTCCCCCAGCCTCCGGCCGGGGGGACCCCCAGCAAGGGGCGGAGGCTCAACAAGCGCCTACCCACTCCTCGGTGCCGTCCGAGAAGGTCTGGTGTTTCCAGATGGGGACCTCGTGCTTGAGGTCGTCGATGAGCTTGCGGCAGGCCTCGAAGGCCTCTCCGCGGTGCGGGCAGGAGACGGCGACGACGACCGCGAGGTCACCCACGCGGAGATCGCCCACGCGGTGCACGGCGGCAAGCGCGCGCACCGGGTAGTCGGCGACGACCTTCTCCGCGACCCGGCGCATCTCCGCCTCGGCCGTGGGGTGGCAGGAGTAGCCCAGCGCGTCGACGTCGGCGCCGCCGTCGTGGTTGCGCACGGTGCCCACGAAGAGCGTCGTACCGCCGGAGGCGTCGTCGCCGACCGCCTGGAAGACCTCGTCGAGGGAGAGCGGGGTCTCCCGGATCGCGAGGAGCTTGATCGGATCGGCGGCGGCCTGCTCGCCGGGGTGGTCAGACGTCGGTGCCATGCGTCCATCGTGCCGTACGCGCGCGTGATCCCGGAATAGCGGTTTCGACCGGCGGACGGCGCCGCCTGTAGGAGGGTCCTACAGACGGCTCCCCAGGCAGCTGCCGCCGACCTGGTCAGATGCCGCGCCGCTTCCGCATCTGGCGGACGAGCGCCGCCGTACCGAGCAGCGCCACCGTCGCGCCCGCCGCGCCGGCCGCCGTGGCGTCCTTGCGGCCCAGGCGGCGGCCGGCGACCGTGTGCCGGCCCTGGACCTCCTCCAGGAGCGCCGCGAGGACCTCCTCGTTCGTCCACTTCGGCCGCCAGCCGGCGTCGTGCAGCCGCCCCACACTCACCACCCAGGGGTGCATCGTGTAGGCGAGGTCGCCCGCCGGGGACGGGGTGAGCCCGATGCGGTGGAGGCGGGCCGCCGCGCCGAGGGCGACGGCGGAGGGCAGCTCCATGCGCCGGACCCCGGAGAGCTCCTCGACCTCCTCCTGCTCCAGCCAGCCCTCGCAGCCGACCGCGAACTCCCCGTCGACCTTCTCGAGAGCCGCGTACTCCAGGGCGCTGACCAGGTCCTCGACATGGCAGAACTGCCAGGTCGGCCGGGACCCGGCGACGACGAGCAGCCGGGGCGACTCGAAGTAGCGGGTCAGCGCCGTGTCCGTACCGCCGACGAGGACGGCCGGGCGGACGACGGTGACGTGGAGGCCGGGGTGCGCGCGGGGCGCCCGGCGGCCGAGGCGCTCGATCTCCAGCATGTCGCCCACGCCGGTGGCCTCCGCGGTGGCCCTGAGCTCGGCGTCCTCGGAGAGCGGGATGTCGTTGTCGGGCAGGGCGCCGTAGACCATCGCGGAGGTGCAGAGCACCACCCGGTGGACGCCGGCGGCCGCCGCGGCGGTCAGCACGGTCTGCGTGCCGCGCACGTTGTAGGCCGTCCGGGCCGCGGAGTCGGTCTCCAGGTCGAGATCGACGGCGAGGTGCACGACCACGTCCGCGCCGCGCAGCTTCTCCGCGATGGCCGGATCGCGCACGTCGAGGATGTGCCACTGCGCCTCGGCGACCTCACCCCGGCGCTCGTCGATCGCGACGACCTTCTTGATCTCGTCGGAGGCGGCGAGGCGCCTGGTCAGCAGGTCACCGACGCCGGACGCGGCGCCGGTGACCGCGACGACGGGGCCGCGCGCGGCGGAGCGGGTCGAGTGGTTTCGCGCTCCGCGAACCTGAGGATCTGGGGAACTCACCGGGCGTCTCCAGCGGTTGTCTTCAGTACGTACGCGCATGACGCGTACGGACCAGGTGGCGTCCATCCTGCCGCAGGGCACGGCCCGGCGGAGCACCGAGCCCATTTCCGGCCCGGATGTCTACGCTGGTGGTGTGTATGGGCCCGTCCGGACGGGCCGTGGTCGGGCAGTCGCCGTCGGCAGAGGCCGGCGGCCCGAAGAGCCGAGGAAACCTGTGAGTGACACCCCATTCGGATTCGGCCTTCCGCCGGAGGAGCCGGAGGACGGCGACGAAGGCAAGAAGAAGGACCCCGCCGGAGGTGGCCAGGGGTCCGGTGGCCAGGGCGGCAACCCGTTCGGGGCGAACCCGTTCGGTTTCGGCGGGCTGCCCGGCATGGGCGGGCTTGGCGGTCAGGGCGGAGCGGACAACCCGTTCGCGGCGATGTTCAGCTCGCTGAACCCCAACGACCTGGGTGCGGCCTTCCAGCAGCTCGGCCAGATGCTGAGCTACGAGGGCGGTCCCGTGAACTGGGACATGGCCAAGCAGATCGCGCGCCAGGTGGTGGCCCAGGGCACCGCCGACGGCACCAAGGACGCCAGCGTGGGCTCGGCGGAGAAGTCCGCGGTCGAGGAGGCCGTGCGCCTCGCCGACCTGTGGCTCGACCAGGTCACCTCGCTGCCCTCCGGGGCGAACACGGCGGTGGCGTGGAGCCGCGCCGAGTGGGTCGAGGCGACGCTGCCCGCGTGGCAGCAGCTGGTGGACCCGGTCGCGGAGCGGGTCGGCGCGGCGATGGGCGACGTCCTGCCGGAGGAGATGCAGGCCATGGCCGGCCCGCTGATCGGCATGATGCGCTCCATGGGCGGCGCCATGTTCGGCCAGCAGATCGGGCAGGCCGTGGGCGCGCTCGCCGGTGAGGTCGTCGGGTCGACCGACGTCGGGCTGCCGCTCGGCCCCGCCAACCGTGCCGCGCTGCTGCCGCTGAACATCGAGGCGTTCGGCAAGGACCTGGGCGTGCCCTCGGACGAGGTGCGGCTCTACCTGGCCCTGCGCGAGGCCGCCCATCAGCGTCTCTTCGCGCACGTGCCGTGGCTGCGGGCGCACCTCTTCGGCGCGGTCGAGGGGTACGCGCGCGGGATCAAGGTCGACACCTCGAAGCTGGAGGAGGCGGTGGGCCAGCTCGACCCGACGCACCCGGAGCAGCTTCAGGAGGCGCTCCAGCAGGGCATGTTCCAGCCGGAGGACACCCCGCAGCAGAAGGCGGCCCTGGCCCGTCTGGAGACGGCGCTCGCGCTGGTCGAGGGCTGGGTGGACGCGGTGGTCCACGAGGCCGCCAAGTCGCGGCTGACCTCGGCGGACGCGCTGCGCGAGACGCTGCGCAGGCGCCGGGCCTCGGGCGGTCCCGCCGAGCAGACGTTCGCGACCCTGATCGGTCTGGAGCTGCGTCCGCGGCGGCTGCGGGACGCGGCGCGCCTGTGGGCCTCGCTGACGGACGCGCGCGGGATCGACGGCCGGGACGGCCTGTGGGAGCACCCGGACATGCTGCCGACGGCGACGGACCTGGACGACCCGGACGGCTTCGTGCACCGCGAGCACCTCGACTTCTCCGAGCTGGACAAGATGCTCGGTGAGGCGGCGAAGGGCGACACCCCGGAGGACGGGGCCGGGGACGGCAAGGAGTGAGCCTCCACGACGACGCGGTCCTCGTACTGAAGGAGTACGGGGGCCAGGAGGAGCTCCGGCAGCTGTATCTGGATCATCTGGACGCCCATCCCGACGGCATGTACAAGCCGTGCGGGGCCGGTCATCTCACCAGCAGCGCGCTGGTGGTCGATCCGGAGGGGGGCCGGGTGCTCCTGACCCTGCACCGGAAGCTGGGCATGTGGCTGCAGATGGGCGGCCACTGCGAGCCGGGCGACGCGACGGTGGAGGCGGCCGCGCTGCGGGAGGCGACGGAGGAGTCGGGGATCGCGGGCCTGAGCCTGCTGCCGGGCGGTCCGGTGCGGCTCGACCGGCATCCGATCCCGGCGCCCTGCCACTGGCATCTGGACGTGCAGTACGCGGCGCTCGCGCCGGCCGGAGCGGTGGCGGAGATCAGCGAGGAGTCGCTCGACCTGCGCTGGTTCGCGTACGAGGAGGTGGCGGGCGTGGCGGACACGTCCGTGGTCCGGCTCCTGGAGAGCACGCTCGCCCGGCTGTAGCGGGACATGAGGAGAAGGGGCGGTCGCCGACGCGACCGCCCCTTGTCCGTGCCCGGTGCTCAGTTCCAGGCGTTGTTCTGGTTCTGCGCGTGGGAGCCGTGCTGTCCGGCGCCGAACTGGGCGGCGACGCCCTGCCCGATGGCCGCGTGCTGCGGGGGCATGACCTCGCTGGGCTGGACGAGCGCGAAGCCCTGGCCGAGGAAGCTGAGTTCCCAACCCTCGCCGGTGCTGCCGCGACGGCTGCGGACGCTGGAGTTGTGCGTCTGCGCCTGCATCTGGACGCGGAGTCCGGTGGACCAGGCGACGATCGCGTCCGCGTCGACACTGACGTACTTGTCGGGCGTGACCAGCATCATCAGCGGCTGCCCCGAGGTCATCAGGGCGACCTTGCCGCGGCCGGAGATGTTGAGCTGGTACTTGCCGGAGCCGGAGATGCCGTACTGGCTGTCGACGGCGATGACCTCGGTGTTGAGGGTCGAGTCGAGCGCCAGGACGTACGCGCTGTCGACGGTCAGGCCCTCCTGCTCGACCTCCACGACGTGGACGTACTGGGCGAGGTTGGCGAAGTAGACCGTGCCCTGTCCGGAGCAGCGCATCAGGTCGAGGCCCTCACCGGTGCGGGCCTGGGCCCGCCGCTGGCTCGGGGTCTTGTACTCGCCGTCGAAGTCGACGAGCCCCTGGTACGCGACCATGGCGCCCTTGCGGGCGAGGATGTCGTCCTGCCCGGTGAGGCTGACCCGCAGGAGCTGCGGGTTCTGGAGGACGTACCGCTCCTGGCTCTGCTGTTCGGCGTGGTTGAAAAGCGGGCTCTGCATGGTGTGTTCTCGCTTCCCCTCAGCCCCGGATCCGCAGGCGGTCGGTGCTGTCCTCGCTCGGCTGTACGACGACGATGCCCTGTCCGGAGAAGGCCATCTGGAATGCCTCGCCGCTGCCCCGCCCGATGAGGGAGGACGCCTTGAAGCTGCGCTTGCCCTTGACCTTGAGCGACGGCGACCAGGCGACGAGCGCGTCGGGGTCGACGTACGTCTCGTCGTCGCCGCGGCCGCAGTCGACGACGATCGGCGTGCCGCGCGAGGTCAGCGCGACCCAGCCGGTGCCCGCGATCTCCACGTTGAACAGGCCCTGGCCGGCGAACTTGGCGAGGCCCTTGACCTGCTCGACGCCCCACTGGAGGTGGGCGTCGAAGGCGAGCAGGTTGGTGCCGTTGACCGAGATCGAGTCGTTCTGGAGGTTGATCACGACGACGTCGGCGCCGTAGTCCGCGAGGTAGAGCAGTCCGTCGCCGGAGCACTTCATGATCGGCGCGCCCTCGCCGGTGGCCCACTGCTTGGCGACCTGGCGGGCGGCGGGCGGGTTGGGCTCGTAGGTGATGTACCCCTCGTAGGAGACCATCGAGCCGGTCCTGGCGTAGAGGTCCTGGCCGGAGGCCATGGCCACCTTGAGCATGGTGCGGCCGTGGTTCTCCATCCGGGCCGCGACGGGGGTCGGGGCGTAGCCCGCGAGTTGCTGGTTCATGACTTCGGGCTCCCTCAGACCTCGTAGGGCTGGACGACGATGAAGTTGCCGGGGGCGCCCCGGAACTGGAGGTTCACCGTCTCTCCGCTGTGGCCGGGGTAGGCGTTGCGCCGGAGCCGGACCTGGCTGGAGAGGATGACCTGGGACGCGGACGACCAGGCGACGACGGCGTTGCAGTCGGCGAAGGTCGTCGGCGTGACGGGCAGCACCACGGGAATGCCGTGGGTCTTCACGACGACGGTGCCGGTGCCCTGGAACTGCATGGTGAACAGGGCGCCGCCGGGGATGCCGTGGCCCTCGATGCGCCGCACCTCGTACTGAAGGGACTCGTCGAACGCGAGGACGTTCTCGGCGGAGACGCAGATGCCGTCGCCCTGGAGCTCGATCGGGTGCAGATGGGCGCCCTCCTCGGCGAGGAAGAGCTGACCGCGGCCGGTGCAGCGCATCAACTGCATCTCCTGGCCGGTGGCGTTGCCGACGATCCGGCCCGCGAAGCCCGCGCCCTTGTGGGAGAAGTCGACCTTGCCCTGGTACATGACCATGGCGCCCTGCCGGGCGAGGACGGGGGTGCCGCCCATGGCGAGGTCGACCCGCATGAGCTGCTGGTTCTGCGGGGTCCAGCGGACGCCGGTGGCGGTCTCCTTGTACGGCGCGAGCGCGGCCGCGAGTCCCGGGCCGGTCGCCGGGGCGCCCTGCGGGACGCCGGGCTGCTGCCCGTACGGCGGCGGCTGCTGCCCGTACGGGGCGGGGGCGGCCTGCCCGTACGGCGCCTGCGGCGGCTGGCCCTGGCCCGGGTAGGGACCGGGGGCCTGGCCCGGAACCTGCCCGGGGTACTGGCCGGGCGGCTGGCCCGGGACCTGGCCGTACTGCGGCGGCTGCGGCGGCTGTCCGTACGGGCCGGGGGCCGCCGGGGCCGGGGCGGGCGGCGGGACCGGCGCGGGCGCCACCGGGGCCACCATCGTCGGCGCGGTGTGCACCGGCTGCGCGGGCGGGGGCGCCTGCGGCGCGCCGAACGCGGGCGCGGGGGCCGCGGGTGCGGGCGCGCCGAAGGCCGGCGCGGGATCCGTGCCGCCGCTCACTGCGGGATCCTCACCTTCAGGCCCGCGCGGAGCTTCGGGCCGCTGACCTCCACCATGCCCTCGGCGAAGAGG
>NZ_JBEOVO010000067.1:0-10983 GCF_040295605.1 Streptomyces sp. NPDC002773
CGGGGGGGGGGGGGGCCTTTTCCTTCTGCCCCCACCCCCGGGGGGGGGGCGCCCCCCCCCCCCCCCCCCCGGGGGGGGGGGGCCCCCCCCCCCCCCCCCCCCGCGACGGCGCCCCTGCGGGGCGCGATGTCACCTAGTGCATGACGGCCATGGCCAGCGCGCGGCGGGCGCGCAGCGAGACGCGCTCGGCGCGGCGCTGCATGCGACGGGCGGCGACCAGGCGCACGGCATGGCGTTGCGCGTCGGCCTCACGCTGTCGCTCGTGCATATGGGCACGGGCCAGGGCTTCTGGGATGAGTTGCATTTCACGGGTCCTGTTCTGACGCGCGGTGGGCGCGGCGGCGGGGGAGAAGGCTGGGGTCGCGGAGCCGGCGGGCTCGCTGGTGGAAGAGGTCATCGGGGCCTGCTTCTGGGGATCGTGCGTGAGGGGGCGGTCGATGGTTCCGGTGGCGCTCATGCCGCGACCGGGTTCTTGCGCGGGCGGCCGCGGGGCCGCTTGCGGGCGACGACCACGCCCTGGACGAAGAGCTCGCCACCCCAGACACCCCAGGGCTCGCGGCGCTCCTTGGCGCCGGCCAGGCAGGCCGCCACGAGCGGGCAGGTCCGGCAGAGGGACTTCGCGTACTCGACGTCGGCCGGGGACTCCGCGAAGAAGACCTCGGGGTCGTAGGCGCGACAGGGGACGGGTACGCCGAGGTTCTCGATGGCGTCGTCGAGCGCGGTGAGCGCGGTGAGGGGGGCGAGGGGGGTCAAAGCGGGGTCCTCCGTGAGGCCGGGCAGGGGGATCGAATCGGAAGGCGGTACGGACGGGGCGTGCGCTTCGAGTTGCACGGTGGTCTTTCCTCGTCTGGTCGTTCCGGCCTGTTGACCGGGGTTTCGGCTGGTACCGGGTGTGTCTGTCCCGAGGCGCCTTCGGGCTGCCGTTCCCCGTTCGGGGACAAACAGAAGGGCCGCGGATCCCGGGTGGGGTTCCGCGGCCCTGAAGGCGCCGGTCTGATCATGGATCAGACTGGATCACTCCAGGGTTCGAGCCCACGGAAGGCCCACATCATGTGGTGGTGCTTCGTCGTCTGCTGCTGGTTGCCGGCACTGGTCGCCGCCGCAAAGCCATAGGCCGTGGCCTTGCCTGCCGCTACTGCTTCCAGTGCCTTGGTCGGTCGCTCATCGCGCCGCTCGATGGCGGCCTTGCCGAGACCGGAAAGACCGGTGACGGGAAGACCGGCCACGGGCAGACCGGTGAAGGACAGACCGGTGCCGGGCAGACCGCTGCCGATGAACGCCGAGGCGGAGAAGCCGAGCGTGCAGGCGGAGGCGGCCGAGCGATCGGTCATTTTGGCGGTGCCGAAGAAGCCGGCGGTGCTGACGGTGCTGACGAAGCTGGCGGTGGTGCTGGCCTGAATCGTGTTGCTGATCACTGGAATCGCCTCCTCTCGGCGTCTCGGAGGGCTCGGGGGTGAGCCGGACCCTCATGTTTACTTGGACAAGTACAACACGGAGGCAGGGCTTCGAAGAAGCCGCTGTTTCCGTGGTTAAGAACCTATGGGGCTTGACGGGGCAGGCGCAAACTATTTTTCCGACGAGTTTTCATCAACTCTCGCCGTCTCCTGCCCCACCCTCCCCACCTGCGCAGATGGCCAGGACGTCGTCCCCGAAGCGGTCCAGCTTGCGTGCGCCGACGCCGGAGATCGAGGAGAGCTCCCCGCCGGTGGCGGGGACGCGCTCGGCGATGGCCATCAGCGTCTTGTCGGTGAACACGCAATACGCGGGCTGGCCGAGCTCCCTGGCCTGTTCCGCGCGCCAGTCGCGAAGCCGCCCGTAGAGCGCCTCGTCCATGTCCGACGGGCAGTCCTCGCAGCGCATGAGCTTCATCGCGCCCGCCTCGGTGAGCGTCGTGCCGCAGACCCGGCACCGGACGGGGCCGCGCTGCTTGCGCCGGCCGGCCGCGCCGCCACCGCGCTCGATCGAGCCGGAACCGCCGGCGGCGGCGGAGCCGAGGGTCCCGGAGCCGGGCCGCAGCCCCTTGAGGAAGCGGCTGGGGCGCCGGGAGGCCCGGCCGCCCGGGGAGCGGGAGAGTGCCCAGGACAGCGTGAGGTGGAACCGGGCGCGGGTCACACCGACGTACAGCAGGCGCCGCTCCTCCTCGACCTGCTCGTCGGTCTTGGCGTAGGTGATCGGCATCATGCCCTCGGTGAGGCCGACCAGGAAGACGGCGTCCCATTCGAGGCCCTTCGCCGCGTGCAGCGACGCGAGGGTGACGCCCTGGACGGTGGGAGCGTGCTGGGCGGCGGCCCGCTCGTCGAGTTCGGCGACCAGGTCGGAGAGGGTGGCCCCGGACCTGGCGCGGGCGAAGTCCTCGGCGAGCCGGACGAGGGCGGCGAGGGACTCCCAGCGGTCGCGGACGGCGCCGGAGCCGGCGGGCGCCTTGCTGGTCCAGCCCTTGGTGGAGAGGACCGCCCCGACCTGCGCGGGCAGGTCGTCGACGTCGTCGAGCAGGGAGTCGTTGCCTCCGGCGCGGGCGGCGCCGCGCAGCGCGATGACCGCCTCCCGTACCTCCTGGCGCTCGAAGAAGCGCTCGGCGCCGCGGAGCTGGTACGGCACTCCGGCGTCGGCGAGGGCCTGCTCGTACACCTCGGACTGGGCGTTGATCCGGTAGAGGACGGCGATCTCACCGGCCGGGACCCCGGCGGCGATGAGGTCCCGGATGCGGCGGGCGGTGCCCTCGGCCTCGGTCGGCTCGTCGGCGTACTCCGTGTAGACGGGCTCGGGGCCCGGGTCGCGCTGGGAGATCAGCTCGAGGCGGTGCTCGGCGGCCCGGCCGCGGGCCTGGCTGAGCAGTCCGTTGGCGAGGTGGACGACCTGCGGGGTGGAGCGGTAGTCGCGGACGAGCCTGACGACCGTGGCGCCCGGGTGCCGGGTGCGGAAGTTCAGGAGGTGGTCGGGGGTGGCGCCGGTGAAGGAGTAGATGGTCTGGCTGGCGTCCCCGACGACGCAGAGGTTGTCGCGGTCGCCGAGCCACAGGTCGAGCAGCCGCTGCTGGAGCGGGGAGACGTCCTGGTACTCGTCCACCACGAAGTGCTGGTACTGCCGGCGGATCTGGTCGGCGATGTCGTGCCGGTCCTGGAGGATGCCGACGGTGAGCAGCAGCACGTCCTCGAAGTCGATCACCGAGCGGTCGCGCTTCAGCTGCTCGTACGTGGCATAGATCTGGCCAATCTCGGCCGGGTCCCGGGGGGCGTCCCTGAGGGACTTGGCGACGACGGCCGGGTAGTCGGCGGGGACGGTCTGGGTGACCTTGGCCCATTCGATCTCGCCGGTGACGTCCCTCAGCTCGTTCCGGTCGAGCCGGACCCGGCAGCGGGCCGCGGCCTCGGCGACCAGCTGGACCTTCCGCTCCAGGAGCCGGGGCAGATCACCACCGACGGCTTTCGGCCAGAAGAACTGGAGCTGGCGGAGGGCCGCGGAGTGGAACGTACGGGCCTGGACACCGCCCGCGCCGAGCTGGCGGAGCCGGCCGCGCATCTCGCCCGCGGCGCGGTTGGTGAACGTGACGGCCAGCACACTGGCGGGCTGGAGTATGCCCGCGCGCACCCCGTACGCGATGCGGTGGGTGATGGCCCGCGTCTTGCCCGTGCCGGCTCCCGCCAGCACGCACACCGGGCCGCTCAGGGCCAGGGCGACCTCGCGCTGCTCCGGGTCGAGCCCGTCGAGCACCGCGTCGGCCGTCTCCGGAACCTGCGGGAAAAGAGTGGAGTGCGTTGCTGCTGTCACCCCCCAATGCTGCCAGGTCGCGCGGGTTCGCTGCCGAGCGTTGTCCACAGGGCCGGGCCGCCGGTCATACGAATTCCGGGAATGGCGGGGCCAGGGCGTACGTTCTCCTTCTCGGCACCCGTCAGCGAACAAGAGGAGCGCCTCGCCATGCAGGGCACTGTGACGATGTACAGCACCACGTGGTGCGGCTACTGCCGTCGGCTGAAGAGCCAGATGGACCGCGAGGGCATCGCGTACACCGAGATCAACATCGAGCAGGACCCCGAATCGGCGGCGTTCGTCGAGAAGGCCAACGGCGGCAACCAGACGGTGCCGACCGTGCTCTTCCCGGACGGTTCGACCCTGACGAACCCGAGCCTCGCGCAGGTCAAGCAGAAGGTCGGCGTCTGAGGACGGTCCCACGCGTGACGAAACCCCCGACCGGACGGTCGGGGGTTTCGTCGTGTGCGGGGGGTCAGACCACGTCGCCCGGCTTCGGCAGTGGCTTGCCGTACCAGCGTTCGATCAGGCGGGAGGCGATCGAGATGCCGTACGGGGGGAGCACCTCGCCGGACTCGAAGGCGGCGGTCAGGTCGTCGCGGGAGAACCAGCGGGCCTCCTGGATCTCCTCGCCGTCCACGGTGATCTCCGAGGAGGTCGCGCGGGCGAAGAAGCCCAGCATGAGGCTGGACGGGAACGGCCAGGGCTGGCTGGCGATGTACTCGACCTCGCCGACCGTGACGCCTGCCTCCTCGAAGACCTCGCGGGCGACCGACTGCTCGATGGACTCGCCGGGCTCGACGAAGCCCGCGAGGGTCGAGAAGCGGCCCTCCGGCCAATGGACCTGGCGGCCGAGGAGGATGCGGTCCTCCTCGTCCGTGACGGCCATGATCACGGCCGGGTCGGTGCGCGGGTAGTGCTCGGCGCCGCAGGCCTGGCAGCGGCGGATGTGGCCGGCCGCCGCGATGACCGTGCGCTCGCCGCAACGGGAACAGAAGCGGTGGAGGCGCTGCCAGTTCTCCAGGGCGACGGCGTGGACCATGAGGCCCGCGTCCCGGTCGGAGAGCAGCAGGCCCGCCTCGCGGAGGCCCGCCGGGCGTGCGGACTGGTCCATGCGGCCCGGCAGGGAGTCCTTCTGGAGCGCGAAGTACGAGACGCCCTCGGCGTCGGTGCCCAGGAAGTAGCGGTGGGTCTCGGTGACCGGGGCCTCGAACGCCGGCGTCATGACGAGTTCGGTGGTGCCGTCGGGCAGGTCGTCGATCAGCACCTGGCCGCCCGAGACCACGAAGACCCGGGTGGTGGGGTGGCTCCAGGCCGCCGCCAGCCATGCCTCGTCGAGGCGGTGGTGCGCGGCGCGGTCGATGCCGCTCGGGGCGGTGAGCGAGATCGGGCGGTCCGCCGGTGCGGTCGTCACGTTCTTCAGGGCCGGCGCGTTCTTCAAGGTGCTCACAGGTGCTTCCAACTCCCCCGGATCGGTGTGTGGGTTCAGCGCTCGACGGTGCGGAGGGCGGCGGGCAGGTCGCCCCACAGGTGAGCGGTCGTCTCGACGCCCTTCATGAGGAGGTCGAGTTCGATCTTCTCGTCGGGGGCGTGCCAGCCGTCGGACGGGACGGAGATGCCGAGGAACAGGACGGGTGCGTCCAGGACGTCCTGGAGGTCGGCGGCCGGTCCCGAGCCGCCCTCGCGGGTGTAGCGGACCTTGGCCCCGTCGAAGGCCCGGCTCATGGCCCCGGCGACCGCCTTGAGGGCGGGGTGGTCGAGGGGGGTCAGGCAGGGGCGGGTCGGGGCGCCGAAGGCGATCCCGTACCGGATGCCGGCGGGGACGAGACCGGCGAGCCAGTCCCGTACCGCGAGTTCGATCTTGTCCGGGTCCTGGCCCGCGACCAGGCGGAACGACAGCTTGAGGTGGGCGGCGGCGGGGACGATCGTCTTGCCGCCGGGGCCCTGGTAGCCCCCGCCGATGCCGTTGACCTCGGCTGTCGGGCGGGCCCAGACCCGCTCCAGGGTAGTGAAGCCGGCCTCGCCGAGCGTGCCGTGCGACTTCGCCGTACGCAGCCAGGCGGCTTCGTCGAAGGGCAGTTCGGCGACGAGGGCGCGCTCGGCTTCGGTGAGCTCGGTCACCCCGTCGTAGAAGCCGGGGATCGCGACGCGCTCGCGCTCGTCGTGGAGTGCGGCGACGATCCGGCCGGCGACGGTGGCCGGGTTCGGGACCGCGCCGCCGAAGGAACCGGAGTGGATGTCCTGGTCGGGGCCGTACAGCTCGATCTCGCAGTCGGCGACCCCGCGCATGCCCGTGCAGACGGTGGGCGTGGTCTCGGACCACATGCCGGTGTCGGAGACGATCACGGCGTCGGCGGCGAGCCGCTCGGCGTGGGTCTCGACGAGCTCGCGGAAGTGCGGGGAGCCGGACTCCTCCTCGCCCTCGACGATCAGCTTGAGGTGGACGGCGGGCGCCGTGCGGCCGGTGGCGGCGAGATGGGCCCGGACGCCGAGGGTGTGGAAGAACACCTGGCCCTTGTCGTCGGCCGCCCCGCGCGCGTACATCCGGCCGTCGACGACGGTCGGCTCGAAGGGGTCCGTGCGCCAGCCGTCCTCGCGGGCCGCGGGCTGCACGTCGTGGTGGCCGTAGACCAGGACCGTCGGGGCGTCCGGGTCGTCGGAGGGCCACTCGGCGAAGACGGCGGGGGCGCCGGCGGTCTCCCACACCTCGACGGTGGTGAAGCCGGTCGCGGTGAGCTTGGCGGCGAGCCACTCGGCACTGCGCCGTACGTCCCCGGCCCGCTCCGGCTGCGCCGACACGGAGGGGATGCGCAGCCACTCGGCCAGGTCGCCGAGGAAGGCGGCACGGTGCTGCTCTATGTACGCGCGTACGGCGTGGACGGCGCTGTCCGGGGTCTCGCTCATGCCCCCGAGCCTATCCGGCGCCCGGGGGTGGCTCTCCCAGCAGGAGGGTCTCCAGCTCGGCACGGCCGGGCAGGCGGGCGGGGCGGGCGACCTCACCCGTACGGACGTAGACGAAGGCCGCCGCGACGTCCTCGGGCGGGAGGCCGTGCTGCTCGGCCCAGGCGAGCCGGTAGATCGCGAGCTGGAGGGGGTCGGCGGTCCGCACCCGGCTGGTCTTCCAGTCGACGATCTCGTACGCGCCGGAGTCCGGGTCCCGGTAGACGGCGTCGATCCTGCCCCGGACGACCCGGCCGCCGAGCGAGAGGTGGACCGGGACCTCGACGCGGTACGGGGTGCGGTGGGCGTACGGGGTACGGGCGAAGGCCTCCTTCAGCTCGTCGAGGTCCCGCTCGTCGAGGATCTCGGGCTCGCCCGCGAAGTCCTCGCCGCCGGGCAGCTCCTCCGGGCCGAGGAACGGCAGCGGCAGCTCCTCGAAGCGGGACTCCACCCACGCGTGGAACCGGGTGCCCCGGCGGGCGGCCGGCTGCGGCGCCGTGGGCATGGGCCGGGCCAGCTCCTGCGCGAAGCCGTCGGGGTCGGCGGCGAGGCGGAGGACCTGGGAGGCGGAGAGGTATGCGGGGAGCAGGACGTCTCGGGTGGTGGCGCGGGTGCGGCGGAGTTCTGTGGTGAGGGCGGTGAGGTCGCGGTCCCAGGAGGCGATCGCTCTCGCGTCTTCGGGGGTGAGCGGCTCGGCCTCTTCGCGATCCGGGTCCCTTGGGGCCGGGACCTTGTCCGCGTGCAGGTCCTCGGGGAGGGTCTCCTCGTCCCAGGTGGGTTCCTCCTCTTCGGGCCAGGGGTCCTCGGGGTGCGGGTCCTGGGGGTCGGGCGCCGCTCCGGTGGGGTTGTGCCCACCCTCCCCCGGACTCCGTCCGGGGGGACCCCCATCGCCCTGCGGAACGATTGCCCGCAACTGGGCCAGCACGGCGTCAGCCGCCGCTCTGCGGTGCTTGAACGACTCCTCATCCAGCGGTAGCGGCCAGGTCTGGTCGCCGTCCGACTCCGTCAACGTCGGGTTTTCCGCGTCCGGTTCCGGTTGTTCCGCCCAGGCCTCGATCTCTCCGTGGCCCGCCGCGCAGTGGTCGTGCAGGGATTGGAGGAAGTCCGAGGGGCCTCGGGGCTTCTTCTGGGACGGGCCCCACCAGTGGGCGGAGCCGAGGAGGAGGGAGCGGGGGCGGGTGAAGGTGACGTAGCCGAGGCGGAGTTCCTCGGTGTGCTGGTGGTCCCGCATCTCGTTCTTGAAGGAGGTGAGGGCCTTGGCGTTCCAGGTGTCGATCCGCGGCAGCGTCGCCGCGTCGCCCCGCAGCTCGTGCGGGAGCACCTGGGGCTGGGAGGTCCATGACTCGCGGGCGCGTGCGCTGGGGAACTGGCCGGCGACCAGGCCGGGGACGGCGACGACGTCCCACTCCAGGCCCTTGGACTTGTGGGCGGTGAGGACCTTGACGGTGTTCTCCCCGCCCGGCAGGGCGTTGTCGAGGCCCTTCTCGAACTGGACGGCCGTGCGCAGGAAGCCGAGGAACGCGAGCAGGCTCGCCTCGCCGTCGAGGGAGGCGAAGCCGGCGGCGATGTCGAGGAAGTGGCCGAGGGTCTCGCGGCGGCGGGCGGCGAGCGCGTGCGGGGAGGCGGACAGTTCGACTTCGAGGCCGGTCGCGGTGAGCACCCGGTGCAGGACGTCCATGAGGGGGTCGGCGAGCGAGGTGCGCAGGACGCGCAGTTCGGCGGCGAGGCGCGCGAAGCGGACCCGGGCGTCGGCGGAGAACGCCAGGCCGTCGTCGGCGGCGCCGCCGGAGTCGAGGAACGTGTCGAGGGCGTCGGCGAGGGAGACGACCTCCGCCGGGTCGACGCCCTCGACGGCGGCGGCGAGCCGCTGCTCGGGGTCCGGTTCCTCGCCGCCCCGGTGGACGAGGAGGCGGGCCCGGCGCCCGAGGAGGGCGAGGTCGCGGGGGCCGATCCGCCAGCGCGGTCCGGTGAGGAGCCGTACCAGGGAGGCGTTGGCCCCCGGGTCCTGGAGGACCTCGCAGACGGCGACGAGGTCGGCGATCTCGGGCAGGTGGAGGAGGCCGGAGAGGCCGACGACCTCGACGGGCACGTCCCGGGCGACGAGAGCGGCGTGGAGGGCGGGGAAGTCGGTGGCGGTACGGCACAGGACGGCGATCTCGCCGGGTTCGCGGCCGGTGCGGACGAGGTGGGCGAGGGAGTCGGCGAGCCAGTCGATCTCCTCGGCGTGGGTGCGGAGGAGCGCGATGCGGACACTGCCGTCCTTCTCGGCGCCCGGCGCGGGCCGCAGCGCCTCCACGCCCGCGTGCATGGCGCGCAGGGGGGCGGCGAGCCCGTTGGCGAGGTCGAGGAGCCGGCCGCCGCTGCGCCGGTTCTCGGAGAGCGAGTAGCGGCTCGCGGGGCTGCCGTCCGCGTGCGGGAAGTGCTCGGGGAAGTCGTCCAGGTTGGCGACGGAGGCCCCGCGCCAGCCGTAGATGGCCTGGCAGGGGTCGCCGACGGCGGTCACCGCGTGTCCGGTGGCCCGGCCCCCCGTGCCCTGGCCGAAGAGGCCGGAGAGCAGGAGCCGCTGGGCGACGGACGTGTCCTGGTACTCGTCGAGGAGGACGACCCGGAACTCCTGGCGGAGGATCTCGCCGACCTCGGGCCGGGTGGTGGCGAGCTCGGCGGAGCGGGCGATCTGGTCGCCGAAGTCGAGCAGGTCGCGGGAGCGTTTGGCGGCCCGGTAGCGGACGACGAGGCCGAGGAGTTCCCGGCGGGCGGCGGCGGCCTCGGGGATCTTGCGCAGCTCGGCGTTGCTGAGCTTGGCACCGGCGAGGGCGGTGAGCAGCGCGGAGTCGTACGAGAGAAGTCTTTCCGGCGGTACGAGGTGTTCCGCCAGCTCGGCGTCGAGGGCGAGCAGGTCGGTGATGAGGGTCGGGAAGGAGCGGGTGAGCGCCGGGTACGGGCCGGGGGCCTCGCGCAGCACGCGCGCGGCGAGCTGGTAGCGGGTGGCGTCGGCGAGGAGCCGGGAGGTGGGTTCGAGCCCGATGCGGAGGCCATGGTCGGTGAGGAGCTGTCCGGCGAACGCGTGGTAGGTGGAGATGCGGGGCTCGCCCGGGGGGTTGTCGGGGTCGATGACGTCGGGGTCGGTGACTCCGGCGCGGACGAGGGCGGTGCGGACGCGCTCGGCGAGTTCTCCCGCGGCCTTGTTGGTGAAGGTGAGGCCGAGGACCTGCTCGGGGGCCACCTGGCCCGTGCCGACCAGCCAGACCACGCGGGCGGCCATCACCGTCGTCTTGCCGGAGCCGGCTCCGGCCACGACGACCTGCGGGGCGAGCGGCGCGGTGATGCAGGCCGTCTGCTCCGGGGTGAACGGGATGCCGAGGAGCTCCTTGAGCTGCTCGGGGTCGGTGATGCGTGCGGTCACCTCAAAGAGGCTAACGCGGACCACCGACAGTGCGGTCCGGTGCGGCTGCCTTGGTGGCTCACCTCACGCGGTGCCGCACACGGTGCCGACTCGCCTCACGCGGGCCCGCTCCGGTCCAGTTTGGAGAGGTCCACCGTCTCGTCCGCGGGCGGGACGACCACCTTGACGGGCTTGTCGTAGTCGGAGAGCGTGATCGAGCCGGGTTCGTCGCCGCCCGCCTTGACCATCTTCAGGATGTACGGCTTGCCCTCGCGGGCGACGGACACGGTGGCGGTCTCCCTGCCGTCCTTCTTCACCAGGGTCGCGACGGAGGTGCCGTCGACCTCGGCGTCCGTGCCCCTGGTCAGTCCGCTGCGCTCCTCCTTGTCCTTGCCGAGGTCGGAGAGGAGCTCGTCCAGGTCGCAGACGCTGCCGAGGTCGCTGCTGCCGGGCTGCCCCGGGGCGATCTTCAGCCAGCGGCCCTTGACCAGCTCGATCGTGGTGTCGATCTGAGCCTCGGTCATCCCCTGGGAGGTCATGGAGGCGCGCCAGAAGGCCTCGTCGCCCTTCATGTACGTGATCCGGTCGGCCTTGCGGAGTTCGGCGGTGCCGCCCTTGATCTTCATCACGCCGGTGCACTGGTCGCGGTCGTCGACGGCGAAGTCGATGTCGAGCGGCTGCCCGTCGGTGACGATCCGGCCGGCCATGCGGAGGGAGGTCGCGGACTGGGTCGCGGTGACGGCCCGGTCGGCGATCTCGTCGGCCGTGAGGCCGGTGAACGGATCGGGGGACGGGGCCGTGGCCACGGCGGCGGCCGGAGGGCCCGCGCCGGCCGCCCAGGCCGCCGCGGTCGTCGCGGCGCTGGAGCGCCGCCTCGTCGAGCGAGGTGATCTCGCAGGCGTCGGCGAGCAGCC
>NZ_JBEOVO010000068.1:0-9440 GCF_040295605.1 Streptomyces sp. NPDC002773
CGAGCAAGGCACAGCAGGCATTCCAACGCGGCCTGACCGCCCTCGCCCAGTGGGTAGAGCGAGAAGGCGCCCACCGGCCCGTGCCGAGGGGGCACAGCGAACAGATCACGGTCGACGGCGAGACGGAGCCGGTGACCATCAAGCTGGGCGTATGGGTATCAAACACCAAGACCCGACGCGACAAGCTCACGGTGGAGCAGCTCGACGCCCTCGCCGAACTCGGTGTGCAGTGGGCATAGATCGAGAGGTTGGTCTTGGAGACCAGCCGAAGTTCAGAAAAGTGGGGCGAGGGGACACCCCCGTGAGGCAGACTGAGTTCGCACAGCTCGTTCATTGATCAGCCCCGGGGACTTCCCGCCACCCTGGTGAGGCGCTGGACGAGGCCGCCACTGGAGGACCCGCGTGCCCGGGACCGACAGGTCACATCTCCGTCTCACAATCAGCAGCACATTGCTGAGGTCTTCTGCTTCTGGGAGGTGACGGACACACGGCGGCAGGGCACGCTCGCCAGCCGTCCGCGCCGTCCATGTCCCTTGTGCCCATACTCACCGACGCGATCCCCGACTACATCGCCGGGGTCGCAGTAGCTCTCACTTTCGCAGCCGCCGGTTGGTTCCGCGGCAAAATCCGTGACCGCAATAATTCCGACGATCATCCCAACAATGGTGGAGACAGCGACGCCAGCTCCTGATCAGCCTGCGGCTACTCCCCCTTTGGCGACACACCACCTCCAGTTCCACGTCGGGAAGCCATCTGGCCACGGCGCAGCTGTGTACGGTCGGCGAGGGGCAGCAGCGTCCCTCGCCGAACTGGGAGTGGAGTGAGCCTGACCAAGACACGCGCGGCTGCCCGTATTAGGTGTCCGGTTCTCACTGCCCGTCTCGGGGCGGGAAGAATCCCTGGCGTACCGAGCCGTCCACGCTAAATGCGTGGACGGTGGCATGCCCCCTGATGCTCGCTGGCGGTGTGGGGTTCTCGATCACGATGACCTGGCCCGGGGGGTTCTCCAGGAGGTCGCGGTAGAAGTTCTCGGCAACGTCGGCGGTCATCAGCTCGGGACGGTCTTCGTGCGGGTCTTCGGGCCGACGGTAGGTGAGGACCGGCGTGTCCAGCACGATGAAGCCCGGGTGGATCAGGCCGCAGGCTGTGTTCCGGCGCGCGAGTGATACTGCGAAGGCGGCGTGGAGGATGGACCGCATACCCCTGCCGCGGCTCTTTCGCGGCTGCCCGTCAACGGACAGCTCGGCTGTCGTCGGGTCGTAGCGAGCGCGGTTGTTCCCCGGCACATGCCATGCTTCCAAGGTCTCATGGATCACCCGCTCGAAGTCGGCGATGTCGGTGGCGGGAATGCCGTCAGGACGGGCAGTCGGCAGAGCGGGAGCCACGGTGGACAGCGATTCCTTGAGGTCTTCGAGCTGCTCGATCTGAGCGTGCAGGGCAAGCTCGCTTTCGACCCGTGAACGGGTGTTCAGCAGTTCGGTGGCGTCTGTGTTGACCGGCTGCATCCGTTGATCGAGTGCGCGGAGTTCCGCAGCGTTGTGTGTGAGCTCTTCGTGTCGGGCGGTGCGGGCCGACTCTATGTCCGCTGCCTGTTCTTTCAGGTCTTCGATCATGAGGAGCAGGTCGCTGAGCAGGTCGGTTGTCTTGCGCGTCTCCGCAGATACGGAGGCTGCCAGCTGGGTGCTCTCGGCGGCGTAGTGCTCCGGGTGCTGGTGCTGAGGCTCGGCGCCGCAGAAAATGCAGGTCCCAGTCTGGAAGTAGCCCAGGAGGGTTCCGGCTTCACCGACCATCTGGAGCCGGGCCAGATCCGACTCGTACTGCTCCTTCAGCAAAGCGAATCGCGCCAGCAGCTGCTGAACCTCGTCGGCCCTCTGCTGGGCTGCGAGGTCAATCTCTTCCAGGCCCCGGCGGTCACGCAGAAGGCCGGTGCGAACCTCGGCAAGCTCGACGGCGGCGGCGGTCACCTCGCCGAGGGACGCTTGCAGGCGGTCGAGTCGCTCCCGCAGTTGCGACTGGTTCGCCTCCATCGTGTGGCCGGTGAGCGTGTGAGTTGGCTGCTCGTAGACCTCAGTCCGTCGTGCTCATCTCTTCGTGGGCGGCTTCGCAGTCGCAGGCTCCGTCGTGGCCGGGCTCAAGTCGGCAGAAGAACCAGTAGGGCAGGCCCGTCAGGTGTGGAGGGTGAAAGCGCCGATCACAGTAGGTTTCACTCCAGTGGTCGGTGCCCCGCTTCGCCATCAGACTCACTCCTCGCCAAGAATTCGAGCGTGCAAGAGGCGCAGCGCCCACGCCTGAAGGATGGCAGATCAAAACGCTCGCGCCCCGCGGTGGGCGCGCGGGGAACGGCCGGGGGTAAACCTGTCCAGCCGGCGCCCAACTGGTCAAGTGAAGCGCTCAGTCACAGCCGGTGCTCCGCCGGTGCTGTCACACCGGGCTACAGCTCGAACTGGATCTGCTCGATGTCGGTCAGCTCGACCAGAAGGTCATGGGCGCGGCGGCCACCGTCGTGGAAATAGACCTCGCCAAGAGCCTCGGCGGTCGCCTGCTGGAGCTCGCGGTCGGTGGCCCCCTGCCCCTGCCCCTGGACGGCGAGGAGGCGGGCGGCGTGGTGGGGCGGGAGGGCAAGGCTAAGGTGGCGCATACGGGCGTCGTCGGTGGTTCCGGGGGCGGCGGTGAAGCCGAACCGGGCGCGGACGTCGGACGTCGACCATGAGGCTGGCCCGTCTCTGGCTAGGGCTTGTCTGACAAATGATCATCGAGCGTATGCGTGCTCGGTCCAATTGCCTTGCCGTCCTGATGCCAGCCAGTGATTCTGGGCAGGTGCCAGGACAGGGGAAGAGAAGGCGGCGGCAAGAGGACGCGCGGCAGCGGCTTGCTGCTTGCACCGCGACCGACGCGGGACAGTGGGAAGTGGTCGTCGAGACTTTGGACCAGGCGGAGATGCGTACGAGGTTGCGCCGTCTTCGGGAAGCAGGAGTCGACGGGTCGATGATCCGGATCGACACGCTGTGCGGACGCCTGGGGGTGCCGACCACCTACCGGCTGAGCCGTTTTGTGACGGACCCCGCGCGAGAGTCCGAGCACCAGCACTCTGATCATTGATCTCGTGGCAGGTCGAGGCGAGTTGACGGAAGCGGCGTGGGAGCGAATAGAGCCCCTGTTGCCGCGGGTGGATGGACGTGGTCGTCCGTGGCGTGATCACCGGCAGGTGGTCAACGGGGTGCTGTGGCGGCTGCGGACCGGGGCTCCGTGGCGTGATCTGCCCGAGCGGTACGGCCCCTGGCAGACCGTCTACGAGCGGTTCGCCCGCTGGGAAGCGGATGGGACCTGGGCGAAGCTGCTGGAACACGTCCAGGTCCGCGACGACGCGGTGGGCCGGGTGGAGTGGACCGTCGCCGTCGACTCCACGGTCAACCGCGCCCATCAGCACGCGGCCGGCGCCCGCAAAAAGGGGGCGCAGGCGGGGACGAACTGGAAGATCCGGGCCGCTCTCAGACGCGCCAGGCCCTCGGCCGGTCCCGAGGCGGGCTGACCACCAAGGTCCACCTCGCCGTCGATGGCCGGGGCCTGCCCCTGTCCATCGTGCTCACGCCCGGCAACGTCAACGACGCCACCGCCTTCGGCCAGGTCCTCGACGGGATCCGCGTTCCGAGAGTCGGCACCGGCCGCCCGCGCAGGACACCGACCCGAGTCCTGGGCGATAAGGCCTACTCCAGCCGGGCGATCCGGCACCTGCTGCGGCGCCGCGGCATCGACGTCACGATCCCCGAGCGCCGCGACCAAGCGGCCAACCGCCGGCGCCGAGGGCGCCTGGGCGGTCGGCCGCCCGCCTTCGACGAGGACGTCTACCGCGAGCGCAACGTGGTCGAACGATGCTTCGCACGCCTCAAGCAGTTCCGCGCGATCGCGACCAGATTCGACAAGCTCGCCGACCGCTACCGTGCCGGAGTCGTTCTGGCCTCACTGATCCTCTGGCTCCGCGAAACCAGCTCGTGATCATTTGTCAGACACTGCCTAGGCGCCCTGCGCTGGCTCCATGCCGGCGAGTCGGTCATCCTCTTCGGCCCCGTCGGTGTCGGAAAGACCCACATCGCCCAGGCCCTCGGCCACCTCGCCGCCCGTCAGGGCGCCCACGTCCGGTTCGCCAAGACCAGCCGCATCCTCGCCGACCTGGCCGGCGGCCACGCGGACCGCACCTGGGAGAAACGGATCCGCGAACTCGTCCGCCCCGACGTCCTCATCCTCGATGACTTCGCCATGCGCCAGCTGTCCGCGGCCCAGGCCGACGACCTCGGCCTAGCTACCGCCCCAACAAGCGGCCCAGGAACACGACCGACAAGGCCCACTAGGGTTCGCCGTCCCGGCTTCCCATGCCGACGTCTCAGGGGCACGAGTTGGCTTGTCAGAAGCATCGGCTACCTTGCGGGCCATGGGAAATTCAGGCGGATCATTGGCAACCCGGTCCACGGGGGAGCTGCACCAGCTCATGCGGGCAGCGGGGTTCACAGGCATCGACGACACGGAAGCGTTGGCGGACGGGTGGCAGGTCACGGACTTCGCCGACGCCGAACGGCGCAGCCTTGCGAACCTCGTCCAGCGAACGGGGACACCGGCCGTCATGGTGTCCTTTCTCGACAGCGACGTGGGCTTCATCGAGGCCCTCACTCCGGACGGCGACGGCTGGGAGGGCCTGCTCAACCGGGAGATGGCGAAGAGCTACGAGATCCCTCTGGAGCAGTTCCCCGTCGAACCGGCCGTGGCCGGCGCTCTCGCCTGGTCGGCCGCTGCCGGACTGACGCCCGACGAGGAAGCCATCCGGCAGACGCTCACCGGGTCGGCCCTGTTCGCGGAAGAACTCTCCTCAGCCCTCCTGATCGCCCTGGGGCTGCCCGGCGCAACCTAGAGCGTGTCTCCTTGATCCGCTTGTCGGTTGATCGGGTATGTCCGTCCGGCTAGCGATCACTGATGCGATGTGGGACCGGATCGAGCCGTTGATGCCGGCCGATCCGGTCCGTGGTCGGCGATGGGCCGACCATCGTCGAACCCTGGAGGCCATCGCGTGGAAGTACCGAACTGGCTCCCCCTGGCGGGACCTGCCGGACGAGCTGGGCTCATTCCAGACCGCTCACAAACGGCTGCTCAGGTGGGCCGTGGACGGTACCTGGGAACGTATCCTCGCCGCGCTCCTGGCAGCGGCCGACGGTGCTGACGACATCGGCTGGACTGTGTCGGTGGACTCCACCGTCTGCCGAGCCCACCAGCACGCCGCCGGAGCCAGGAAAAAGGGGCACCACTTCGGGCTGAGCCCGATGACCATGCGCTCGGACGTTCCCGCGGCGGCCTGAGTACGAAAGTCCATCTCGTCAGCGATGGCCACGCACGGCCCTTGGCCCTCCGCGTCACGGCGGGACAGGCGGGTGACGCGCCGGCCTTCGAGGTGGTCATGGCGGGCATCCGTGTTCCGCGAAGTGGGCCAGGAAGACCGCGAACCCGGCCGGAGGCCGTCCTGGCGGACCGCGCGTATTCATCCCGCGCGATCCGTGAGCATCTCCGGCGGCGAGGCATCCGTGCCGTGATCCCGCAGCCCGCCGACCAGGTCGGGCACCGACTACGGCGAGGTCGCGCCGGTGGCCGCCCGCCCGGCTTCGACGTCGAGGCATATAAGCAGCGCAACGCGGTCGAGCGATGCATCAACCGGCTCAAGCAGTGGCGCGGCCTGGCCATGCGAACAAACAAGCTCGCCATCGCCCACCGGGCAGCGCTCCACCTCGCCGCCATCCTCATCTGGGCCCGGGCGTAGGGGCGTCGGGTCGCACCATTTTGAGAGGCACGTCCTCAGCTCAGCGTGGCAGCATGCGGCAATGGTCTTTCGACACCCCAACGGCGACTACGCGATCACCGCGATCTACTCCGTGCCCGATGACGCCTGGTATCTGGAACTGGATCTCGTGGCCGGGCAACGGAATCTCGTGACCGCAATCGTCCCCGATGAGGATCCCGCACGGGAGCCGACGGTGTGCTTCAACCCGAGCGCAGAACACACTGACGTCCCGTACGAGGTCATGCGCTGGTTCATGCACCAGGTCGATGAAGAGATCCGTAGCTCCCGTGCCTGGATGCGGCTGAGACCGGAGCTCGTCGAGATCATCCACCAACTCCGTCAGGAACACATGGGCGTCATCGACGATGACGACTTTCCCCAGGTTCTGGCGGACGTGCGCACCACGGTCCCCGAGGAAGACCTCCCCGCCGTTCTGGAGGCCGCCTTCGGGCGGAACCCTGACGGCACCACCATGAACCACCCGCAAGCGCCCCGGCCTGTAGCCGATCAAGGAGACAGAACCTAGCCCTCTCAAGCCGGGACCTGGGGAATTACGTGAACTTCACCCTGGGGAATAACGCGATCGTCCGCAACGTGTCGGTGCTGTCAGTGGACGTGTGTGACGAGGCGGTACGAATCGAGGCCCGCCGTACGACGGCTGAGGCGGTGTGTCCGAGCTGCGGGTGCTCTTCAAGCCGCATACCCAGCTCCTACCTGCGGTTTCCCGCCGATGTGCCCAACGCGGGACGACGGGTGGTTCCATGCCTGCGAGTCCGCAGGTTCTTCTGTCTGGACGCTGCGTGCGCACGGCGGACGTTCGTCGAGCAGATGCCAGGGCTGACCCGGAGATACAGCCGGTGGACCGAACGTCTGCGGTCGACCCTGGCCATGGTCGGCCTCGCCCTCGCGGGCCGGGCTGGTGCCCGGATGGCGGGCATCTTCGGGGTGTCTGTCAGCCGCAGTACGGTGCTGCGGCTGGTCGAGGTGCTGCCTGAGCCGGATGTGCCGGCCCCGCGGGTGGTCGGCGTCGACGACGCCACGCGCAAGGGCCGCGTCTACGGCACCGTGCTGGTCGACTGCGAAACCCGACGGCCGGTGGACCTGCTGCCTGATCGGGAGGCGTCCAGCCTGGCCAAGTGGCTGTCGAGGCGACCGGGCATCGAGGTGATCTGCCGGGACCGTGCTCCGTTCTTCGCCGAAGGCGCTTCGGCTGGCGCACCCCAAGCGATTCAGGTCGCTGACCGGTGGCATCTGTGGCACAACCTCAGCGAGGCCGCCGAGCGAGCTGTTGCCCGCCACCGCCAGTGCTTGCGCGTCCTGGCCCCCGAACCGGTCCAGGAGGGATCCGACGAGTCCGCACCATCTGTGGTGGACCCGGCCTCGCCCTGGAAGAGCGACCGGTTCGCCAACCGCATCCGGGCCCGACACGCCACGGTTCACGCAATGCTGAAAGCCGGCCACAGCCACCGCTCGATCGGCCGCCAACTCCACATGACGCACCGCACCGTCAAAAGCCTTGCCGATGCCGCCAGGCCGGAAGACCTCTTCACCGGTCAGTACCAGTTCAACCGAGCCTCCGCGCTGGACGAGTACAAGCCCTACTTCGATGAACGCTGGAACGAGGGCTGCACCAACGCCTGGAAACTCTGGGAGGAAATCGTCCCGCTCGGTTACAAGGGCAGCTACGGCATCGTCAGCGCCTACATCAGGAAGAAGCGCACCTCACCCCAGCCTGTCACCGCACAACCCCCGGCACCCCGCCAGGTGGCCAGATGGATTCTCAGTCGTCCGGAAACGCTCACGGAGATCGAGCAACTCCGGCTCAAGACCGTGCTGGCCAACTGCCCCGAGCTTGACGCCCTCACCGGCCACGTCCGGTCCTTCGCCCAGATGCTTACCGAGCGCCAAGGCCAACGACTCCCCGAATGGCTCGACGCTGTCCGCCAGGACGACCTCCCCAGCCTCCACACCCTCGCCGCAGGCATCGACCGCGACCGCGAGGCCGTGATTGCCGGACTCACCCTGCCTTGGAACTCAGGCGTGGTCGAAGGACACGTCAACCGGATCAAGATGCTCAAGCGCCAGATGTTCGGCCGCGCCGACTTCGACCTTCTGCGAAAACGAGTCCTACTTGCTGAGTGACTCTTCAGCCTCCGCGCGAAGATCGTGAATCGGAAACGTCGTGGGTGAGGGATGTTCCTTACACGTTTCCCCGTGCAGCTCTTCGGGCCGCAGTGCCCAGGCGATGGCCTCGCCCGGACCGCAGAACGAAGGATCGAGGTGGAACGTGGTCCGGGTCCCGAAGGATTTCGGCGCTATGAACTCTTCCCTGGGGCCGGTCAGGTCCATCCCGGCGAGCTCCTGGCGATAGCCGTGGCCATCCAACCACACCTCGATGACCGTGCGGACGCTGAGTGCGGCAGCTGCGGAGGGAGCCCAGCGCTGCATGTCGAACATGTCGAGCAGGGAACCGAAGAATTCCGGAAGAAGCCTCTCCCGTTCATCGGCACTGGGGCGCTGATCGCTCTCCACGGTGAAGCTGAGATCAGATCCGATCTCGACACTGATCCGTCCATGCCTGCCGTCGCGACGGTGCAGCGCGTCCCAGGCCACCGCCCGCAGGACCTCGGTGGGAAGTTCGGAGCTGTCCTGATCGGCCAGGAAATACCCCGCAGGGCGGCGCCGCACGTGCTCCACGAAGTCGACCACCCGAAGCGGCTCGACGGTGAACCTCTCCACTCGCCCTCCCCATCTCCGCACTTTTCAGCCAGCCACAGCCGATCATGACACCCGCCGACGGCAAGCACCACGCTCCTCGCTCGTCCTGTAGCCGTGACGGATTGTCGCCAATCACAGAAGTTGAGCCAGAACCCGTTCTCGTGAACAAAGCCACATCCCGCATGGACGTGGATCACCACCCAGGCGATTCAGGATGATGTAATGTTGAAAATGTCGTCCCGTGTGTGGGTGCTGCACATGAGTGAAGCCGGCGGAGGGCCGCCCGGAAGCGACCCGGCACACCGCCGGCTTCTCACAAAGTCCGGACCCGAAAGGGACCCGTTCCTGCACTGCCATCGTACTCAACCACACCCCAGAGCCTCCGAGGAGACGAAGTGATCCCCCGTGGCCGTCCCGTCCTCAACGAACCCGACATCGCCGCCCGCGCCGGCGTATCGCTCGCCACCTGGCGCCGCCGGCACGCTGCGGCCTTCCGTGAACGCGTCCCCGACCTGCTTCCCGAAAGCCGGTACCTCCTCTACGACCTCGCCCAGACCGACGCGTACCTCGCCGGGCGGCCGATCCCCGAGCTCCCCACCGGTGAACACCCCGACGACCTCCTCACCGTCGACGATGCCGCAGCGATCCTCGGCATCAACACCAGCACGATCCGCGCCTACGCCAGCCAGGGCCACCTCTCGCCCGGCGTCACCCTCTACGGCGCACGCCTCTGGACTCGCCGCGAAGTCCTCGACCGCCGCGACAACGCCCCCGGCCGCGGCAAGGGCGGCGGCCGGCGCGCCGGCGAGCCCCAAGGCCCCCGCAAACAGCACGCGTACGAAGGCGACCCCCGCCTCGACACCGCCCGCGAAGCACTCACCGCGGCCGACGGCGCGCCCAAGGG
>NZ_JBEOVO010000069.1:0-6808 GCF_040295605.1 Streptomyces sp. NPDC002773
CCCGTCGAACGCATGATGCGCGACGCCAAGATCACCCAGATCTACGAAGGCACCAACCAGGTCCAGCGCATCGTCATGGCCCGCAACCTCCCGTAACACCCTGCCCGTTGAAAGGAGACAGGCCGTGACCCTGAAGATCGCTGTCTGTGTGAAGTACGTCCCCGACGCGACCGGCGACCGCGGTTTCGCCGATGACCTGACGACCGACCGCGAGGCCGTCGACGGTCTGCTGTCGGAGCTCGACGAGTACGCGGTCGAGCAGGCGCTGCGGATCTCCGAGGAGGCCGACGACGCCGAGGTGACCGTCGTGACCGTGGGCCCGGACGACGCCAAGGACGCGCTGCGCAAGGCGCTGTCGATGGGCGCCGACAAGGCCGTCCACGTCAACGACGAGGACATCCACGGCTCGGACGTGATCGCCACCTCCGCGATCCTGGCCAAGGCCCTGGAGAAGACCGGCTTCGACCTGGTCGTCTGCGGCATGGCCTCGACCGACGGCACCATGGGCGTACTGCCCGCGCTGCTCGCCGAGCGCCTCTCCCTCCCCCAGGTGACGCTGCTCTCGGAGGTCACCGTGGAGGACGGGCTCGTGAAGGGCCGCCGCGACGGCGACGCCGCGACCGAGCTCCTGGAGGCCCCGCTGCCGGCCGTCGTCTCGGTCACCGACCAGTCCGGCGAGGCCCGTTACCCCTCCTTCAAGGGGATCATGGCCGCCAAGAAGAAGCCGGTCCAGGAGCTGGACCTGGACGACCTGGACATCGACGCCGACGAGGTGGGTCTCGCCGGGGCCTGGACCCTGGTCGACACGGTGGCCGCGCGCCCGGCCCGTACGCAGGGCACGATCGTCACGGACGAGGGCGACGGCGGCAAGCAGCTCGCCGCCTTCCTCGCCACCCAGAAGTTCATCTGACCCACCGTCAGCCACACCCACTCAGGAGCAACGAATCATGGCTGAGATCCTGGTTCTCGTGGACCACGCCGACGGTGCGGTCCGTAAGCCGGCCCTCGAACTGCTGACGCTGGCCCGCCGCGTCGGCGAGCCCTCGGCGGTCGTCCTCGGCGCCGGCGAGGCCGCGGCCTCGATCGCCGCCACCGCCGGCGAGTACGGCGCGGCGACCGTGTATGTCGCGGACGGCGCCGAGTTCGCCGACCAGCTGGTGGTGCCGAAGGTCGACGCGCTCACCCAGCTCGCCAAGGAGAAGGGGGCCGCCGCCGTCCTGGTGACCTCCTCCGGCGAGGGCAAGGAGATCGCGGCCCGGGTCGCGCTCCGTCTCGGCTCCGGTCTGATCACCGACGCCGTGGAGCTGGAGGCCGGCGAGGACGGCCCGGTCGCCACCCAGTCCGTGTTCGCCGCCTCGTACCAGGTGAGGTCGCGGGTCTCGCACGGCGTGCCGGTCATCACGGTCAAGCCGAACTCCGCCGCCCCGGAGGCCTCTTCGGCCGCCGGTACGGTCGAGAACGTCACCGTCGCCTTCACCGGCAACGCCGCGAAGGTCGTCTCGCGCACCCCGCGCGTCTCCACCGGCCGCCCCGAGCTGACCGAGTCCGCGATCGTGGTCTCCGGCGGCCGCGGTGTCGGCGCGGCCGAGGGCTTCGCGGTCGTCGAGAAGCTGGCCGACTCGCTCGGTGCGGCCGTCGGCGCCTCCCGCGCCGCCGTGGACGCCGGCTGGTACCCGCACGCCAACCAGGTCGGCCAGACCGGCAAGCAGGTCTCGCCGCAGCTGTACGTCGCGGCGGGCATCTCCGGCGCCATTCAGCACCGGGCCGGCATGCAGACGTCGAAGACGATCGTCGCGGTCAACAAGGACGCGGAGGCCCCGATCTTCGACCTGGTGGACTACGGCGTGGTCGGTGACCTCTTCGAGGTGCTGCCGCAGCTGACGGACGAGATCGGCGCTCGCTGATCCCAGCGGGAAGGGGCGGGTGGCACTCTGTGCCACCCGCCCCTTCTCCGTGTCCGCCCGCCCTCAGATCCAGCCGTCGAGCGGGACCTCCTCGCAGAGCCGCACGACCGGCCTGCGGCCGGTCACGCCGACCCCCGACGAGACCTTGACTCGGACCCCCGGGCGTACCGCGTGCAGCGGCCCGTCGACGCGGCAGCGGACCACGAAGCCCTCCGCCATGTACACCGGCCAGAGGTCGGCATCGGCCGCGGCGACCCCCCGCCGTACGGTGATCACGCCTTCGCCCTCGCTGAGTTCGGGCGTGAGTTCGGTGGACCCGCAGGTCGGACAGAGCAGTCGCTGGAACGTCGTGGTGTGGCACCAGCGGCAGCGCTGGAAGTAGAGCTCGACGTCGGGGGCCGACTCCTCTGCGGCCCGGACGGCGGTCCCGCTCCTCATTCCCGTGTGGAACACGATGCCTTCTCCTTGCACTCGGCGGCTCGACCGTGCATGGAGCCAAGATATGGCACTGAGTGCCATCAAATAAAGACCTGAGTTCCCTCAATTCGAGATACCGAGAACCCCGAGGGGTGTCGCCCGGTCGTTCTCAGCCCTCGCCGAGGCTCGATTCCACCTCGCGCACCACGCGCCACATGGGCGTGGACCGCTTGGTGATCACCACCACGACGTCCTCGGTCTCCTCGGCCGGCGCGTCCACGACCGCGTCCGGGCTCCAGGTGGCGCGGACGAACTCCAGGGCCCTGTCCACCTCGGCGAGCGGGTCGCCCTCGCCTCCCGAGCGGAGCCAGTGCCGCAGGGCGTGGTTGTGGGCGGCGACGACGGCCGCGGCGGCCACGTTGGCGCGCAGGGTGCCGTCCCTGCGGTCGGCCCAGCGGGTGCGCAGATAGTCGCCGAGGGTCTTCTCGTACCGCCAGACGACCGAGAGTTCATAGGTGCGCAGTCCGGTCACCTCCCGGGTGAGCCGGTAGCGCTGGACGGAGAACGTGGGGTTCTCGGCGTACATCCGCATGACGAGCCGGGCGGCGCCGCAGACCCGGACCATCGGGTCGTCGGAGTCGGCGCTCGCCGCGAGGAAGCGGGTCATGTCGGTGAGGCACTGCTCGTGGTCGGGGAAGACCACGTCCTCCTTCGACGGGAAGTACCGGAAGAAGGACCTGCGGCCGACGCCCGCGAGGGTGACGATGTCGTCGACCGTGGTCTGCTCGTAGCCCCGCTCCAGGAAGAGCTGGAAGGCCGCGGCGATGAGGGAGTCCCGCATCGCTGGCTTCGTGGAGTTCGTCGATGCTGTTCCCATGCACCGAACCTAGCATTGGGAATCACCGCCAGCGGTACTGGGTGCCGGGCGAATCCGGCACCCAGTACCGTGAAGAGGGTACGGAGGCTCAGCGGGCCGTCATCCGGAGCGCGCCGTCCATCCGGATCGTCTCGCCGTTGAGGTAGTCGTGCTCGGCGACCATCGTCACCAGGCGGGCGTACTCCTCCGGGCGGGCGAGGCGCTGCGGGAAGGTGACGCTCGCGGCGAGACCGGCCCTGACGTCCTCCCCGAACCCGGCCATCATCGGGGTGTCGACGATGCCGGGGGCGATGGTGACGACCCGGATGCCGAACTGCGCCAGGTCACGGGCGGCGGTGACGGTCATGCCCGCGACGCCGGCCTTGGAGGCGGCGTAGGCGATCTGGCCGACCTGGCCCTCGAAGGCGGCGATCGAGGCGGTGTTGACGACGAGGCCGCGCTGTCCGTGCTCGTCGGGCTCGTGCCGGGCGATGGCCTCGGCGGCGAGCCGCATCACGTTGAACGTACCGATCAGGTTGACGTCGACGACGGACCGGAACAGGTCGAGGTCGTGCGGTCCCTTGCGGCCCAGGATCCGGGCGGAGGGAGCGATGCCGGCGCAGTTCACGGCGAGCCGCAGTTCGGCGCCGTCGGCGTCGATCGCGGCGAGCGCCTCGCGGACCCCCTGCTCGTCGGTGACGTCGGCGGCGAGCAGCCGTACCCCCTCGGGCAGCGGTCCGGCGGCGGCCACGGCCTTGTCCAGGTCGAGGCCGTAGACGGTGGCGCCCCGGGCGGCGAGCGCCGCCGCGGTGGCGGCTCCGAGGCCGGAGGCGGCGCCGGTGACGAGAGCGGCGGAGCCGGCGATGTCCATGGAACTCCTCGTTCGTGTCGTGTGTCGTCGTGTGTCGTCGTCTGTGGTGCGTGTGACGTCGAGTGTCGTCCGTGGTGCGCGTGCGGGGCGGGTGCCACCCTGCCGCCGGGCGGTGCGGTTACTTCTCCGCGTGCGCGAGGCCCCGGCTGATGACGAGGCGCTGGATCTGGTTGGTGCCCTCGAAGATCTGGGTGATCTTGGCTTCGCGCATGTAGCGCTCGACCGGAAAGTCACGGGTGTAGCCGTAGCCGCCGAGGACCTGGACGGCGTCCGTGGTGACCTTCATCGCCGTGTCGGTGGCGATGAGCTTGGCCGCGCTGGCCTGGCGGCTGAAGGGGCGGCCGAGGTCGCGCCGGCGGGCCGCGTCCAGGTAGGTGGCGCGGGCCGCGTCGACGGCGGCGGCCATGTCGGCGAGGAGGAACCCGAGGCCCTGGTGGTCGACGATCCGGCGGCCGAAGGCCGTGCGCTCGTTGGCGTACGCGACGGCGGCGTCAAGGGCGGCCTGGGCCAGGCCCGTGGCGCAGGCGGCGATGCCGAGCCGGCCGCTGTCGAGCGCGCTGAACGCGATTTGGAGGCCCTGGCCCTCCTCCCCCACGAGCCGGTCGGCTTCGAGGAGGGCGCCGTCCCAGTAGGCGGAGGTCGTGGGGACGGCCTGGAGGCCCATCTTCCGCTCGGGGGCGCCGAAGCTCAGTCCCTCGGTGGCGCCGGGGGCGAGGAGGCAGGAGATGCCGTGGCTGCCGGGAGCGGTCCGGGCGAAGAGCGCGTAGAACCCCGCCTTGCCGCCGTGGGTGATCCAGGCCTTGGTGCCGGTGACGCGGTAGCCGCTGCCGTCGTCCTGGCGCTCGGCCTTGCAGGTGAGGGCGGCGGCGTCGGAGCCGGCCTGCGGCTCGGAGAGGCTGTAGCCGCCGATGGTCCGGCCCGCCAGCATCGCGGGCAGCCAGCGTTCCTTCTGCTGGGCGGTGCCGAAGGTGTGCAGCGGGTGGCAGGCCAGCGTGTGGACGCTGGTGGCGACGGCGACGGCGGCCCAGCGCGCGGCGAGCTCCTCGAGGACCTGGAGGTAGACCTCGTACGGCTGGCCTCCGCCGCCGTACTCCTCGGGGTACGGCAGGCCGAGGAGCCCGGCCTCGCCGAGAGTGGTGAAGAGCCCTTCGGGATAGGTCTCGGTGGCCTCGTACTCGTCCACCCGCGGCGAGAGCTCCTTGTCGGCGATCTCCCGGGTGAGGGCGATGAGGTCCGCCGCTTCGGGGGTGGGAAGCAGGCGGTCGACATCCATGGCGACTCCAGCGGCGCGCAAAGTGGTACTGGGGCAGGTACTGCAGTACCGTCGAGAGTAGCGCAGAAGGGTGGCGCCGTAACCCCCCGCGGGGCAGGCCTGGAATACTGGCCGGGTGATCGAGACCTCAGCCGCCGACGCCCCGAAGCTCACGGGCCGCGGTGCGGCGCGCCGCTCCGCCCTCTTCGAGGAGCTCGTCGCCCTCCTCGTCGGCGAGGGCTTCGCCCGGCTGACCCTCGACGATCTCGCCGGGCGGCTCCGCTGCTCGAAGCGGACCCTGTACGGCCTCGCGGGCAGCAAGGAGCAGCTGGTCCGGGCGGCGGTCGTGCACTTCTTCCGGCGCGCCACGGCCCGGGTGGAGGCGGTCCTGGCCGCCGCGACCGATCCCGCCGAGCGGCTCGCGGCCTATCTGCGGGCGGTCTCGGCCGAGCTGGCACCGGTCTCGCCACAGTTCTTCGACGACGTGGCCGCGTTCGAGCCGGCGGCGGAGGTGTACGAGCGCAACACGCGCGCGGCGGCCGGCCGGGTCCAGCAGCTCATCGAGGAGGGCGTGCGGGCCGGGGTCTTCCGCGAGGTCCACGTGGCCTTCGCGGCCGACGTCATCTCCTCGGTGATGGTCCGCATCCAGCGCCGCCAGGTCGCCTCGGCGACGGGCCTGGCCGACGCGGAGGCGTACGAGGAACTGGCGGAACTGCTCCTCAGCGGCCTCCGCAAGTCCTGAGCTCCGAGGCGGGCAGCGGGCTCGGCCCTGGGCGCCCGCGTTCAGGTCCTGAAGGGCCGCCCTACTTATTTCAGGATGTGAGTTAAACCTCAAGAGAAGAGGACGCGCGAGGCCTGACGACGGTATGTTTGCGTTCAGGACTACTTCACAAGGGGGCCCTAGTGACCATGCGGACCGGCCGCACGGTGCGTGATCTGCGCCGCGAGAACCGCACCGCCGTCCTCCAGCGCCTCTACTTCGACGGGCCGATGAGCCGCTTCTCGCTCGGCCCCGCGACCGGCCTCAGCTCGGGCTCGGTGAGCAACGTGGTCGCCGAACTCGTCGCGGAGGGGTTGGTCGAGGAGGCCGGCAGCGTCGACTCGGCCGGCGGCCGCCCCCGCACCCTGCTCCGCGTCACCCCGGGCAGCGGCTTCATGATCGGCGTCGACGTCGGCGAGACCCGCGTCAGGATCGAGCTGTTCGACCTCACGCTCACCGAACTGGCGCGCACGGAAAGGCCCTTGGCGGTCGCGGGGCCCCACCCGCACGAGCGGTACGAGGTCGGGGTGGTCGTCGACCACGTCCGCGAGGGCGTCGCGGAGGTGCTCCGGGCGGCCGACGTGCCCGCCGACCGGCTGCTCGGCGTCGGTGTCGGTGTGCCGGGCATCGTGGCCCGCGACGCCGGTGAGGGTGCGGTCGTGCACGGCCAGACGATCGGCTGGGACGCCGTGCCCTTCGAGCGTCTGCTGCGGGCGGCGGTGGACCTGCCGGAGGACGTGCCGTACTG
>NZ_JBEOVO010000070.1:0-5519 GCF_040295605.1 Streptomyces sp. NPDC002773
ACCGCCGCGGCGAACGGCACGATCTTCGCCTCCGCGAGCGCACGGACCGACTCCCGGAGCATGTCGTGCTCCTCGGACGGCCGGTACAGGTCGAAGTCCTTGCCCATGATGTCGAGCTCCCCTAGACGCTTTTGGCACTGAGTACCCTCAGCAAAACACACTCAGTGCCATGACGCCAGACCGCCCACGCCGGACCGCCCACGCCGGAGCGCCCCGACGCTGTTCCGCGTCGGGGCGCTCCGTGAACCGGATGGTCGGTTTTCGTTAACCTCTGGTGTCCGCGAGGTTTCCTTCTTCCCTCCGCAGCCGGCTCGCGTCGTACGCCTCGCCGAGCTCCCGGGCGCGGCCCTCCGTCATGTCGAGACGCGACAACAGGGCCGGGGTGCAGATGCTCGGCAGGAAGTGCTGGAGCAGCACCGACACCCGGTGCGGCAGGTCGTTGCGATCGCACAGAATCTGGGACATCGCCTGGATGCCGGAGAAGGCTCCCGAGAAGAGCTCCGCGGTGTCCGTCACGTCCACGTGGAGGAGCAGCTCCCCCCGCGCCTTCGCGACCATGAGGATCTCCGACACCTGGTCGATCCACGCCCGGAACGGCGCGGCGCGGTCGACCCCGGTGGCGCCACTGTCCAGTGCCAGGGCGACGCTCGCCCGCACCAGGGCGTCGCGCTGCAGCCGGTGGGTCAGCAGAAAGGCCTGGTCCGCCAGCTCCTGGAGCTTCACGGTCTGCGGCGCCAGGGGTACGTCGAGCATCTGTGCGTCCAGCACGCCGAGGGCGAGATCTTCCTTGGAAGCAAAGTGGAAATACAGAGCTCCCTTGGTCACCCCGGCGCGCACCAGGATCTCGCCGATGGTCGTCCGCTCGTAGCCGCGCTCCGCGAAGACGGTCGCGGCCGACTCGAGGATCACCTGTCGGGTGCGGATTGCACGCGCTTGCTGCGCCAAGGCGCCTCCTGCTGAAATCGCTGTCTGTGCTCGACGTGTGACGTGAAGCATTGAAAAGAAAACCGCGCTGTACGTATTCTAAGCCGGGCGGACACATCGTCCCGGGGCGCGGGGAACGCAAGGGGGATCCATGGATCAGAACTGTCGAGGAGCTACAACACACGTCCCCGGGGAGTTCGTTCACCGAGCAGATCCCGCGGACATCATCCCCACGGCGTGGACCCAGCTGGGGGAGAATCGGTTCTCCGTCTCCGCGCGCTGGCCTGCCGCACATCCCTTCTTCTCTCCGGTGGCAGGGGACCGGCACGACCCCGTACTGGTGGCCGAGACGATACGCCAGAGCACCATGCTGATAGCCCACGCCGAGTTCGGGGTACCCGTGGACGCTCAGTTCGTCATGTGGGGCCTCTCCTACGACGCCGATCCCGAGGCGCTCACCGTCGACGGACTCTCCTCCGACGTCCACGTCGACGTGATCTGCTCCGACCTCAACAGCCGCGGCGGCCGCCTCCGCGACATCCGCACCACCCTGGTGCTCACCCGCGACGGGCGGTACCTCGGCACCGGCAAGGCCCAGGCCCGCTGCACCTCCGCGATGGCGTACCGCAGGGTCCGCGGCGAACGGATGGCCGCACTCGGGCGCCCCGTACCGCTGATCCCGGAGGTGGCCCCGCACCGGGTCGGCCGCGAGGACGCCAAGGACGTCGTCCTCGGCCCCGGCACCCGCCCCGGCGAGTGGCAGCTGCGGATCGACACCACCCATTCCACTCTCTTCCGGCGCCCCAACGACCACGTGCCCGGGATGGTGCTCCTCGAAGCCGCCCGGCAGGCGGCGGCGATGACGACCGGCGGCGGCGCGTACCTGCCCACCGTCATGGACGTGTCCTTCTCCCGCTACGCCGAACTCGACACCCCTTGCTGGATCGAGACCGAGATCGCCCCCGCCATCAACCCCTCGACGACCACCGTCCGGGTCACCGGCCGGCAGGACGACCAGCCCGTGTTCCACTGCACGCTCACCTCCCCGTCCCGGGAACTGGCGATGGCCGCAGACGGCCTCGGCTCCCGGCTGGCGGGCTGAACCGGATCGGAAACGATGGGCCCCCGCATTCTGATCACCGGCGCCACCGGCTTCATCGGCAGCCGGGTGGCGGCCACGGCGACGACGCTCGCGACCTCGGCTCCCGAGCCCGCGCGCGTACGCCTGCTCGCCCGCCGCCCGCCGACCCCCGGGGCGGGAGCTGAGTACGAGACCGCCCTCGGCGACCTCCGCGACCCCGCGTCCCTGCGCCGCGCCTGCGAGGGGGTCGACGTCCTGATCCACTGCGCCTCGGCCATCGGAGGGGACGCGGAACTCGCCCACGCGGTCAACGACGAGGGCACCCGGTCGCTGGTCGACGCGGCCGAACGCGCAGGGGTGACCCGCATCGTCGCCCTGAGCACGGCCTCCGTCCACGGCCGCGGCCCCTTCCGGGCCGCCGGTCCCGGCACCCTGCCGCTCGCCCCGGTCTCCGCGACCAGCCGCACCCGGGCGGCGGGCGAGCGGTACGTCATGGACGCCGGCGGAACCGTACTGCGACCGCACCTCGTGTACGGCACCGGCGACCGGCAGCTGATGCCCGGACTGGTCCGGCTCCTCGGGGCCCTGCCCGGACCGCTCGACGGGGGAACGTCACTGCACTCCCTGATCGACGTGGACAGCCTGGCGCGCACCCTGCTCGGCGCGGCGCTCTCGCCCCGGACCCAGGCGGGGCCGTACTACGTCGACCACCCGGATCCGGTGCCGGTCGCGGAGCTGCTCGCGGCCGCCGAAGACCTGCTCGTCCAGCGGACGGGGAAGCCCCGGGGGCCGGCGGTGGACGTTCCCACGGCCCGCGCCCTGCTCGCCGGACTGCCCTTCGCGCAGCACCATCTGGACATGCTCGCCGTCGACCACTGGTTCGCCGACGACCGCCCCTGGCGGGAGCTCGGCTGCGATCCGGGGCCGGGCTTCACCGCGGGCTTCGCCGGCCACGTCCCGTGGTACCGCGACCTCCTGGCCGACGCGTGAGCGACCGGTCGGCGGCGGATGTTCTCGCTCCGCCGCCGACCGGCCCACCCTCGTAGGACGCTCAGCCGACCGGTGCGTGTGCCCGGCCGGGGGCGGTCTGGCTGCCCGCCGGCTCCAGTCCGGCGAGCGTGTCGGCGCCGGTCAGCATCGGTAGCAGGGTCCGCCACAGGCCGGTGATCGTGCCGGGCGACAGCCATTCACCGTTGTCGCGGCAGAGGGCCTCCAGACCGATGGTGGCGGCCACGATCGTGCTCGCCAGGTCCTGCCGGCGGCCGATGCCGGCGGCGAGCAGGCCCTCGTCGGCCGCCTCCGCGAGCCGCTGCTGTACGCAGCTCTGCCATTCCTGGCGCAGATTGAGGTCCGTACGGCGGCCGCTCGAACAGCTGAGCCGGAAACCCGCCCGCACCACGATGTCCTCACGGAGCAGCTGGGCGAGGGCGTGCGAGGTGTCGGCCAGGTTCTGCAGGGCGTTCGACCGTTCTCGGTACACGATCCTGGCCGTCCGCCGCAGGGCGGTCGACGCCTCGCCCTCGACGGCGGCGGCGACCGCCGCTTTGTTCTCGAAGTGGAAGTGGAGCGCGCCGGGGCTCACGCCTGCTCCCGAGCTGATCGCCGACAACTTGGCCAGGGCATAACCGTGCTGGTCGAATTCCCTGGCCGCCGATCTGATCAGCGTGTCGCGGGTCCGTGCGGCCCGCTCTTGTTTGGTCACCAATGGCTCCAGTAGCACCATGCGTCGCAGCGGCACGGTCTTGCACCCCGTCGCGCCGTACCGTTCGACGGTTGTAAACCGACTGCTTGGTATTGTACGAGGTTTTCGTGTGGCCTTGGGGGCTTTCGGTGCACCCGTATTTCCGGGCCTGGGGGAAAAGTGGAGCGCCGTCCACGCGTGAGAGCGGGGCGAGGGCGGGGTTGGCGAACCGTACCAGTGAAGTGACGCCCTGATTAACAAACCGAACTGGCGGTTTGTCAAGAAGTGGTCAAGAGTACGTACTGGTTTCCCTGTATGCGGAGACCCCCAGTCGAGCGGTGAGTAAAGGCTTCTAAATCGCTCGAAATCCTGGTAAATCGGTCATCCAAATGTCAACTTCATGTCAACTTTCTTGCGCAAGACTCTCGGATTATGGCGTGCGACATGGTAGAGAAATGACCTTTGACAAACCGGCGCAGCGGTTTGTAGCGTTCCGGTGCGGGGTCCCCCACGGATCCCGCGGCTCCGGGACTCCCCACGGGCTCCGGAGCTGAGTGACATAGGTGCTAGGGGGAACCGTGAGCCTGACGTCGGTAGAACTGAAGGAGCCCCATATACCTGCCCCGCGACTGGCTGCGAGAGCGCGAGTGGCGGGCGTGAGCGTCGACACATCCAGGAGAGGCGGTCCGGGCACCTCGACCTGCTGGCGCATCCTCGTCGTGGAGAGGTGCGGCAAGGAGGGGGAGGAGCTGGTCCAGGGGCTCCGACGCCATGGCCACGAGGTCCGCAGGGTCGAGACCGGGGGAGCCGCCCTCCAGGCCTACGACGAGGCCGACCTGGTCCTGATCGACCTGGAGCTGCCGGACCTGGACGGCCTGGAGGTCTGCCGGGGCATCAGATCCGCCGGTGACATACCGGTGATCGCCGTGACGCACAGGGGGAGTGAACTCGACCGTGTCCTCGGGCTCCAGGCCGGCGCGGACGACTACCTGGTGAAGCCCTACGGCTTCCGTGAACTGATCGCCCGCATGGAAGCGGTCATGCGCAGGGCCCGGCCGAGTCCTTCGACGGCCCGCACGGTCACCCGGGGCCCGCTGCACATCGACGCGGCGGCGCGGCAGGTGACGCTGGACGGCAGGGACGTCGATCTGACGCGCAAGGAGTTCGACCTGCTCTTCCTGCTCGCCTCCTACCCCGAGACCGTCATCCCTCGCGAGCAGCTCATGCAGCAGGTGTGGGGGGACTCCTGGTCGCGAAGGACCGTCGACACCCATGTCAGCAGCCTGCGCCACAAGCTGGGCGCGAGCGACTGGGTGATCACGATCCGAGGGGTGGGGTTCCGCTTAGGACGTGGCTGAGCCCGTCTCCCCGACCTGACGCGAACTGACCGAACGCGAACCGACCGACACGAACGACGACTCGCCCCGGGCGGCACCCTCAAGGGTGCCGCCCGGGGCGTTTTCCGTTTGGCGCCATGACAGCCATGGCAGCGCGGACTGCCACGACGGCCACGCCCGCCATCGGCACGTCTGACGCGGTTCTGACCTTCGCCTGGCGCTTTTCCCACACAGACGCCATGGGCTTGTGAATATTGACGGATTCCTGAACTCGCGTGTCTTGAACGGCCCCACGAATCCGAACAAGCTTGTGGTGCAGGTCCGGTGCACCGTCTTCGGGCTCCTTTCCCAAAAAAGGGAAGGGAACACGGAGAAGGCGAGTCGATCAGGAGTTGAAACCGTCGTGCGCAAGGTGCTCATCGCCAACCGTGGCGAAATCGCTGTCCGTGTGGCCCGGGCGTGCCGGGACGCGGGTATCGGCAGCGTGGCCGTGTAC
>NZ_JBEOVO010000071.1:0-5304 GCF_040295605.1 Streptomyces sp. NPDC002773
TTTGTGGTCTTCGTGGGTCGGGCGCCGGCGGGGGGTGCGCCCGGGGGGGCCCCCCCCCCCCCCCCCCCCGGGGGCGCCCCCCCCCCCGGGCCCCGGGGGGGGGGGGGGGGGGCCCCGGGGGGGGCCCCCGCCCCACGTCGTTCCCCCGGCAGAGCCTGTCCGGCGGAACGCCGAAGAATCACCCCTTCGGGGAGGCGCTCGGAGTGAACGGGGGAGTGTCAGGGGGCGCGTTCGCCCCGCCTGCGCCTCGGAGTGATCACGGCGACCTACCGTCGTCACCATGGGACGCGGGGACCTGGCGACGCTGGTACGGATCTGCGATCTGGCGGGCCGGGCGCGCGGCACCGGATTCCTCGCCGACCACCACGGAACGGTCGTCACCAGTCACGAAGCCGTCGACGGGCTCAGCCGTGTCCTCCTGCGGGCGCCCGGCGACCGGACCTGGCTCGCCGAGGCCGAGGCCGTCACCGCCCTGCCGGAGAGCGGCCTCGCCCTCGTACGGACCGAAGGACTCGGTGTCCGCCCGCTGCCGCTCGCGACCCGCCCCGAGATCGAACCCGGCACCTACGTACGGATCGCCGCCCACGGCTGGCGCGAGGCGCGGGTGCTCGGCCCCGCCACCGTCACGTACGCCGCCACCGACCGCCTCCACGCCCTCGCCGACGCCCTCGAACTCGCCATCGGCACCGAGGGCGCGGAGGCCCTCAGGCTCGGCGGAGACGCCGCCGGCGGCCCCGTCCTCGACACCGCCACCGGCACCGTCCTCGCCGTCCTCGGCACCGCCCTGCACGGCCACCGGAAAGCCGCCGGATACGCGGTGCCGCTCGTGGCGCCGCTCCGCCCCGAAGGCCCCCTGACCGCCCTCCTCCGGTGCAACGCGGCGACCGTCCCCGCCTACGGGCCCGACCTCAACCTCGCCGGGATCCTGGAGCTCACCGCCACCTCCACCGGACCCGTACGGGAAGCCGAGCACTGGCCCGAGCCCGTCGAACGCCCCGAGTGCGTCCGCGAGTTCGCCCGGTTCGCCGCCGGCGACGCCCCGGTCCTCGCGCTCGTCGGCGCACCCGGCACCGGCCGCACCACGGCCCTCTCCGCCCTCTGTGCCCGCCGCGCCCAGGGCGTCGCACCGGCACCCACCGTGCGGCTGCGCGGCGCCGACCTGCGCGACGCGGACCGCTCGGTCGCCGACGCCGTCGGCCGCGCCCTGCACCAGGCGGGCCGTATCGCCGCCGCCTCCGGGGCGCTCGGCGACACCACGGCCGCCACCCCGGAACGGGCCGCCGCCCTCGCCCACGAGGCGGGCCGCCCGCTCCTCGTCGTCCTCGACGGCCCCGAGGAGATGCCGCCGCTCCTCGCCCACCGGCTCGCCGACTGGACGGCGGCCACCGAGGACTGGCTCCGCGCCCACCACGTCCGGCTCGTCACCGCCTGCCGGCCCGAGCACTGGGAACTCGCCGGTGCCCTCTACACCCCGGGCGCACCGCACCGGCCCGCGGCCGGAGCCGGGGACGGAACACCCGCCGCGCTCGTCCTCGGCCCGTACACGGCGACGGAGGCACGGGCGGTACGCGAGGGGTACGGCCTCCGGGAGACGGACCTCGCCGAGGCCGACGCCCGCCACCCGCTGGCGCTGCGGCTGCTCGCGGAGGTACGGGCCGCGCTGCCGGGGGACGTGCCGGGACGGCCCGGCCGCGAGGAGATCTTCACCGCCTACCTGGACCTCCTGTGCCTGCGGATCGCCGTCCGGATCGCCGCGGGCTCCCGGCCACTCGTCCGGGGCGCCGCCGTACGCCGGCTCGCCGCGCGCGTCACCGGCCAGGTCCACGAGGCGGCCCGCCGGTGCCTCGGCCCGGGGCACGGCGTCCTCGACCGGCCCTCCTTCGAGGAGCTCTTCCCCTGGCGGGACGGCTGGGCGTCGGCCGTCCTCACGGAAGGCCTGCTCGTCCCCGCGGGCTCCGGCTACCGCTTCGCCCACGAGGAACTCGCGGACTGGGTACAGGCGGCACACCTGGACCTGGACGGAGCACTGCACGCGCTCCTCTTCCAGGGCCCGGCCGCCCTGGGGAGGGAGGGGCGGGACGACCGGACCGAGCCCGGCCCTCCGGCCCCCGGGCCGGAAGGGCCGGGCCGTCCGACCGAGTCCGGCCTCGCCGCCCTGGCGCCGGAAGGGCCGGGCCGTCCGCCCGAGCCCGGCTCCGCCGCCCTGGCGCCGGAAGGGCCGGACCGCCGGACCTATCGCGGCCCCGCCGCCCCGGCGCCGGGGGGCCCGGGCCGTCCGCCCGAGTCCGGCCCCGCCGCCCTGGCGCCGCAGGGGCCGGGCCGTCCGACCTATCCCGGTCCCGCCGCTCCGGCGCCGGAAGGACTGGACCACCGGACCGACCCCGATCCCGCCGCCCCGCCGGAAGGGCCAGGCCGTCCGACCCAGCCCGCCCCCGCCGCGCCCGGCACGGGCCGCCACCGCGCGCCCGCCGCCGTTCCCGCGCAGCGGACCCCCGACGGGGCGGCGTCCGCCCGCCCGCCGGTCGGGCGGGCCTCCGACCGGGCGACGTCCGACCACCCGCCGGCCGCCGCACCGCCCGTGCCGCGTCACCGCATCGGGCCGGTGCTCCAGTCGCTGCTGCTGCTCCACCGCGAGCGCGGCCCTGCGGCCCTCGCGCCCCGCCTCGCCGTGCTCGTGGAGGCCCTCGGTCGTTTCGCGGAGGAGGGCCGGGGCGCCCGTGACGACGGGCCCTGGTGGGCCTCGCGGCTGTTCCGGGAGAGCGTGCGGCGGTTGCCGGACCCCCGGCCGTATCTGCCCGCTCTGCGGCTCCTCGCCGACCGGATCGGGGGCCGGGCCGAGCGGCACGCCGTGTTCGCCGCGTTCGGGCCGGAGTTCTGGCAGGGGCTTCCGCTCGGGGAGGACGAGCGGATCGACCTGCTGCGGCGGCTCGTGCCCGCCGACCCGCCGCCCGCCCGGGAGACCGGCGGCGACCGGAGCCTCGACGCCGTCGCGGGGATGCTCGCCGCCGACCCCCGGGGCGTCCAGCCGCTCCTGTGCCGCTGGTTCGGCGACGACCGCCCTCTTCCCGCCGCCCCGCACGCGACCGTCGCCACCGCCGCCCAGGCCCTGCTGCACACCCATCGGGCCCTCGCCGTCGACGACCTGTGCGAGGCGCTCGTCGCCACCGCCCACCCGCTCGCCGACGGCCTCCTCGCCGCCCTCGCCGAGGACGAGCCCGCCGCCGTCTGCCGGGCCGTCGACCGGTGGGCCCACGACGACGGACGCCCGGAGCGGCGCGTCGCAGCCGCCACGTACGGCCACCTCGTCGCCGGTCACGCCACCACCTCCGCCGACCGCGAACTCCTCCGCTACGCCGCCCTCGCCCTGCTCGCCCGCCCCGGCGACCAGGCCCTCCACGGCGCCGCCCTCGGCCTCCTGATCCGCGACCCGCACACCCGTGCCCGCCATCTGCCCCGCGCCCTCGCCGAACCCCGGGTGCCCGCCGCCGCCCTCGTCGAAGCCCTGGCGGCCGACCCCGGGCCCGTACTCGCCGCCCTCCGGGACCGGCTGCACGGCACGGGCGAGGCCCCGGCCGCCGTCCTGCGCGCCCTCGCGGAGGTCGACGCGCCCGCGCTCGCCCGCCGGGTCGCCGTCCTCGTCCGCGAGTACACCGCCCGCCACCCCGAGGGCGCCGGGCACGTCGCCGACTTCGTCGACCGCCGCTTCGAGGACGGCCCGGCGGCGCGGGCCGTCCTCTACCCGCTGGTCGCCGGGCTCATCCGGGGCCGCCCCGCCCCGGTCCGCCGCGCCCTCGCGCCCGTCCTCGCCGCCCCCGGCACCGGCGCCTCCCGCCATCTGCGGGCCGAGCTGCTCGACGTACTCCTCGAACACGAGCGGTACGAGGCCGAGACGGGGGAGTCCACCGTCCTGGACGCCCTCCTGACGGCCGCCGCCGAGGGCGCGGAGCGCCGCAGCGAGCCGCGCACCAGGGAGCTCACGCACCGGACCGGCGCCCTGTGGGCCCGTACCCCCGAAGGCGCGCGGCGGCTCGACGCGGCCCTCGCGGGACTCGCCCGCGCCCGGCCCCCGTTCGCCGTGCTGATCGCCCGGTGGACGGTCGCCGCCCCCGCCGACTGGGTGCCGCTGCTCGGTCCCGACAGCCTCCAGGCCCTGCGGGACCACGGCACTTCCATGCCGATGCGAGCCGACGGCCGTGGGCATGGCAGTCTTAGACCTGCGTAATCGGCGAACAGGCGGACGAGGAGCGGTCACAGTGCAGCGCTGGCGTGGCTTGGAGGACATTCCCCAGGACTGGGGACGCAGCGTCGTCACCATCGGCTCCTACGACGGTGTGCACCGCGGGCACCAGTTGATCATCGGGCGGGCCGTCGAGCGCGCCCGTGAGCTCGGCGTGCCGTCCGTCGTGGTCACCTTCGACCCGCACCCCTCCGAGGTCGTGCGGCCCGGCAGCCATCCGCCGCTGCTCGCCCCGCACCACCGGCGTGCCGAGCTGATGGCCGGCCTCGGTGTGGACGCGGTGCTCGTGCTGCCGTTCACCGCCGAGTTCTCCCAGCTGTCCCCGGCCGACTTCATCGTGAAGGTCCTCGTCGACAAGCTGCACGCCAAGGCCGTCATCGAGGGCCCCAACTTCCGCTTCGGGCACCGCGCCGCCGGGAACGTCGCCTTCCTGACCGAGCTCGGCGCCACCTACGACTACGAGGTCGAGGTCATCGACCTGTACGTCAGCGGCACGGCCGGCGGCGGTCAGCCCTTCTCCTCCACCCTCACCCGCCGACTCGTCGGCGAGGGCGACATGACCGGGGCGGCCGAGATCCTGGGCCGACCGCACCGCGTCGAGGGCATCGTCGTCCGCGGCGCGCAGCGCGGCCGCGAGCTCGGCTTCCCGACGGCCAACGTCGAGACCCTCCCGCACACCGCGATCCCGGCGGACGGCGTCTACGCGGGCTGGCTGACGGCCGCGGGGGAGCGGATGCCGGCGGCCATCTCGGTCGGCACGAACCCGCAGTTCGACGGCACGGAGCGGACGGTGGAGGCGTACGCGATCGACCGCGAGGGCCTCGAACTGTACGGGCTCCACGTGGCCGTGGACTTCCTGGAGTACGTACGCGGGATGCTCAAGTTCGACACCCTGGACGACCTGCTCCTGGCGATGGCGGGCGACGTGAAGCGCTGCCGTGAGCTGACCGAGGCGTACGACCGGGAGCACCACCCGGCGGTCTGAGACCCACACGGCCGATCCCCATCGGGGACCTGGGCGGCAGCCTGCGTGTCGAACTCAACCATTCCGACCCCGGTGTACTGCC
>NZ_JBEOVO010000072.1:0-1493 GCF_040295605.1 Streptomyces sp. NPDC002773
CTTCAGAACTAACACAGTGGACGCGAGCAACTGAGGACAAGCCCTCGGCCTATTAGTACCGGTCAGCTCCACCCATTACTGGGCTTCCACATCCGGCCTATCAACCCAGTCGTCTACTGGGAGCCTTACCCTCTCAAGGAGGTGGGAATACTCATCTCGAAGCAGGCTTCCCGCTTAGATGCTTTCAGCGGTTATCCCTCCCGAACGTAGCCAACCAGCCATGCCCTTGGCAGGACAACTGGCACACCAGAGGTTCGTCCGTCCCGGTCCTCTCGTACTAGGGACAGCCCTTCTCAATATTCCTGCGCGCGCAGCGGATAGGGACCGAACTGTCTCACGACGTTCTAAACCCAGCTCGCGTACCGCTTTAATGGGCGAACAGCCCAACCCTTGGGACCGACTCCAGCCCCAGGATGCGACGAGCCGACATCGAGGTGCCAAACCATCCCGTCGATATGGACTCTTGGGGAAGATCAGCCTGTTATCCCCGGGGTACCTTTTATCCGTTGAGCGACGGCGCTTCCACAAGCCACCGCCGGATCACTAGTCCCGACTTTCGTCCCTGCTCGACCCGTCGGTCTCACAGTCAAGCTCCCTTGTGCACTTACACTCAACACCTGATTGCCAACCAGGCTGAGGGAACCTTTGGGCGCCTCCGTTACCCTTTGGGAGGCAACCGCCCCAGTTAAACTACCCATCAGACACTGTCCCTGATCCGGATCACGGACCGAGGTTAGACATCCAGCACGACCAGAGTGGTATTTCAACGGCGACTCCACAACCACTGGCGTGGCTGCTTCAAAGTCTCCCACCTATCCTACACAAGCCGAACCGAACACCAATATCAAACTGTAGTAAAGGTCCCGGGGTCTTTCCGTCCTGCTGCGCGAAACGAGCATCTTTACTCGTAGTGCAATTTCACCGGGCCTATGGTTGAGACAGTCGAGAAGTCGTTACGCCATTCGTGCAGGTCGGAACTTACCCGACAAGGAATTTCGCTACCTTAGGATGGTTATAGTTACCACCGCCGTTTACTGGCGCTTAAGTTCTCAGCTTCGCAACCCCGAAAGGTCACTAACCGGTCCCCTTAACGTTCCAGCACCGGGCAGGCGTCAGTCCGTATACATCGCCTTACGGCTTCGCACGGACCTGTGTTTTTAGTAAACAGTCGCTTCTCGCTGGTCTCTGCGGCCACCCCCAGCTCACGGAGTAAATCCGATCACCAGACGTGGCCCCCCTTCTCCCGAAGTTACGGGGGCATTTTGCCGAGTTCCTTAACCATAGTTCACCCGAACGCCTCGGTATTCTCTACCTGACCACCTGAGTCGGTTTAGGGTACGGGCCGCCATGAAACTCGCTAGAGGCTTTTCTCGACAGCATAGGATCATCCACTTCACCACAATCGGCTCGGCATCAGGTCTCAGCCTTAATGTGTGACGGATTTGCCTATCACACGGCCTACACCCTTACCCCGGGACTACCACCGCCCGGGC
>NZ_JBEOVO010000072.1:1589-2822 GCF_040295605.1 Streptomyces sp. NPDC002773
GGTTGGACTACCTTCCTGCGTCACCCCATCGCTTACCTACTACAAGTCTGGTTCGTCGGCTCCACCACTTTCCTTTCCCCGAAGGGTCCGGAACGGCTTCACGGACTTAGCATCGCCTGATTCGATATTGGGCGTTTCAAAGCGGGTACCGGAATATCAACCGGTTGTCCATCGACTACGCCTGTCGGCCTCGCCTTAGGTCCCGACTTACCCTGGGCAGATCAGCTTGACCCAGGAACCCTTAGTCAATCGGCGCACACGTTTCTCACGTGTGTATCGCTACTCATGCCTGCATTCTCACTCGTGAACCGTCCACAACTCGCTTCCGCGGCTGCTTCACCCGGCACACGACGCTCCCCTACCCATCACAGCGGGCGTTGGCCCTATAGCTGCAATGACACGACTTCGGCGGTACGCTTGAGCCCCGCTACATTGTCGGCGCGGAATCACTTGACCAGTGAGCTATTACGCACTCTTTCAAGGGTGGCTGCTTCTAAGCCAACCTCCTGGTTGTCTCTGCGACTCCACATCCTTTCCCACTTAGCGTACGCTTAGGGGCCTTAGTCGATGCTCTGGGCTGTTTCCCTCTCGACCATGGAGCTTATCCCCCACAGTCTCACTGCCGTGCTCTCACTTACCGGCATTCGGAGTTTGGCTAAGGTCAGTAACCCGGTAGGGCCCATCGCCTATCCAGTGCTCTACCTCCGGCAAGAAACACACGACGCTGCACCTAAATGCATTTCGGGGAGAACCAGCTATCACGGAGTTTGATTGGCCTTTCACCCCTAACCACAGGTCATCCCCCAGGTTTTCAACCCTGGTGGGTTCGGTCCTCCACGAAGTCTTACCTCCGCTTCAACCTGCCCATGGCTAGATCACTCCGCTTCGGGTCTTGAGCGCGCTACTAAATCGCCCTATTCGGACTCGCTTTCGCTACGGCTTCCCCACACGGGTTAACCTCGCAACACACCGCAAACTCGCAGGCTCATTCTTCAAAAGGCACGCAGTCACGACCCACCGAGTAAACTCGATGAGCGACGCTCCCACGGCTTGTAGGCACACGGTTTCAGGTACTATTTCACTCCGCTCCCGCGGTACTTTTCACCATTCCCTCACGGTACTATCCGCTATCGGTCACCAGGGAATATTTAGGCTTAGCGGGTGGTCCCGCCAGATTCACACGGGATTTCTCGGGCCCCGTGCTACTTGGGTGTCTCTCAAACGAGCCGTTAA
>NZ_JBEOVO010000073.1:0-3105 GCF_040295605.1 Streptomyces sp. NPDC002773
ATACCCCCGGGCCACACCCGCACCCGAGAGGTACAACTCACCCGCCACACCCACCGGAACCGGCCGCAACCCCCCGTCCAGCACGAACACACCCGTGTTCCGGATGGGACGGCCGAGGGTCACGGGCTCGTCGGCGACGAGCCGGGTGGCGGTGGACCAGATGGTGGTCTCGGTCGGGCCGTAGAGGTTGGTCACCTCGGCGGCGTGGGCGGTCAGCGTCTCGGCGAGCGTGGCGGGCACGGCCTCTCCGCCGACGAGGACGCGCAGACCGCGTACGGCTTCGGGCTCGCGCGCCACGAGTTCCTGCCAGAGGGCGGGGGTGGCCTGCATGACCGTGACCCCGGCCCGTTCGATGAGCGCGGTGAGGGCCTCGGGGTCGAGGACCACTCCGTCCTCGCCGACGACGACGCCGGCACCGGACAGCAGCGGTACGTACACCTCAAGGCCCGCGATGTCGAAGGACCAGGTGGTGACGGCGAGGAGCCGGTCCCGGGCGTCCATCGGGAAGCGCTCGGCCATCGAGAGCAGGAAGTTCATCAGGTTCCGGTGCTCGATGGCCACGCCCTTGGGCCGGCCCGTGGAACCCGAGGTGTAGAGGACGTACGCCGTGTGCGCGGGGTCCAGCGGGGCGGCACGTCCGGCGTCGTCGAGGTCGGCGGCGTCGTGTGCGGCCACGGCCGCGGCGGTTCCGGGGTCGTCGAGGACGAGCCGGGGAACCCCGGTGTCGGGGAGCCTGCCGGCGGTCGCCGTGTCGGTGACCAGGAGGGCCGGACGGGCGTCGCCGAGGACCAGTTCGATCCGTTCGGCGGGGTGGGCGGGGTCGACGGGGAGGTAGGCGGCGCCGGACTTGAGGACGGCGAGGAGCGCGACGACCATGGCCTCGGTCCTCGGCAGCGCGAGCGCCACGAGCCGCTCGGGCCCGGCGCCGCGTGCGATCAGCTGCCGCGCCAGCCGGTTCGCCCGCCCGTTCAGCTCCCCGTACGAAAGCTCCGTACCGCCGGACACCACCGCGACCGCCTCCGGCGACCGTGCGGCCTGCCGCTGGAACGCCTCGGGGAGGGTGACCGGCGGCAGCGGGTGGGCGGTGTCGTTCCACTCGGTGAGGATGCGGTGGCGTTCCTCCGCGGTGAGCAGTTCGATGCCGCTGACGGGGAGGTCGGGGTCGTCGGCGACCTGTTCGAGGAGCCGGGCGAGGCGTGCGGCGACCGAGGCCGCCGTCGACTCGTCGAAGACGTCGGCGCTGAACTCCAGGAATCCTTCCAGGCCGTCGGGGGCGCCGTCGCCGTCCTGCCGCTCCATGAGGGTGAGGGACAGGTCGAACTTGGCGGTGTCGGCGCCGACGGGCTCCGGTGCGACGGTCAGGCCGGGCAGGTGGAGGTCGGTGTGCTCGTTGTTCTGCAGGGAGAGCATGACCTGGAAGAGGGGGTTGCGGCCCATGGACCGCTCTGGGTCGAGGACCTCGACGAGCCGCTCGAAGGGCACGTCCTGGTTCTCGAACGCGCCGAGTGCGGTGTCGCGGGCGCGGTCGAGGAGGTCGCGGAAGGCCGGGTCTCCGGACACGTCGGTCCGCAGCACCAGGGTGTTCATGAAGCAGCCGACGAGCTCGTCCAGAGCGTCGTCCAGCCGGCCCGCCACGGGTGAGCCGATCGGCACGTCCTCCCCCGCGCCCAACCGCGACAACAACGCGGCCAGACCGGCCTGGAGCACCATGAACACCGAGGCGCCCGACTCCCGCGCCAACCGCACCAGAGCACCGTGAGCCCCCGCGTCGAGCCGGAACGGAACCGTCCCACCCCGATGCGACATCACCGCCGGCCGCGCACGGTCGAACGGCAACGCCAACTCCTCCGGCGCCCCGGACAGCAGCTCGCGCCAGTACGCCAACTGCCGGGCCACCACGCTCGAAGCGTCCGACTCCTCGCCGAGCAGGTCCCGCTGCCACACCGCGAAGTCCGCGTACTGCACGGGCAACGCCGACCACTCCGGGGCGCCGCCCCCGCACCGCGCCGCGTACGCACGCGACACGTCATGGGTGAGCGGGGCGACGGACCAGCCGTCGGCCGCGATGTGGTGGACGACCAGGAGCAGCAGGTGCTCGTCGGGGGCGGTGCGGTAGAGGTGGGCGCGGAGCGGGATCTCGGCCGTCAGGTCGAAACCACGGGCCGCACGGGCCGCCGACACCTCCCCAGCGGCGTCCCCATCCACCAGGTCCACCACGTCCAGACCCGGCCACACCTCGGCCGCGTCGAGGACCACCTGCCTCGGCTCCCCGTCCACCTCCGGGAACACCGTCCGCAGACTCTCGTGCCGCCCCACCACATCCGCCAGCGCCCCACCGAGGGCCGCCACATCGAGCGGACCCGACAACCGCACCGCGAAGCGCATGTTGTACGCGGCGGACTCGGGGCCCTCAAGACGGTTGAGGAACCACAGTCGGCGCTGTGCCGACGAGGTCGGCAGGGCGCCGGTGCGCGGTACGGCGGTGAGCGGGGGCCGGTCGCGTTCTCCGGAGCGGGCCCGGTCGGCGAGTGCGGCGACGGTGGGTGCCTCGAACACGTCCCTGATCGACAGGGACGTACCGAGGGCGGAACGGGCTCGGCTGACGAGCCTGGTGGCGAGGAGGGAGTGGCCGCCGAGTTCGAAGAAGCTGTCGTCGATGCCGACCCGTTCCAGGCCGAGAATCTGCGCGAACAGCGCGCACAGGACTTCCTCCACCGGGTCCCGGGGTGTCCGCGAGGACACCACCGCGCCCAGGTCGGGCGCCGGCAGCGCCTTGCGGTCGACCTTCCCGCTCGGCGTCAACGGCAGCGCGTCGAGGACGACCACCAGCGGCACCATGTACTCGGGCAACGACCGCCCGACGTACGCCCGCACGGCCGCGGCATCGACGGAGGCCCCGGCCGCCGGCACCACATAACCCACCAGCACGGCACCGCCATCAGGACCGTCGGAGCGCGCCACGACCACCGCACGCGCCACCGACGGATGCCCGAGCAGCACCGCCTCGACTTCACCCGGCTCCACCCGGAACCCGCGTACCTTCACCTGCTCATCGGCACGCCCCAGGAACACCAGACGACCGTCCGCCGACCACCGCACCACATC
>NZ_JBEOVO010000074.1:0-2932 GCF_040295605.1 Streptomyces sp. NPDC002773
TGATCCTTGATTTTTAATTGCTTATCTTTTTCTTCTAACTGTTTTTTTAACACCTCAAATGTTTCTTCGACCGAAACATCAGTTTGCGGTAACTTTGCACTCAAGTTATCGGTCAAGTTTGCAGTTGAGTTTGCACTTTTACCACTTTTTGATAACAGTATCGATTCTCGAACAAGTTCAGCTGTATCAATGCTTAGAGTGATTTTTTGTCCCTTTTCTACAACCGGTAACCCACCGCAAACCTTGTGCACATGGTTTCTAACCGTAGTTTTCGATACATTTAACGCATCTGAAATCTCTTTTATCGTTATTTTTTCTTCTGCCAATGACACTCCCTACCTTTCTGCCCAAAAATAAAATTGTGCACAACCAAATAAACCTATGCGGTTCGATTTTTTAAACTTTCTTCTTTTGCTCGTTCTTGAAGTTCAAATTTATGTTCTAATGCAAATAACTCTTGCTCCAAAGCGTCTCTGAGAGCCCCTGGTTTCGTTTCTAAGAGCAGTAAGCGATATCTGGTTATAGAAGCAAGCAATCCTCTTTTGTCCGCTACACGCTTATTATATTGCTCTATAATGACGGTATTCTCAAAATCATGCTCTTCGTCCTTGATTTGAATCGACTTACGAAGCGTTAAATTCTCATCTTTGAATCCTAACGTCTCTCTAACATGTTTATATTTCATCGGACGACGTTCAGGATAAACAATGCCCTTCGATTTGCTGAAAATATTCATACCAGAAGGATACATGTGCAGACGACCGCCTTTTATAACCGCCTTACTTTCATCTGTTTTTGTGGTTTCAATTCCTTCAGACCCTTGTTGGCGTAAGATATCCTCATACTTGCTTTCATCATCTTCCACTAAAATATCGGTTAAATACGCACACAAATAGGCACCTAAATTATCGGTTTTATCAATGCGTTTCACATCCACAAACCCATGAGACCAAAGATCTGCAAATGTCTCATTTGGAATATAAACGCTTTTCAAATGCGGAAATTTTAGCAACATATGAATATGCCAAGCCCCACGCCCTTGTGGTTCCAATACTTTAACAAACTCAAATTTACTCTTATTTTTGACGTTTAGCTTATATTTTTTGTTTTTTCCTTTTTTCTTATAAGCAATCTCTCTCACTTCGCCATACTCATTGGCCATAAAATACTTCAATCGCTTGATAAACTTATCAAAATCCGCGGAAACTTTTTTCAAATCTTGTACATTATCAGCGTAAGTCAACGTTGTCCAAAGTTCATTTTTCTTTCCAGAAAAATTATTGTTTACCAAATAACCCAATTTTTTAAATGTTTTACGTAAGCTATCTAAATTTTGTCCCCGATTCTCAGAATGAGCAAAATCTTTAATTTCGCCCGTCTGCAAATCAACATATTGGTCTTTGGAAATTTTTTTGATCGGTGCAGACGTATTTTTATGAGATAAATATTGCACTTCAATGATTTCGCCCATATCAGTGACCGTCACATAGTCATTATTTTGGATAAAAGCGTCGATTTTTCTCATTTCTACCATGTCTGCACCTCCTCTGGCTACGCCTGCCGAATTATTTTTCTCGTAATGTTTAGTTAAAATCAAGTTAATAGGTTTTCGGTCGCTACGCTCCCTACAACCCTTGCTAGAGCGCTTGTTTTGCCTTTTCTTGCCTGGAGATCTACCGAGCTGCTGACGTGCACAGCACTCGCCTTAGGCACGCTGCAAGCGTGCCAGTCACAGCTAAAACACTCGGTAGAATCAAGGCAACCCAAACAATCGCTTCAGCAAGCACTCTTCCTTTTCGAACGCAAAAAAATGCAAGAGATTGACGTCCTAGCTTCCCACCCTTGGTCAGCCATTCACTCAATATCTTGCATTCTTCTTCAAATGCCTATATAATATCTTCGAATGGTAGATAAAGGGTCTAGCTTTATCTATCTGTAACGTTAAGAGGGTAGGATCTCTTAGCGTTTTTTTTTTGTTCTTTTTTTCAGTCCTATCAAATTAAAATAAGTATACCGCTACCAACTAACCCTGACAAGAAAAATCCGAAATATGTTTATTCCACGTTTCCTTGACAGCAGGTTCCCTTCCCCCCGTACCCCCTACGCTTTGTCGCAAATTCAGCCTCTGACTTGCTCTCGCTTCAGTATAACAGGGGGAAGCCTACTGTAAAGGAACTTTCGCGGCATAAAACGATCGTTACATAATATTAGTAAAGTAAAAGAGTAGTCGTTAAAAAAACGACTACTCTTTTACAATTTTCTATTGTTTTTAAGCGTATTTTTCCTGTTTCTTTTTTTCGAAAATTCTTATCACATTTACAATAATAACCGAAGGTATAGTGAAGTAGACAAAAAAATTCGACAGTGGTAAAACAAAGTATAAGAAAACTCCTAATACTACTGCAATAATCAAAGAAATTTTTGTTAATGACATAGTAATTACCCCCCCAATTATTTTATTACGTAATTTTGATCTGTACTATAGGTGTCAGTTGAAATATTACTGAAATGAGCAATATAGTTTAATTGTACACCTTTACCCTTTTTCGCGGCATTTACAAAGACTTGATTTGCATCAACTGCAGATCCAAAAACCATTGAAATTATTCCAGCAGTTAACCCTGTTAAACCAATAAAACCAGCAATTGCACTAACAGTATTTAACTTTTTAGTTTGAGAACTTAATGACTTACATTTAGCAGGAGTAACATAATAACTCATTTTATAACAAGTATACGAAGTATGATTATGATTATATTTTGTACTTGCAGCTTCCACAGGCTTTACGAAAAACGAAAAACTAAACAAAAGACTAATAGTCACCAAAACATTTATAAATTTCTTCATGATAAACCTCCCTACACTGATATAAAAAATTATACTATCTATAATGTAGGTGTGTCTATATAAAAAAATAATATATAGGGAATTT
>NZ_JBEOVO010000075.1:0-2386 GCF_040295605.1 Streptomyces sp. NPDC002773
AGCCCGGGGGGGTGGGGGGGGGGGGGGCCGGCGGGCCGCCGGTCGCGGGGGGGGGCGCGGGGGGGGCGCTCGGGGGGGGGGGGGGCCCCCGCCCCCCCGCCCCCCCGGCCCCGGTCTCACGATGCCGCCGTGCGGAAGCGGCGGAGGCTGAACAGCACGGTGAGGACGAACACGGCGCCCAGCGAGATGGCGACCGCGAGCGACGCGTGCTCACCCGGGAAACTCCCGCCGGTGGCGGTGGGGTTGCCCCACAGCTCGCGGGTCCAGGTGACCACGGCGCTGACCGGGTTCCAGTCCGCGACCGGACGCAGCCAGGACGGCAGCCGGTCGACGGACTGGAAGGCGTTGGACAGGAAGGAGAGGAGGACGGTGACCAGGCCCGCGACCACGTTGATCGTCTCCATGTTGCGGGAGAACAGGCCGAGGAGGACACCGACCCAGAGCATGGCGTACATGAACACGGCGAGCAGGACGAAGCCGGCGAGCACGGGGAGCGGCCCGCGCTCGGGCCGCCAGCCGAAGAGCACGCCGATGCCCGTGACGACGGCGAGCCCGATGAGGCCGACGGCCAGGTCGCCGAGGGTGTGGCCGAGGAGGACCGAGGGGCGGGCGATCGGCAGGCTGCGGAACCGGTCCACCAATCCGCCTCGCAGGTCGGCGGCGACGGCCACCGCGGTGGGGCCGATGCCGGCGAGCCCGACCTGCGCGGCGACACCCGCGAACATGTACGTCTGGTAGTCGGATCCGCCCGTCACCGAGAGCGACCCCTGGAAGAGGTAGCCGAGGACGATCATCGAGACGAGCGGGTTCATGATGATGCCGATGAGGCGGCCGGGGGCCCGGCGCAGCCGGTTCAGTCTCCGGCCGGCGACGGCGAGGGACTCCACGGCCAGCGCGATGGGCGGTGCGGGCCTGCGGACCTGGACGAGGGTCACCATGCCAGGTCACCGCCCGTCTGCTCCTCGCCGGCCGCGTCGAGCCGGGCGAGCGCGGCGTCGACGGCCCGGCCGACGACGGCCTGGGGGCCGGGGTGCATCAGGTACTCGTGGCCGCAGTCGACCGGGTGGATACGGAGGTGTCCTTCCACGTGGAGCTCCCATCGTCGGGTCTGGTCGGCCAGTCGGTCCGCCGCCCATTCGCGGGTGGCGGTGAAGAGGTGCATGTCGCCGGTGAACCGGCCCGCGGTGAACCGTTCCATCAGGTCGCCGTGGGTCCGGGAGAGGCGCAGCAGCCGCGGGATGCCCCGCTCGCCGAGTTCGGCGAGCGGATGGTTCTCCCGCCGCAGGACGTCGAGGAGCACGGCCGGGGTGAGCGGGCGGTCGGCGACGACGGCCCGGCTGTGGCCGAGTGACTCGAAGGCCCGCAGGAGCAGTTCCTGCTCGTCGTCCTCGTCCTCGCGCCCGGTGCGGCCGAGGTAGCCGTCGAGGTTGGCGAGGAAGTCGACCTCCTCACCGGCCTGTTGCAGTTGTACGGCGATCTCGTGGGCGAGCACGCCGCCGTAGGACCAGCCGAGGAGCCGGTACGGGCCGTGCGGTCGGATCCGGCGGATGTGGCCGATGTACTCGGCGGCCACGGCGCGGATGTCGTCCGGGATCGGGGAGGCGCCGCCGACGGCCGGTGACTGGAGGCCGTAGAGCGGGTGGCGCCGGTCGAGGTGCCGGGCGAGTCCGACGTACGGGAGGCTGAAACCGAGCCCGCTGTGCACGAGGAAGACGGGGGGCGCGTCACCGCCCGGACGGATGGGGAGCACGGTGGAGAACGGGTCGAGGGTGCTCTCCTGGTCCGGTCCTGTCTTCTCGGCGCGGGTGGCGAGTGCGGCGACGGTGCGGTGCAGGACCACGTCGGCGACGCTGAGCCGCAGGCCGGCGGTCTGGGCCCGGCTGACGAGGCGGACGGCGAGGAGGGAGTGGCCGCCGAGTTCGAAGAAGCTGTCGTCGATGCCGACCCGTTCCAGGCCGAGGACCTGCGCGAAGAGCCCGCACAGGACTTCCTCCACCGGGTCCCGCGGCGTCCGCGAGGACACCACCGCGCCCAGGTCGGGCGCCGGCAGCGCCTTGCGGTCGACTTTGCCGCTCGGGTTCAGCGGGAGGGCGTCGAGGACGACCACCAGCGGCACCATGTACTCGGGCAACGAGCGTCCCACGGAGGCACGCAGAGCGGCCACGTCCACCGACTCTCCAGCCGCCGGGACCACGTAGCCCACCAGCACACCACCGCCACCAGGCCCGTCGGAGCGCGCCACCACGACCGCGCGCCCCACCGACGGATGCCCGAGCAGCACCGCCTCGACCTCACCCGGCTCCACCCGGAACCCGCGTACCTTCACCTGCTCATCGGCACGCCCCAGGAACACCAGACGACCGTCCGCCGACCACCGCACCACATC
>NZ_JBEOVO010000076.1:0-2323 GCF_040295605.1 Streptomyces sp. NPDC002773
GGGGCCCCGGGGGCTCTGGTTGACCCCCCCCCCCCCCACCCCCACCCCCCCGGCGGGGCCCTCCCGCCCCGGCCCCCCCCCCCACGGCCGGTGTGCTCAGGCGCGCGGGCGGCCCATCGCGCGGTACGTCCAGCCGGCCGCCCGCCAGCGCTCCGCGTCCAGCGCGTTGCGGCCGTCGAGGATGACCGGCGAGGCGACCTCGCGGGCGAGTTCCGCCGGGTCGAGCTCGCGGAACTCGCGCCACTCCGTCAGATGCAGCACCACGTCCGCCCCGCGCACCGCCTCCGCGGCCGTGGCGGCGTATCCGAGGGTCGGGAAGAGGCGGCGCGCGTTCTCCATGCCCTTCGGGTCGTAGACGGTGACCTGGCCGCCCTGGAGGTGTATCTGACCGGCCACGTTCAGCGCGGGCGAGTCGCGGACGTCGTCCGAGTCCGGCTTGAAGGTGGCGCCGAGGACGGCGACCCGGCGGCCCAGGAACGTACTGCCGCCCAGCGCCTCGCGCGCCATCTCGACCATCTGGCCGCGGCGCCGCATGTTGATCGAGTCGATCTCGCGGAGGAAGGTCAGCGCCTGGTCGGCGCCCAGCTCCCCGGCGCGGGCCATGAAGGCCCGGATGTCCTTGGGGAGGCAGCCGCCGCCGAAGCCGATGCCGGCCCGCAGGAACTTGGGGCCGATCCGGTCGTCGTGGCCGAGGGCCTCGGCCAGCCTGGCGACGTCGCCGCCCGCGGCCTCGCAGACCTCGGCCATCGCGTTGATGAAGGAGATCTTGGTGGCGAGGAAGGAGTTGGCGGACGTCTTCACCAGCTCGGCGGTGGGGAAGTCGGTCACCACGAAGGGCGAGCCGTCGCCGACCGGCCCGGCGTACACCTCGCGCAGCAGCTTCTCCGCCCGTTCGCCCTGCACGCCGACGACGATCCGGTCCGGGTGCAGGGTGTCGTTCACGGCGAAGCCCTCGCGCAGGAACTCCGGGTTCCAGGCCAGCTCGACGCCCTGCGGGAGCACGTCCGCGAGCCGCTCGGCCGAGCCGACGGGCACGGTCGACTTGCCGACGACCAGGGCCCCTTCGCGTACGACCCCGGCGAGGGAGGTGAAGGCGGCGTCCACGTAACTCATGTCGCAGGCGTACTCGCCGTGCTTCTGCGGGGTGTTCACACAGACGAAGTGCACGTCACCGAAGGCGCCGACCTCCTCCCAGGAGGTGGTGAACCGCAGCCGCCCGCTCGATCCCTCGATGCCGGCGACGTGCTTCGCGAGCAGCTCCTCCAGGCCCGGCTCGTACATCGGGACGCGGCCGGAGGACAGCAGCTCGATCTTCTCGGGGACGACGTCAAGGCCGAGGACCTCGAAGCCCAGTTCCGCCATGGCCGCGGCGTGGGTGGCGCCGAGGTAGCCGGTGCCGATCACGGTGATCTTGAGGGCCATACGGGTCTCCAGTGACGTCGGGCGGAATGCCTGCCCGAGCATAGTCGTGCACTGGTCCGCGGCCGGGGCACGCCCTACCCTTTGGGTTACTTAACGGTAGTTAGCAAGCGTGGGAGTGAATGACTGTGGCGGGTTCGACTGATTTCGACCTGTACCGGCCGTCCGAGGAGCACGACATGCTCCGGGAGTCGGTCCGTGCGCTCGCGGAGGCGAAGATCGTGCCGTTCGCCGCGGCGGTGGACGAGGAGAGCCGCTTCCCGCAGGAGGCCCTGGACGCGCTGGTCGCCAACGACCTGCACGCCGTGCACGTGCCCGAGACCTACGGCGGTGCCGGTGCGGACGCGCTCGCGACGGTGATCGTGATCGAGGAGGTCGCGCGCGCGTGCGGCAGCTCCTCGCTGATCCCCGCGGTCAACAAGCTGGGCTCGCTGCCGGTGATCCTGTCCGGCTCCGAGGAGCTCAAGCACCGCTACCTCGGCCCGCTGGCCAAGGGCGACGCGATGTTCTCCTACGCCCTGTCCGAGCCCGACGCGGGCTCGGACGCGGCCGGGATGAAGACCCGCGCGGTCCGCGACGGCGACCACTGGATCCTCAACGGCGTCAAGCGCTGGATCACCAACGCCGGCGTCTCCGAGTACTACACGGTGATGGCCGTCACCGACCCCGACAAGCGGTCCAAGGGCATCAGCGCCTTCGTCGTGGAGAAGTCCGACGAGGGCGTCTCCTTCGGCGCCCCGGAGAAGAAGCTCGGCATCAAGGGCTCCCCGACCCGCGAGGTCTACCTCGACAACGTCCGCATCCCCGCCGACCGCATGATCGGCGCCGAGGGCACCGGCTTCGCCACCGCCATGAAGACCCTCGACCACACCCGCATCACCATCGCCGCCCAGGCCATCGGCAT
>NZ_JBEOVO010000077.1:0-2000 GCF_040295605.1 Streptomyces sp. NPDC002773
TCCCGAAAAACGCGACCCACTGGTCGACGCGCTCGATGGCGAAGGAACTGGGCCTGTCGCAGTCGACCGTGTCGCGGATCTGGCGGGCATTCGGTCTGCAGCCGCACCGCTCGGAGACGTTCAAGCTGTCGACGGATCCGTACTTCGTCGACGAAGTCCATGACGTCGTCGGGCTCTATCTGGACCCGCCCGAGCGGGCCCTGGTCTTCTGCGTGGACGAGAAGTCACAGATCCAGGCCCTGGACCGCTCTCAGCCGGTGCTGCCGATGATGCCCGGAGTTCCGCAACGCGTCACGCACGACTACGTCCGCGCCGGCACCACCACTCTGTTCGCTGCTCTGGAGGTGGCCACCGGTAAAGTGATCGGCTCCCTGCACCGGCGCCACCGGGCCGAAGAGTTCAAGAAGTTCCTCATCAAGCTCGACAAGGAAGTCCCGGACAGCCTCGCAGTCCACCTGGTGCTCGACAACTACGCCACCCACAAGACCCCGGCCATCAAGACCTGGCTGCTGGCTCACCCCCGGTTCCACCTGCACTTCACGCCGACCGGGTCGTCCTGGCTCAACCTGGTGGAGCGGTGGTTCGCCGAGCTGACGAACAAACAGATACGGCGAGGCGCCCACAAGACCGTCCAAGCCCTGGAGCAGGACATCCGCGACTGGATCGCCGCATGGAACACCGATCCCAAGCCCTACGTCTGGACCAAGACGGCGGACGAGATCCTCGAACGTCTCGCCTCCTATCTGAACAGAATTCCCCACTCAGAAGACTAGGGTCGCTTCGGGTCCCCGCTCGGGGTGAGTGTCCACGAGCCGCGCGACCGGACGTACAGAAGGGCGGGCTTCTTCGGCGTGACGGCTGCCGCCGTAAATGCCCCGGTCCCCTCGCACAGGAGCTCCCCGGGCCGGAAGTCCGCCCGGAGGGCGTGCAGCGAGAAGGCGGACCCGTCGTGCTGGGTGACCTGCAGCGGCTCCCGGCCGCCGGGATGCCGCAGGACGTACGAGCCGGTCGAGCCCACCTCCCCCATCAGGAGCGGGATCTTCTCCGGCGGGTGCAACCAGATCCGCCACCCCCGCCGAGTGTGCATCTCCAGGTGGATCGTGTCCCGGCCGTCGGCGGGGACCGGGACGACCGCCCGCGTGAGCGAGGAGCCGTGCGTGAGGATCTGCTGGGGCAGCTCGTCGTCGCCGCGCGGGCTGGTCAGCTCGACCCATGAGTCGGCCGCCCGCTCCAGGTGGACCACGAGCAGCGCGGGCTCGCGCGGGTCGATACGGCTCAGCTGGACGCCCGTGTCGCCACGGTTCTCCCGACGCTGCCGCGTTCCCGTGTGCGCGGGCCATGTCCCGTATGGGTCCGCGGGGGTGGGCGGGGAAAGAGTCGGGGCCGCCTCGGCCGATCCGTGCCCGCGGCGTCCCTTCGTACGGGACACGGGTCGCGGGTCCGGTGCCCGCTCCCGCAGGCCGCTCTCGATCGGCGGCCGTCCCTCCGCCAGGCGTACGGCATCGGCGGCGCAGACGGCGACCGTCCGCGCGGCGCCCCCGGCGGGGGCCCAGCGGACCTTCTCGGCCGACCGCCCATGACGGGGATCGAAGAAGCAGAGGGGAAGCCGATGGGGGCGTGGCAGGCCCGCGACGGCGGCGTCCACGCAGGCCAGCGCGTGGCGCCCCTCGTCGAGGGCCCGCAGCACGTCGGCGGCGTCCCGCAGGTTCCGGTCGCCGACGAAGTCCCGCTTGGCCCGCTCATACGCGTCCAGCGCCCGCTGGTAGTCGGCGAGGAGCCGGGAGCTGTGCACATGGTGGTCCGGCAGGAAGGGATGCCCGGCAAGCGCCTCCCCGAACGCGGTGATCTCCGCCTCGACCCGGGCCAGTTCGTCCGCGCGCTCGCTCGCACGCCCGCTTCCCCGGAACAGGCCGGTGATCGCTCCCACTATGCCGTCAGTCACGCGGGCGATCGTAATCGCCGCCGCACGCCCCGGACAGTGCGTCCGTCGGGAGCGGTGG
>NZ_JBEOVO010000078.1:0-1920 GCF_040295605.1 Streptomyces sp. NPDC002773
GCAGCAAATGCAGTCCGCGCGTGAGCGTGGCAAGCATTTCTGCACCTTTCCATAAATTCGGCTATATTGTCTCTGTTCATTTTTTAACAATATATTTGATTATTCATTTCGGATGAAATATGGAAAAGGAAGGGGGATTCGCTGTTGCCCGTCTACTTGACATACGGGTAACTTAACGGAAGAAATATGACGAGACTATACAAGACTAAAATAAAGTCCTATCCCAACGGCGACAAGACATTGACGGTTTATAAGAATGCATTAATCGTTAAAATTGATGATGATTCTATCGATGTATCTATTTCTGAAAAAACCGAGAAAACTGACGACGAAAAAGAGTTAGAGAAAATTAGAAATCTATGGAAAATTCGTACCAAAATAAAAGATTATGTATTATCTAATGAATTCAACTATTTTTGGACTTTGACTTTTGATTCTGATAGATATAATTATGCTGTTGCATTTGAGAAAATGGGACGATGGCTTGAACGTATGAGAAAGAAGCATGGAAAATTCGATTATATTATGATCCCTGAGCTTCATAAAGATGGTGCTATTCATTTTCATGGTGTTACTGGCGGATTGAACGCTGTTATACGTGATTCAGGCGTTAAACATAAAGGCGTGAAAGTATATAATTGTAGTGATTGGGATCATGGTTTTACTACTCTTACTAAAATTAGAAGTCGGGAAAAAACAGCAAGCTATATTACTAAATATGTTACGAAAGAAATGCAAAATTCTATTGTTGGAAAAGGCAAAAAAAAATACTGGTGTTCTCGTGGGTTGAGAGTACCAGCGGTTGAGTATAGTGTGCAAGATTTAGGCCTGGGGTTGCAACCAGACTATGAGAATGATACTTGCTTGATCTATAAAATCAAATAAATTATAACATGTGCTGCAATGGTTGAAAACTATTGCAGTTTTTTGTTGCTTGAAAACCTATCAGGTGGTATATTAGTTACATAAAAGTGATTTGGAGGTGATTACGTGAGTGGGAATGTTAAGTTTTCTATGTCGCTTGGGGAAGAACTTAATGATTATTGTGTAGCTGAAGCAAAGCGTATAGGGATTACTAAGAATGCATATATAGCAATGTGTGTTGATACGATAAAACGTCAATCGGATTCCATGACTATGACTAAAGAAGCTAACGCTATGTTTGAACATGTTAAAGCTAAAGAAAACAAAACTCTTTAATTAGTAGCAGCTCCCTCTAACAGGCGGCTAAATATGGAAAGTTTACCTATTTTAGATTTAGATCTGAGCAAAGCGTAGCGGTGCATTTACAGTAGGGCGTCTGTGCTATCCTGTTGAAGCTTCAGCGTGGAAATTTAGGATTGGTTGTTTCCATGGCTGAAGTCTCCTAATTTCTGCACAGTAAGCGGGTTCCTGCTGTCAATGCTTGCGGTTATAGATATATTAACAGCCCTTTCTAACAGGCGGTTAAATGTACATAATATGTACACGAAATAAATTTAAGGAGAGAAAAGCATGAAAGAAAAAACAAAAGATTCTGTTTATGAAATTGGACTTATAACAGCTCAATTAGAGGTATTAGATTATTTGGCGCTAGAACATGGTGCGGATATGTCAGAGGCTTTAGAAACGAAAATAGATTGGTATAGAGATGAATTGTCTCAAGTGCGAGACAACTTATTGAAAAAAGATATAAAAAAACGAATGGTTAGTGTTCAATCCGCTTCGCAGGCATTCATGAGACAATAACGCATTCGCATTGCTATATTATAGCATGAAATGGATAACTAAAAATTGTTGTATTAAAGGATAGAAAACATATAAAGTGACTTTTATGGAAAGAGGGGCAGCAAATGCAGTCCGCGCGTGAGCGTGGCAAGCATTTCTGCACCTTTCCATAAATTCGGCTATATTGTCTCTGTTCATTTTTTAACAATATAT
>NZ_JBEOVO010000079.1:0-1731 GCF_040295605.1 Streptomyces sp. NPDC002773
GATAATCGAATCAAATTCATGTATACTAAAAGAAAAAATCAACTGAGGTGACAACCTTTTGACAACGGATAGACAACCAAAAGAAATGTTGACAGTAAAAGAACTTGCAGAATTTTTTGGTATCAGTAGACAAGCCATGAGGAAACATGTTGACAACCTAGAGCCAACGTTCCTTGCCAAAAATAGCCAAGGATACAAGACAGTTCTATGGTCGGGGGTGTTGCACCTTGCTGACAAGCTAGGACGTCCCGAGTTGCTTGAAGCGTTCGAAATTCCTAACACAGCAAGCTCTGACAGTATAGAAACGAAGTTGTTTTCACAGTTGCAACAAAAGGACGCACAAATTGATCAGCTGCAGTCGTTATTAGCCCAACAACAAAAACTTCTTGATCAGCAACAACAGCTAACTTTGCAAGCGAACAAACAAATACTGCTTCTGACGTCGCAGGAACGCTTATCAGGCGATTTAAACAAAGAATCGAATAATGATTCAGAAAATTTTAAAACGCCTCAGAACGCTTATGAGAGCCCCTCAGAGCAAGAAGAGAAATTCACTTCTGAAAATGAAGTCGTGCGACCGAAACAAGAAAGAAAGAAGAAGTGGTGGCACTTTTTCCGTGAACCCTAAGATAGCGCTGAAAGGATGGATTGTGTATGCCGTTTTCAGCTTATGTTGACAGCTATCCGATTACTGCGTATATCGTGGGGCACCTTGGTTTATCGGTGAGTGATTTTTGTCGACGGTATGAATTCGATCCCATGATCGTCAAGGGGTGGCAAACAGCGAATCGTTCCGTTTTCTCCTTGCCTGCTGACTTTGTGGAGTGCCTAGCCATTGCGTCCGACAAAACAGCGGATCAAGTTCGCTGTATTTTACGCTTGTTAGAAACGCAACATTTCGCTTATCTTGCGACAAGTCTGGAGTGGAACATAACACCGTTCCAACTCGCCCCCCCGGTTTCTTCACAAACGCCCCAAAGAGAAGAAGCTTGATTTACCAGTATTTTAGTGATCAAACATAGCTAGACCAATTGAAAATCACAAAGAACGCCCGTCAATCGCTTGATTGACGGGCGTCTTGTGTTAATCGAGATTATGTTAACTAAGGGTTTAAATAACTTCTTCTAGCCAAACTTTATATGAAATATCCGAAGCGATTGACGTTTGTATTTCAGGACTAACTATGAATCCATACTCTTCTTCACTTGTTTCAAAACCATACATAACGTCTGAAATCTTATACAATTGCCCATTCCATAGGATTTTTTCCCCTTTTCTTGGAATAAATGGTAGCGCCACAATATCAAATTTTTCAGAGTAGTTTTCACTGTTTTTGTTTAAGGTAATAGCTAATTCAATCGCGTACAATTTTCATATCCTCCAAAAATATTAATTAATTGAAACCACACGTACAGGAGAAAAACAACTTGCATTTCCCTTTGAAGTATAAATTTGAGCAACCCCATTTATTCTGTAAGTTCCTCCTTTTTTATACGTCCAAGTTTGAGAAATAGTCACACCACCAGATTTTGGGGAATAGCTTCCCGGAGAAGTCGTTTGTCCCAAAATCCCAATATTATAAACAGCGTTCACTCGGTTAATTATAGCATTTGTTTTCAATTTCCAAACAGCTGTAACCTTTCTTCCACTTTTTGTCACCGTAAAAGAAGTCGTAGACCAAACTGGACCAGCCTTAGCTTGAGCTTGGGTTTGGAAAATATCATTGTTATT
>NZ_JBEOVO010000080.1:0-1516 GCF_040295605.1 Streptomyces sp. NPDC002773
CTAGGGCCTGTTGCGAAAGCGGCTGAGGAAGCAGTTCCGCACGCCTCCGTCGCTACTCTGGGTACGACCGCGATGCAGGGGGCAACGGTGGGACGAAGAGTGCGACGGGCCGCGGGGACGCTGACCTTCACGGATCTGCTCCGGCATCCGGGGCGTCTCATCGAGCAGTTCATAGGAGACGCTCGGCCTCGCGCCGAGGCGGACGTCGTAGCGTTGAAAGCGGGAGAGGCGCGCGAGGTCTCCGCGTTCGTCCGTGACGGCCATCGTTTCCGGCAGGGGTCGTTGATTCTGGATCCTGCCGCAGCGTTGCCAGTGGTGTGGCGGCCGTTTCGAGTGCTCGGCGGATCCGGTGAAGGCGTGGTCTTGGTTGCTCCGTTCCACGTTCATGGGGCGGGCCCGGTCGCCGGCCTGGGCAGTGAGGTGGTCGACAAGCGGATGTTCCGTCTGCTGTCCCTGCAAGCCGCTGATCGCTACTGGGAGCTTGCTGTCCCCGCTGCGGACCTTGCTCTGGTCCGCGCTGCACTGCGCGGGGACGGGCCCGGAAGGTAGCCGGAGTGCCGTTGCTGATGGGCATCAGCCCGACGAAACACCGTCACAGCCATTCGTTGATGGCTGCGACCAGCAGGGTCGCTTCGTAGCGGACGGCGAGTTTGTCGTATCTCGTGGCAACGGCCCGGTGCCGCTTGAGCCGGTTGATACCGCACTCGACCGCGTGCCGCTGCTTGTAGTCATCCCGGTCGAACGTCGGCGGTCGCCCGCCGCGCGAGCCGCGTTTCAGCCGGTTGCGGACCCGGTCCGCAGGCACTGGAATCGTGGCCTTGATCCCGCGTCTGCGCAGGTAGGAGCGGTTGCTGCGGGAGTCGTACGCCTTGTCGGCCCGGACCCGGTCCGGACGCTTGCGCGGCCTGCCCAGGCCCAGCCTGGGAACCCGAATGGCTTCCAGGACCGGCTCGAACTGTGGGGAGTCACCCCGCTGCCCTGCCGTGATCACCACCGACAGCGGTTTCTGTCCCTGCTCGACGGCGAGGTGGATTTTGCTGGTCAGTCCGCCGCGGGAACGTCCGAGGCCGTGGTCGGCCGGCTCGACGAAGACACCGCCGGGCGGTTCCTTCTGAAGGTCCCCCTTTTCACCGCCCCGGCGGCGTGCTGGTGGGCCCGGCAGACGGTGGAATCGACGTTGACCTCCCAGGTGATCAGGCCCTTCGCATCCGCCTCGGCCTGGAGCCGGGTGAGGATCCTCGCCCAGGTCCCGTCCCGCTGCCAGCGCCGGAACAGGTCATAGACCCGATCCCACGGCCCATAGCGTTCCGGTACATCCCGCCACGGGGCACCGGTCCGGGTCCGCCACCGTATGCCGTCTATCAGCTGCCGCCGTGTCCACACCTGCGGTCGGCCCGCCTTGATTCCCCGCGGCAATAGGGGCTCAAGCCGGGCCCACTGCGCATTCGTCAGATCCCCACGTCCCACAAGATGTGATCATCGGCGATCAAGATCCACTTTCGCAACAGGCCCTAGG
>NZ_JBEOVO010000081.1:0-1077 GCF_040295605.1 Streptomyces sp. NPDC002773
TTTGATAAATCTATTGCTTTTTGTCATGATATGACCTCCAAAAAAATAATTCATTTTAGAAGTCCGCACGCATATGCTAGAATAAACTAGCAATCGTAGTGGGTTGCGTACGGACTTGCCTAACTTGCTTAAATGTGAGGGGGCAAGTTCTTTTTTATTTTGTCCAATCATGCATTGGAATTCTTGGTTTGTTAGTCTTTAGACCTGAAAATGTAAATTCCAGTTTGGCAATTTTATTGCCTTTTTTTGCTTTGATTTTTGTGACCTTTAGGTCTCTGAAATAGTTTTGTAATTCCCTTAGTGCAGGCTGTAAAACTTTTTGATCGATTTGTCCCATTTGGCGATAGCTCTCCGGAATATCCATTCGTTCTTTAAAATCTTCAATTCTCACAATATAATAACCAGTAGAGCGATATTGCATAAGCAATCGGAATAATGTTTTTGCATAGGTAGAGCGAATCGAAGTGAAAGCAGATAATTCAAACCTAGAAACCTCAGTAGTTAAACCATTGATAATGTAGTCCAGTTTTGGATTAACACTCACATCGACAAACATTTTAGAGACATTAATTTCAAACCCTGTAAACAATACGAAACGTTTGATAACTCGGTCGCCATCTTCATTGATCTCATCCGTACGGTAAGACATACTGATCATTTTTTGATAGACATTCTCCAAATCATGAACGAATCTATCATTACCAGTAAACTTATATTCACTCAATTCTTTCAACTCTTCAAAAGAAAAGCGCACATTGTCTAGTCCACGCTCTTTCATACGAGCACATAATGCAAAGAACAAATCCATTTCTTTAGCGTTGAATTCTTTTAAAGGCACAAGGTTCAATTCATTTTGATATCTAACTGCTAAATCCGTTTTCTTGTCCATTCCTTTCCCCCCTCACATTAAAAATATAACAAACACTAACCTAAATGTAAACAGGTAGTGTTGGTACTCATACAAAATGGTGTTAGTACTCATACAAAATGGTGTTGGTACTCATACAAAATGGTGTTGGTACTCATACAAAATGGTGTTAGTACCATTCTGTATCGCTTGGGAGAGTAAGGCGCAAC
>NZ_JBEOVO010000082.1:0-1036 GCF_040295605.1 Streptomyces sp. NPDC002773
GTTTTGACCGTAATGACAAACGCAAAGTTGGAACAAGATCACACCCAAATACCAGATTTATTTTCTTCCAACGTATACCAAGAGGCAGTATCAATGAGCAAAAAAACTGTGCGAAATGAAAATTATCGGTTCAAGAATAAGAAAAAAAATCAGACTAATCAAGAAACAAAAGGCAACAATATCGTACAAGAAGATACAAAAAAAGGACTCAGTTTCAACGAAATTGTTGCTCAATACCTTCCAAAAAACTATTAGTGTTCGGGTATTTTTTCTAAAGGAAAAAGTAATATTGAAAGTAGTCATGAAGTAGTCAGAACAGCGAAAATAACCACCTGAGTAGTCGCAGTAGTATTCATGGGAGAATACTAAAAAATAAGGTGTGGTGACTTATCTAAAGGCCTTGAAACGCAATAGGCACAGCCTATTTTCCCACTCTCACTATGAGAGTGGTGCGTTCACCTTATGCTCTTTCCATTTTTTTGCAAAAAGTGGTCAGGTTTTATCTAATATGCACGTCTTAACACTGGAGAAGGAGTATACAGTTCTTATATCAATGCGGGAAAACAAAAGGTGGCGTCAGAATGACATTTACAGATTGTTTTAAGATTAGTAGTATTAATTCTATCAAGAGAGCGTAAATTTGATTGTAGAGGTGATCTATGAAAATTCAGTACAGACTTATTTTTCTTGCTGTATTATTTTTTTTAATAGGATATGTCATAATTGAAAATTGTGCAGATGTTTTTTATATACTGTTAAACTTTTCTCTTCCAGTTTTATTTATAATTTTCAGATTATTTTTTTCTGATGTTAAAAATAGGAAATTATTTTGGCAAAAAAGGTCACCATACTTTGGAGATCAAAGAAGAAAAATAAATAAAAACATTTTAGATCTGTTCTTTTTTGTAGGGTTATTATGGTATGCGTATTTAATTTATCAATATCTGAATTAAAGAGATAAATAATCCTATTATTTATATATATTTTGTGAGTATTAGTAATACTGGGTTGACCACGAATGTGGGTACAGATCTCC